>CAZYCT010000220.1:0-1034 GCA_964646135.1 uncultured Coprococcus sp. | reverse complement strand
ATGGGAAGTAGAACAGACTGGGCAGTAGAACAGATTATGGGAATGTTAGAAGGAAAAGAATTTGATATTTTCCTTGCAGGTCCAGCATTCCAGGCAGGACGTTACACGGTAGCATGTGGTACAATTTGTAAAGCAGTAAAAGAAAAATTTGGAGTTCCAGTAGTGACATCTATGAACGTGGAGACACCTGGTGTTCTGATGTTCAAGAAAGATATGTATATCATGCAGGGCGGAAACATTGCTTCTAAGATGAGAAAAGACGTAAAAGCAATGGTTGATCTTGCAAATAAACTGTTAGATGGCGAAGAAATTGGACCAGCAGCATTGGAAGGTTATTTCCCACGTGGAATTCGTAAAGAATACTTTAGACCTGACCAGAAACCTGCTTCAGAGCGTATGATTGAAATGCTTCTGAAGAAAGTTCATGGGGAACCATTTGTGACAGAGACACCAATTCCAAAGATTGACCGTGTACCAATTGCACCGGCAGTAAAAGATTTAGCACATGCAAAAATCGCACTTCTCAATACTGGTGGTATCGTACCGGTTGACAACCCGGACCGTATCCAGTCAGCATCTGCAACACGTTGGGGACGTTACAGCATTGAAGGCGCAGACGGATTGGAAGGCGGTGTATATAAGACAGTACATGCTGGATTTGACCCGGCAGCAGCAGATGCCGATCCAGACGTTATTACACCAGTGGATGCACTTCGTGCATTGGAAAAGGAAGGCGTGTTTGGAACACTCCATAATTATTTCTATACAACAGTAGGAACTGGTACAACAGAATCAGAGGCTTCTCGTATGGCAAAAGAAATCATCCCATACCTTCAGGAAGACGGTGTAGATGCTTGTATCATGGTCAGCACTTGAGGTACCTGCACACGTTGCGCTGCAACAATGGTAAAAGAAATTGAACGTGCGGGCTTCCCAATCGTACATATGTGTAACCTGGTTCCAGTATCGAAGACAGTTGGAGCTAACAGAATCGTACCTACAATCTCTATCCCATATCCACTCGGTGACCCAGG
>CAZYCT010000219.1:0-1132 GCA_964646135.1 uncultured Coprococcus sp. | reverse complement strand
AATTTGGGGGCATCTGTGCTATAATATCTCTATCTGAATTGGACCCAAAAAGGAGACTCCCTGTATATGAATGACGATCTTGGCAAAAAAATGCCCTTTTCCTTAGAGGCAGAGCAGGCGGTGCTTGGCTCCATCCTCATCGAACCGGCCTGCATGGACAAAATTACGCCCATCATCAACCGTGACGACTTCTATATGCGGGAGCATGCCGAGATCTTTGCCGCCATGCAGTCCATGTACATCACCTCCAAAAACATCGACGTGGTCACCCTGCTGAACGAGCTGGTAGTGCTGGGGACCTACGATGAGGCGGGTGGCAGAGAATACCTGAAGCTGGTAGCAGAAGCCGTGCCTACCGCCGCCAATGCCGTGGACTATGCAAAGATCATCCGGGACAAGGCCATCCTGCGAAAGCTCATCAATGCAGGCGAATCCATCACAGAAGCGGCCTACATGGGGGACGACTCCGTAGAGAACCTGGTGGAGTACGCCGAGAGCCAGGTGTTCCGCATTGCCGAGGAGCGGGAGAACAAAAACTTCATCCACATCCGGGATGCGCTGATCCAGGTGTACACCCACCTGAATGATTTAGAGAAAAATCCGGAGGCCAGCCGGGGTATGCCCACCGGATATACCATGTTGGACAATGTGATCGTGGGGATGGGCAACGCAGACTTAGTGCTGATCGGGGCTCGACCCGGTATGGGGAAGACCTCCTTTGCTATGAATATCGCCACCTCTGCCGCAGAACGGACGAAAAAGACCGTCTGTGTCTTCAACCTGGAGATGTCTGCCGAGCAGCTTGCCAACCGTATGCTGTCCTCCGAGGCGCAGATCGACTCCTTCAAGCTTCGTTCGGGGACACTGACGCCGGAGGACTGGGAATCCATCGCCTATGCCTCCAACCGGCTTTCGGAAATGGACATTTTGATCGACGACACGCCGGGCATCACGGTCACCGGTATGCGCTCCAAGCTGCGGCGGGTGAAGAACTTAGGGCTTGTGGTCATCGACTATTTGCAGCTGATGCAGGGCGACTCCCACAACGACAACCGTGTGCAGGAGGTAGGCGAGATCTCCCGAAACCTGAAGCTGCTGGCAAAGGAGCTGGGGGTACCGGTGATCTGCTGCG
>CAZYCT010000218.1:0-1166 GCA_964646135.1 uncultured Coprococcus sp. | reverse complement strand
ATCTTAAGGATAGAAGGTTTAAGTGATTGAACTTTTAAATTTAATTTTTTAAGGAGGAGCTACAATGAGAAAGCTCACAACATTATTATTAATTTTTGCGTTAACGATTTCGGTGGGTTGTAAGAAAAACGCCCTAAATCCAACAAATCTAACGCAAACTGGAACAACCGATTCTGATTTGATAACCACAAACGGAGGCGGCGCTTCGACTAATCCGTCAGATGTAGCGGCATTTATTAACAAATATGCTGGCGTATATTATGGAGAAGGCAACCATATGTATGCAGAATGGGGTAAGAAAGAATGGCTTACGGGTAAAATGGTGCATTATAAGTTTAAAGACGGACAGATTTTGACTTTAAACTGTTATAATCAATCTGCTAATTTGCTTACATCTTCCGTTCAAGCGTCAGTTTTACCTTCTGCAAATAAATTACAAATCAGTAATTATGCGAAAGGAACTATTGAGGTTTTGAATCTCAGAGATGATGGATTGGATGCATATACTAGTTTTATACTTGAAAAAACGAGCGACGAAGCCGACATAGAAGGTATGCAAAGCGTAATAATGCACAAAAGTTTAAGCGCTTATAAGGGAACTTACAAATCCGTATCCGATAATAAAGATAAATTCTTATCTGTTGACGAAAATGGACAAGTATATTTCTACGAAAAAGTTGCTGAGGAGAATATTTCCGTAAGCGAAAATCAATTAACGATAGTTAAAGACAACATTAGAAATACTATAATTTTAGAACAAGGCATTTATAGAAAATATGATAAAAATTTAGTTGATACTACGGCAATAGTTTGCGAAGTGACTAAAGACTTTATAGAAAATATACCTGTAAATAAAAGCAGCACTTATGCAACCGCAGACTTTAAAGCTGCTCCTAGATGGAAAGGCGACATACCGCAAGTAACGGGATTCGATATAACAATCAATGAACCAAAAAAAATGGACGGTTCTGTTTGTATATCAGGAGCATACGGAAACCGTTATAAAAAAGGAACAAAAGCTAGCAGCGATATGGTAGCTCATGTAACGATATTGAAAGGTAAAACGCTTCATATAATGGGAAGATATGACTGCACGATGACTTTCAGCGATGATTGGAAAACATTAACTTATGAAGGCAATACCCTTAATTTAAAATAACTTCTTT
>CAZYCT010000217.1:0-1201 GCA_964646135.1 uncultured Coprococcus sp. | reverse complement strand
CCCAGTATTTTTCATAATTTTCCTTGTCCACCTTGCACATACCAGAAAGTTTATCTGCCACTTTCTTTGCAATATATTCAGAAATCTTATTCACAAATCCATCGTTCTGAAGTGCACTTCTTGACACGTTCAGTGGGAGATCTGGACAGTCGATCACACCCTTTAATACCATCAAGAATTCTGGAATTACTTCTTTGATGTTATCTGCGATGAACACCTGATTGTTATAAAGTTTGATTGTACCTTCAATCGAATCATACTCTGTATTGATCTTCGGGAAGTATAAAATACCTTTCAAGTTGAATGGATAGTCCATGTTCAGATGGATCCAGAACAGTGGTTCTTTGTAGTCCATAAACACTTTGCGATAAAATTCGATATAATCTTCTTTCTTGCATTCATTTGGATGTTTTGTCCAAAGTGGTGCTGGATCACTGACTGACACAGGTCTTCTTACAATTTTCACCTTGTCTTCTGCTGGCGAAACTTCTACCATCTCTTTTTCGCCATTCTCGTTCTCGCGCTCTTCCATCTTTGCTTCTTCGTGGATGTGCTCAACCACAGTATCTGTATCGAGAAGTTCCTCTTCTGAAATGGTGTCATACTCTGGCTCTGCATTTGCTTTTGAGAGGAAAATCTCTACTGGCATGAAGGAACAATATTTCTCCAGCACTTCTCTCATGCGATATTCGTTGGAGAATTGTGTGCTGTCATCATTCAAGAATAATGTAATCTCTGTTCCGACTGTCTCTTTCGTACCTTCACTCATCTCATACTCTGTTCCACCGTTGCTTACCCAGTGAACAGGCACTGCATCTTTCTGATAAGAAAGGGAATCGATATGCACTTCATCTGCCACCATAAATGCAGAATAAAATCCCAGTCCGAAATGTCCAATAATCTCATCTTCTGTAGTCTTGTCTTTGTATTTCTCCAAGAACTGTGTCGCACCAGAAAATGCAATCTGCGTAATATATTCTTCCACTTCTTCTGCTGTCATACCAAGACCATTATCGATAAAATGAATTGCTTTCTTCTCTGGATCCACGATGACTTCCATCTTCGCTTTGTAATCCTCTGGCATCTCATATTCGCCCATCATATCTAACTTTTTCAGTTTCGTAATTGCATCACATCCATTAGATACAATTTCTCGAACAAAAATATCATGATCTGAGTACACCCATTTCTTAATGATTGG
>CAZYCT010000216.1:0-1233 GCA_964646135.1 uncultured Coprococcus sp. | reverse complement strand
CCGTAACAATGTAAAACTACCGAAGGGAGATGAACCACATGAGTCTGCGTTATAGTTTCTTCGCCATCGTGCCGGATGGCATTATTGAGATCCCCCAAGGGAGCAACCTTTCGTGGCTGACACTGTTCTACGCTCTGCCAAGAGAACTGGTCGAAAAATATCCGCCAGCATTGTCTTTGCCCCGAAACATCTATGAATTGTTGGATGATCCCGACAGTATGGAAATAATCAACGGCGATATGTTCCTGCAACTGGTATGGGACTGCTATGCGTGGTCTGCATGGCAATTCTTCCAAGTGCCAAGTAAGGACGGCACATATAAGGACATCCCCGGCGATTGGAAGAACTATTCCGGCGACTTTCCACTTTGGCGGCTGTCCTATGAAATTCTCAAACATTTCCGCAAAAAGTTTGAAACCGAGATGGATTGGAGTTTTCAACGGCTATTTCTCATGGGAAACGGGCAAGAATTGCCGTGGCTCACATATCGGCAGTTCGGCAATTTGGTTGGCAATCTGACAGATATGATCGTTGCGGAAGAAAATTGGCAGCCCATGATCGACGAGTTCTGGAACAACCGTGATCCTGATGATTACAGCGGTTCCAGCGTTCACAAACGGGATTTCAACCGTTCATGGTATCACGACCGCAACCACCGCCATTTGTCCATCGAAGAAATTGCAGAAACCGGAGCGATGATCGATGGCGAGATATTGTTCGACATTCCCAATCCGGCGGCAGAGTTTGAAACCAAAGTGTTGCAGAAAATCGGCATTGAGCAGTTTGAGAATAAACTGACAGAGCAGGATAAACAAATACTGCGGATGCGGATGGAGGGCAGTCCCCTTAAAGAGATTGCTGCTGCGGTAGGGTTCAAAACACCCAGTGCCGTTACAAAACACATTGAAAGAATCGCCGGTGCGTATGAGGATTATGTGTCAGGCGAGTATGGCGACTTTTTAGAGAAACACACAAAATAATATTGCTTCAAGATGGCAGTCACGATTTTCGTGGCTGCTTTTTTGCTGCCAGAAAGGAGAATTATGAGTAAAGAACCGTTTGAAACCATGCCCGATGTGATGGATGCCAAGCAAATCGCAGCAGCGTTGCAGATTTCCAAAGCAGGGGCATACAGCCTATTGAACGACCCGGGTTTCCCAACTTTACGGATCGGTGGACGCAAATTGGTGATGAAAAATGACTTGTTGGAATGGCTGAAAAACCACACAAACC
>CAZYCT010000215.1:0-1278 GCA_964646135.1 uncultured Coprococcus sp. | reverse complement strand
ATGGAGGAAACCGGATCTGCTCCCATCCCAGGCTGTACGGAAAATTCAACCAGTACAGCACGATTCAGGAGCATATGCCGCCCGACCACCAGAAGTATGTCCAATGGAACGGAGAACGATTTATCCACTGGGCCGAGAAGGTAGGAAGTAACACGCAGATCGTTGTCCACGCCACTCTCAGCAGCTACAAGGTAGAACAGCAGGGGTACAAGTCCTGCATGGGACTTCTGAAGCTGGCAGACAAATACACGCCGGAAAGACTGGAAAATGCCTGTAAGCGGGCGCTGGAGTACACACCCCGGCCTTCCCTCAAGAATATTCAGGCAATTCTGGCATCCGGTCAGGACAAGATCGCCCCTGAACAGGATGTAGTGAAACCTTCCTCTTCCCAGTATGGGTTTACCCGTGGGGCTGACTACTATGGAAGGGGGAACAAGTAATGCTGACAGAAACAACAGTATCCAAGCTGCGAGAAATGCGTTTGAGTGTCATGGCCAATGCGTTGAAAGACCAACTCGCCGACCCTCAGTTCCAAAGCATGGCGTTTGAGGACCGAATCGGTCTTCTGGTAGATGCGGAATGGAATGCGAGAAAGAATAACCACCTGAGTAAGCTGATCCGGCAGGCCACCTTTTCGGATCCCAGTGCCTGCCTGGAGAATGTAGAGTATCTCCCTGACAGAGGGCTAAACCAGGAAGCAATGCTGCGTTTTGGCACCTGCAATTACATTCAGGAACACCACAACATCATCCTGCTGGGCGCAACGGGCAGCGGCAAAACCTATCTGGCCTGTGCTTTGGGCATTGCTGCGGCAAGACGGTTCTTTGCAGTGAAGTATATTCGACTGCCGGATCTGCTGGTGGAATTTCAAATCGCCAGAGGAAACGGTACGATCCGCAAGCTCATGGCTCAGTACAAGAAATATGCACTTCTCATTATTGACGAATGGCTTCTGTACCCGCTGAAAGAAACGGAAGCCAGGGACTTACTGGAAATTGTGGAATCCCGGTACAAGCGAAATTCCACGATCTTTTGCTCCCAGTTTGACATTCCGGGCTGGCCAGAGAAACTGTCTGATCCACTTCTGGCCGACGCCATCTGTGACCGAATCGTCCACGACGCCTACACCGTGGTGATTGGCGGAAAGGAATCCATGCGTAAGAGGAAAGGTCTGCAGGAGATCTGACAGAGAGCGAGTTCGACTCCCCACAGCTATACCCGTTTGGAGCCAATACGAACCCCGTCTCCAGCATATTCATGATACCCAAAAGGACCAAC
>CAZYCT010000214.1:0-1283 GCA_964646135.1 uncultured Coprococcus sp. | reverse complement strand
CGATGTGTAAACGAATGCTTTAAGCATTTTTCTACCCGGTGGCAGTTTACGGTATTATAGCATATAAGACTTAATAAGTCAACCCAAATCTATTATTCAAATATCGGTTGAGAGGTGCCCTTGTCCGCAATGCAGACCCAGCTGTTGCCGGGGTTTACGGTAAGAGCACTGCCGTCGGCATTTGTGAATTTGAAGCCGTTTGAGGCTTTGCCCTTAGACCATTTAATTGCGGTATAGGTGCCGTTTACGCAGTAATAACCGTCACCCGATTCAAGTGCCACCTTTCTGTGGTAGCCGTCCGAATAGTTTGAAATATTCGTAAGAAGTACAAATACGTTTTTGAAATTTTCGGTCTCGCTGGTATAGTAATCCTTACGTACGGTGTTACCGAAATATCTTGTGTATTTACCCAAAGAGGAATCGTATTTAAATACGCTCTTATAGCTTGCGGAGAACGGAACATTGACAGTGTTTGCCGTATTTTCAAGCGATACGGGAGATTCCTCATCTGCAAAGCTTACCCACGGCTCACTGCTGCCGCGCTCGGTTTTATAGCCGTCGTTTACAAGACCGCTCCAAAGCTTTTGTGTATATGTATAAAGCGTATGCTCCGAGGAAAGACCGTTTTTGATTCTTGTTGCGTAATTATTTTCGTTTATGTCAATATCGTCTATATCGCTTAAATGCGGCTTGCAATATTTTTCATCCTGTCCGCGATGCATGTAAACGGCATTGTGCCCAAGTGCCAGATCAATATAAGGATATCTTGCAGAACGTATACTTCCTATTTTTTCCGCAACGGTTACATCCTGAAATACCGCCATAAGACGCGTTATTCCGCCCTCAACCTCGGTTTCGTATACGATATCCGCCTTTGCGATTCCCGTCTGAACGGATTGAGCCACCTTTATGTTGTTTATCATTATGGCAATGGGTCGGTCATCCGCTTTATCCTCTGACATTCCCGAAATTCCGGTAAGCGGATTTTTATATGTTACCGGCTTTTGCACCTCACTGCTCGGCTCGTCGCCTTTGTCAATGCTCAGTCTGTCGTGACTTTCAGAACAGCCGACCGAAAGACACAGGCATAAGCAAAGCAGTAACGGAAGTAGTTTTTTCATTCTTGTTTTCCCCCAAAAAAATTGATACCTGTCAAGTATAATACAGTTTACAAAAAAGTGCAATATTAAGTTTTTCGAATTATTTATTTAAATATTCGACATATTCTTCAAGGCACATACCGAGGCGGTTTATTTCTTTTGCTGTGTTGATACCGACAAAGC
>CAZYCT010000213.1:0-1327 GCA_964646135.1 uncultured Coprococcus sp. | reverse complement strand
CCTTCTTCGCGTCCTTCTTCTCTATCTAAAATTCTTTGTCTTTCTTCATCATATTCATAAATACTCATCTTCATTGCCTCCGCTCTATAAGTTGTCAAAAAATCCGCAAGTATCCCTTCTGAAATACACTCTGTAATTGCTTTTTCTACTGCATCTTCAGTTTTCATCTCTCTCGCATATTCTCGAACTCTCGAAGTGTAAATAACATAATCCTGCAACGTCTTGCAAGCACCTACAATTTTTTCATTGTATCCTGGATTAATATTCAACAATACCGCCTTTAATTCCAACCATGTTTCTTCTCCCTGCACCTCAAACACATCCGATAATCTTAATATTTCTCGTTCCATCCTCTTTTCAATTCCATTGTAAAAAATCAAAAATTGCGGTGCAGGAATAATTACTGGCTTCTTTCCATACAAGTTACATTTTTTTGTCATTTCAGAATACAAATCTGAAACATAAAACAAATAACGCAATGGTAAATTGGGACTATATGTTGATTGATGCTCATACAACGATAATCTAGAGTCTATGATGAACGATACATCATTGTGCATGGAAAGATAAATTGCATTTTCTAATGTATTAATTTCCAATTTTTCTGGTTCAGAATAACTTGTTCCATTTACTGCGTTATACAATTCCAACAAAGAATCTTTCTCACGAAAAATCATTTCAAACAATCTAGCCTTATAGTCTCTTTTTACAATTTGCTTCCTGTTTTTCTTATTACTTTTTTTCTTTTTTGCCATAATTCTTCTCCTTCTTCACTACAAAAAGAGACAACTACAGCTCTACATCGAGCCATTTTCATATCTATATCTCTTTTTGCTTCATCTTTTTTGGTAACAAAGCATTAAGATTTCATATAAATATGACTCAGAAATGACTCTTGACGCGTTTTCGCTAGAATATTAGAAAATAATGCTTTTCAATAGAATATCATATTTCCCTGCTCACTACAAGTTCAAAAAGACGCAGCCTACAACTAAAATGTAAACATTTTAATCGTGGTCTGCGTCTTTCTTAATCACGCTTATTTCTGTACAATATTGATAATTTTTTTCGGAACATATATTTCTTTTACGATTGTTCCAGTGAGTTTATCTGCAATCGCTTCTTTTCCAGCTGCAATCGCCTCTTCCTTTGTAGCATCTGCCGCAATCTTGATGACTACTCTTGTTTTTCCGTTGATCTGTACCGGAACTTCAATCTCATCATCCTTCATAGCTTCCAGATCGTATGCCGGCCATCCTGCTGCAAATACAGTGTCTGTTCCACCAAGTTCTTCCCACATTTCTTCTGCAATGTGCGGCGCAAATGG
>CAZYCT010000212.1:0-1332 GCA_964646135.1 uncultured Coprococcus sp. | reverse complement strand
CCCTGCCCCGTAACACAGAAGAAGACCGTCGATACAGACGGCTACGACGCTGTACAGCTCGCTTTCGAGGACATCCGTGAGAAGCTTGTAAACAAGCCCGCGGCAGGTCACTTCAAGAAGGCAGGCGTAAGTGCAAAGCGTCACCTCAAGGAGTTCCGTCTTGAGAACACAGCGGACATGAACGTCGGCGACGTAGTTGCTGTCGATACCTTCGCCGCAGGCGACAAGGTCGACGTAACGGGCAACACCAAGGGTCGCGGTTACACCGGTGCTATCAAGCGTTGGAACCTCCACATGCTCGGAAAGACTCACGGTATCGGTCCTATCCACCGTCAGTCCGGTTCCATGGGTGTTATCGACCCTGCCCGCATCTTCAAGAACAAGAAGATGGCAGGTCAGTACGGTAACGAGCAGGTAACAGTACTCAATCTCGAAGTTGTCAAGGTTGACACGGAGAAGAACCTCATCGCGGTCAAGGGTGCGATCCCCGGCGCGAAGGGCGGCATCGTGTTCATCCGCGACAGCGTAAAAGCATAAGTCGGAAGGAGGAAGAAGAAATGCCGGAAATCAAAGTTGTAAACATGGCAGGTGCCGAAGTCGGCACAATGATGCTTGCTGACAGCGTTTTCGCTGCACAGGTAAACAGCGCTGTCCTCCACATGGCAGTTAAGAATTATCTCGGTAACCAGAGACAGGGCACACAGTCCACTCTCACAAGAACCGAGGTCTCCGGAGGCGGACGCAAGCCTTGGAGACAGAAGGGAACAGGCCGCGCAAGACAGGGCTCCACAAGAAGCCCGCAGTGGACACACGGCGGAGTTGCTCTCGGCCCGAAGCCCCGTTCCTACAGAACAAAGCTCAACAAGAAGGTTCGCCGCGTAGCTATCACGAGCGCACTTTCGTCCAAGGCTCTCGACAATAACCTTATCGTTGTCGACAGCATCACCGCAACAGAGTACAAGACCAAGGTAATGGTCGCTATGCTCGCTGCGATCGGCGCAGGCAAGAAGAGCCTCGTTGTTCTCCCCGAGAAGGACGACAAGGTGTTCCGCAGTCTCTCCAACATCGAGGGCGTTAAGGTTGCCGTTGCCGGCGCTATCAACGTCTACGACATCCTGAACTGCAACACGCTCGTTATGGCTCAGGCTGCTGCCGAGAAAATCCAGGAGGTGTATGCTTAATGAAGTTCGCTCAGGATATCATCATAAAGCCCCTTATCACCGAGAAGTCCATGGACATGATCGCTGACAAGAAGTACGCTTTCAAGGTAGCTACAGACGCTACAAAGCCCGAGATCGCACACGCAGCAGAGGAGCTCTTCGGAGTTAAGGT
>CAZYCT010000211.1:0-1359 GCA_964646135.1 uncultured Coprococcus sp. | reverse complement strand
ACTTCCGGTTTCCCGGCGGTTCGGTGGGCAACTACTTCGGTGCAGACCAAAGACAGGCAATGTTAGACGGCCTCCACGAAATGGGCTACCGGGTGTACGATTGGAACATTTTGACCAACGATGGCGTGCTGTTTCTGCGACCCGATGGCATGGACAGCGAGACCTACTGGAAGGAGACCTTCATCGAGACCTGGGAAAGCTGCCCCTACGACACCCGGATCATTCTGGTACACGACAGCATTGCGGAAACCGAAGCACTGCTGCCCTGGCTGCTGAACTACGTGATCGATGCCGGTTATACCTTTGGTACACTGGATATGCTGGAAAATGAATATTACATGAGGTAAGATGATACCGTGAAAGAATTGCAATATCCCATCGCACCACCCCTTTTGGTCTGGTTCTACGCCACCCGCCGCTCTCTCCCCTTCCGAGAGGATCCCACACCCTATCATGTGTGGGTCAGCGAGATCATGCTGCAGCAGACCCGGATGAACGCCGTTCTGCCCTATTACTACCGGTTCATGGAGGAACTGCCGGACGTACAAGCACTGGCCAACTGCGACCCCGAACGGCTTCATAAGCTGTGGGAAGGGCTGGGCTACTACAGCAGGGTGCGAAACCTGCAAAAGGCGGCACAGGTGGTCTGCGAACGCTACGGGGGAGAGCTGCCCACCTCCTACGAAGAGCTGTTGACCCTGCCAGGCATTGGTGCCTATACCGCCGGTGCCATCGCATCCATCAGCATGGGCATTCCGGTTCCGGCTGTGGACGGCAACGTGCTGCGGGTGTTTGCCCGACTGTATGACGATGACCGAGACGTGCTGCTGCCGGAAAACAAAAGGATCATCACTACCCGGGTGCAAGAGCAGCTGCCACCGGACAATGCGGGGGACTTCAACCAGGCACTGATGGAGCTGGGTGCGCTGGTCTGTACCCCACGATCCCCCGACTGCAAGGGTTGCCCACTGCGAGAGCTATGTGGCGGTCTGGAGAACAGAGGAACAGCGGTGGAGGTGCTGCCCATGAAAACGCCCAAGAAGCCACGAACGGCAGTGGAGGTGACGGTGCTGCTGCTCCATTCGCCCAAGGGTTGGCTGGTGATGAAGCGGCCGGAGAAGGGACTGCTTGCCGGACTGTGGCAACCGTTGACTGTGGAATGTGCTATGCCGGAAACGGATATGCTGCAGGTGGCAGAAAAGCTGGGGATCCGGGCAAGGATCACCGCCACACTGCCGGAAGCTACGCATATCTTTACCCATATCGAATGGACGCTGCACGGCTGGGTAGCCGAAGCGGAGGATGCACCGACTCTGCCTACGGGATACGCCTGGATGCAGGATCGCAGAGACTATTCCA
>CAZYCT010000210.1:0-1400 GCA_964646135.1 uncultured Coprococcus sp. | reverse complement strand
GTTAAAAAGATTACTCAATGCACAGCAAAAAAGTCCAGCTGGCAGCATCCACTCCGACTGTGTATCACTAAATATAGATATTGAAATGAATATCAATGCAGAAACAGCCAGTCCCATACTTGCAATTACAAACAAAGTATTTAATGTTTTCTCCATTATAAAAGCCTCCTCTAAAAAAACTCTTACAAAATCCTACGAAAATCCACTTTCTGTTCTTTCAAGGATATTTTTCCGACTTCATATCCATATTCTATAAGTTCCTTTTTATATTTTAGAAAAGAATGATCGATCGGTATTCCTGCGACATTCTGTATTTCTTCAAATGTCATCACGAAAGTCTCACTACCATTCTTTTTCACAAATTCCCACAAAAGTTTAAATTTGCTCATTTTGAACCTCCCGTAAGTCTAATCGTAACATCTGATGGGGCTATATCGCCCCACCAGACCCAGTTTGGAATACTATTACACTAATTGTCCAGGCAATCTTAATTTTTCTTTATATGGAAATCTCGCATCAAACCTTTCTGCTTCTTCTTCATCCACAAAATAACCTTTTGGTGCAGCATACTCTCCTGTTACACCATCCAGATATCCTGGGATCAGTTCTTTGCACAAAAAGAAAGAAGCATCTTCACCTTCTGGCAATCCATGATAACGGATTCCATATTTAGAAGCAAAATCAAATCCACTTTTCCCGTAAAAACCGATATTACCTTCAAAACATAATGCCCCTGCACCCATTTCCTTTGCCTTTTCAAGAGAATAATCCAAAAGAATCTTTCCATATCCCTTGCGTTTTAAATCATTGGCAATGCAGATTGGGCCCATGGTCATGATAGGAATCTCTCTACCATCGTCTGCCTGAATCTTCGCTCTCATAAAGATATTCTGCCCAATAATCCGACCATCTTTTTCCATCACAAAATCAAGTTCCGGAACAAAGTCTTTGTCGTTTCGCAGGCAGTGCAGCACATAATGCTCCAGAGCACCTGGACGATACACATTCCAAAAAGATTCTCTTACCAGATTTTCTACTTCTGCCTGGTCTGCAGGTGTTTCCAAACGTATACGATAGTCATTTTTATTCATTTTCTTTTACCTCCTGATAGTTGTTGACCACAGCATTGGGAGGTTACGATTTGACTGTGTTCATAACCTCCCGGTCATGCCACAATCTCCAAAGTGTTGTTTTTTCTCAAACAGCAATCTCCTTAAAATATAAAATTTTATATAATCAAGCCTTACGGCTGGATCATCTTTCTGATTTAATCAGCATCATCATTGCCTGAAATTCTGTTGTCAACATCTGACTTAACTCATCTTCCGTAAAATGACAAACTTTTGTGGCACATAAAGCACCAACACCAAACGTATAAATCCATACATTTTCAAATAATA
>CAZYCT010000209.1:0-1440 GCA_964646135.1 uncultured Coprococcus sp. | reverse complement strand
GCTCCCGCTGGGGCAGTTCCCCCAGAGCCTGCCGCAGAACGCACAGATCCACATGATCTTCCAGCGGTCGCAGGATCATATCCTCCTCGGTGCCCAAAATGTCGCACAGCAGCAGTTCGTTGCCGTCGCAGTCCATGTTAATAGGCTCTTCCAGAGACACTTCCGCCTTCTGGTTGGCGGTCTTGCGGATGTACATCAGGATCTCATTTTCAATGCACCGGGAAGCATAGGTGGCCAGCTTGATCTTCTTGTCCAGCTTGTATGTTCCGATGGCCTTGATAAGGCCGATGGTGCCGATGGAAATCAAATCTTCCAGATTGATGCCGGTATTTTCAAACCGCCGGGCGATATATACAACCAGTCGGAGGTTGTGCTCCACCAGTGTCTGCCGGGCAGTTTCCTCTCCCCGTTCCAGAGCTTCCAGTGTCTCCCGCTCTGCCTCCCCTTTCAGTGGCGGCGGCAAAATATCACTGCCGCCGATGTAAAAGACTTCCTGCTGCCGCAACAGCCCCAGCATTTCCAGCAATTTCCGCAGATTCATAACATTCCTCCCGTCAACGCCTGTACCATTTCCCCTCTGCCCAGTCCCTCTGCCGCAAATGCCACCACGGCAGAAATCTTTTTATCGTCTAAGTGGATATCCTGCATCCGCAGCCCCAGCAGGAAACTTCCCCCCTGCCCCACCGCCCGGTATGGGATCAGCCGCAGGCCGGGGATGGGCTGCTTTGCCAGGGTTTCCATGGGGCTTTTCAGCTGGGCTTCCGTCAGCCCGGTCAGCCGCCTTGCCACATCTGCTCCCACCACCAGCACCGGTTCCCCGGTAATGGGATCCCGGAGGGTGTTGCCGGTATCCCGCAGAGCCAGCACGCTGACGGTGCATCCGGCATAAGTAAGGGTCAGAGGGACATATTCCTGACTGCCCACGGCCTTCCCAAAGGCCACCCGGCACAGGAGAAAGCATCCTCCTGCTGCCAGCACCAGAGAGAAAAAGTCGTTACGTCCCAGACTGACGGCCATGCCCCCCAGAGCCATACTCAGAATCAGGAACACCCCGCACCGCTTCCAGCTGCTTTTCCCCCAGCCGAAGGCCACCACCGCCATGGCTCCCAGACTGACGCACCGCCACAGGGCATTTCCCAAGAAACGGAACCCCGGCAGCATGCAGGCCCCGCTGTAGATGCTCCCCAGCAGGGCCCCCCAGCCACACCGCGGCGCCGCCAGTGGAAATCCCGAAAGCCGGTTTGTCCCCAAAAGCAGCAAAAAGTCCACCTGAAAGTTGAGTATCATTACCAGATCCAGATAAACTTCCGCCTCGACCACCTCCCGTTCAGGTTGCCCCTATCATAGCACGGCCGAACTTCAAAGTCCGTCGGAAGGGAAATGGAAAAAGTTAGGAGTTAGAAGTGAGGAGTTAGGAATTGGGTCATATCCAACGCCTAA
>CAZYCT010000208.1:0-1458 GCA_964646135.1 uncultured Coprococcus sp. | reverse complement strand
TGCTCTGGATATGATCGATATTTCCAGATTGTCAAATGTTTTCGAGATGAAGACCTTCGTGCAGATCGTCAGCCAGAGTTTACACAGATCGATATGGAATTGTCATTTGTTGATGTGGATGATGTGATTGAAGTAAATGAAAGACTTCTTGCAAAATTATTCAAAGAAGTTATGGGAATGGACATCCAGCTTCCAATTCAGAGAATGACATGGCAGGAAGCAATGGATCGTTATGGTTCAGATAAGCCAGATATTCGTTTCGGCATGGAACTGGTGAATGTGACAGAGACAGTGAAAGGCTGTGAGTTTGCTGTATTTAAAGGCGCGATTGAAAATGGCGGAAGCGTACGCGGTATCAATGCCAAGGGACAGGGTGCTATGCCAAGAAAGAAAATCGATAAGTTAGTCGATTTTGCGAAAGATTATGGAGCAAAAGGACTTGCATATGTTGCCATTCAGGAAGATGGTACTGTAAAATCATCTTTCTCTAAATTTATGCAGGAAGAAGAGATGAAAGCACTCATCGAAGCAATGGATGGCGAAAATGGGGACTTACTTCTTTTTGCTGCTGATAAGAATCAAGTTGTATGGGCAGTACTTGGAGCCCTTCGCTTGGAACTTGCGCGTCAGATGGAACTTCTTGACAAAAATGAATATAAATTCCTCTGGGTAACAGAATTTCCACTTCTTGAATGGAATGAAGAGCAGAATCGTTTTACTGCAATGCATCATCCATTTACAATGCCAATGGACGAAGATCTTCAATATATCGATACAGATCCAGGTCGTGTGCGTGCAAAAGCGTATGATATCGTTTTAAATGGTAATGAAATTGGCGGTGGAAGTGTGCGAATCTATAATAACGAGATTCAAAGTAAAATGTTCGAAGTACTTGGCTTCACTCCAGAAGCTGCCGAGGAACAGTTTGGCTTCTTATTGAACGCATTTAAGTATGGAGTTCCACCACATGCAGGACTTGCATATGGTCTGGACCGTCTTGTGATGCTTATGGCGAAAGAAGACAGTATTCGTGATGTTATTGCATTCCCGAAAGTGAAGGATGCATCAGATCTTATGACAGAGGCACCGGCAGCAGTTGATGTGGCACAATTAGAAGAACTCGGTCTGGAATTGAAGAATTTAAATTCTGAAAAATAATAGTTGACATTTGTAAGTTAATGAGGTATACTATCAACTGTTGAGGCGATAAAGCTCAGCAGTTGATATGCGATAGTAGTACAGTTGGTAGTACGCCACCTTGCCAAGGTGGAGGTCGCGGGTTCGAGTCCCGTCTGTCGCTTTTTAATTTCATATATGCGATAGTAGTACAGTTGGTAGTACGCCACCTTGCCAAGGTGGAGGTCGCGGGTTCGAGTCCCGTCTGTCGCTTTTTAATTTCATATATGCGATAGTAGTACAGTTGGTAGTACGCCACCTTGCCAAGGTGGAGGTCGCGGG
>CAZYCT010000207.1:0-1504 GCA_964646135.1 uncultured Coprococcus sp. | reverse complement strand
CTGTATTTACTGCAGATCCCAGTTTTAATCCCAATTTTTTCAAGCAATCTTTGAAAATATAAGTCGCTGTCTTTTTCTTGTATGAAAAACTACCCTTGTTTTTGCAAAGATAAATGCACTCATCATATGCCTTTAATGACAATTTCCGAGAACTCCCGCCACTATCCGTCATGAGAAGTCCTCGAAATTCTTCATTGCCATCTACATAAAACAGCACTGAAAGCCCATCTTCACAATTTGCGGCCAATCTGTCGTGCCCTTCTGAATCAGAAAGTGTCACGCTGAGTGTTCTTGGAGCATCGCCCCTTCTTCCTGTGATACTTGCCTTCAATATCAGATTCGTACAATTTTTGAAAGAGCTGTCACGGCCTATCAATAATTTTAGATCATTCATGCATCTCCTCCTATGTAGGTATCGTCAATTTAGTGCCTGGGTAAATCCGGTTCCCATTGTTAGAAGAGCTGTATCCATGCTTTTTTGCAGCTTTTTCGATTACCGTTTTATTGGCTTTATAGATCTTCGTGTATTTCGAACCATTACCGTAATATTTTTTTGCGATATTCCAAAGGCAATCACCTTTTTTTACGGTATAAGTTTTGCTTTTCACCTTATTATTCGGGCGCTTACCGGAATCGCTTTTCTGAGGTGTCTTGGTTTTTGTCTTTTTATAGGTGCTGATTGTCGGCTTTCTGTGTTCCTTTAATTCAACAGAATAGCTGATAGTTCCAACGTCCCCACCTGCTTCCGTTGCAGAATACGAAACAATATCAGCGTATAGATTTATTGCAAACGGCGAACCTTCTAATACGAAATGGCACGGATTTGCCGCATTTTCTAAAGCAAGCATCCAACTATGCCATTTCTCAGGTTTCTTAAATTCGCTTTCTAAGCACGAGCAATAACTCGAACTGAAAATCGCTGGAAAATATGAGGAAAAAGAAATACTGATAGCATCCCGCTTTCCCTTATGCAATATTTCCCCGAATTTATCAATTTCAATAGAAGTTGTCTTGCCATTGCATTTAACTTCTATTTTTTCTGGAAGAACCGGAACAACATAAACTTTATTGTCATTATCGTAATTAAAATACATACGGTATGTTCCGGAGTCGTTATCAGTACTCATACGCTGCATCACCTCCGACAAGTGCTTCCTGCTCAACAATGCTTACGATCACATCTCTCGCACGTTGCATCAATATATCTACGACATCGGCTTTTGTAACACCTTCACCTGCAGAAATCTTTCCAGAGCCGTTGATGTTTATATCAATGGTTCTATGAGAAGCACCATCATTCCCCTGACTTCCTCCGGAATTCCTATTCATGCTCGGTGCTATTGAAATCGGTGCATCATCACCCATTACTCCAAGCATCTTTCCGGCATCGGACCACATTTCTTTTGAACGCTCTGAGCCATCCATCGGAATGACATACTCACCGGATCCGCCCTCTGCAATCCATGCAAGATGTGGCGAATCAAAATAACCACCTTCTGCGTGC
>CAZYCT010000206.1:0-1519 GCA_964646135.1 uncultured Coprococcus sp. | reverse complement strand
TGGAAGTTTAAAAATTGATGGAACAGAAATTTGTGATTTGTCAAAAAAAGAGATTCGAGAATTGCGAAAGGGTATAGGAATGATTTTTCAGCAGTTCTCTTTGATTGAGAGAAGAAATGTTTATAAAAACGTAGCATTGCCAATGAAGTGTTGGAAGTACAAGAAGGAAGAAATCGATAAACGAGTACTGGAATTATTAGAGTTGGTGGATATTGCAGATAAGATTAATGACAGACCATCAACCCTTTCTGGTGGACAAAAGCAAAGAGTTGCTATTGCAAGAGCGTTGGCATTAGATTCACACATTTTACTTTGTGATGAAGCAACTTCCGCTTTAGATCCTAAGACAACACAGTCTGTTCTCAAGTTATTAAGAGAAATTAACAAAAAATTAGGCTTAACTATTATTGTTGTTACGCATCAAATGGAAGTGGTACGACAGGTATGTGATACGATTTCAATTTTGGAAAATGGAAAAATCACCGCATCTGGAAGTGTGAAAGATATCTTTTTGCAGAAACCACAGGCGTTATTAACTTTGTTGGGAAAAGAAGCAGACCGCTATCCAGAATCGGGTGAAACAATTTCCTTTTTGGTGAATACTGAGAATTTAAATATGATTCCTTTTGTTTGTAATAACTATCAAGCACAAATATTATCTACAAATACAAGTGAATACAAAGAAGAAATATTTACGGAAGTTACTATAAATATACCGCGTGAAGAGGGAGAATGTTTAAAGAAAATGCTTTCTGATAAGCAAATTTTATGGACAGTAGAAAGGGAAGGATATTAAAATGGAGCGATTAACATTAGAGCAATATTTACTGGAAGTTATATGGCCAGCGTTTACCACAACAATGTATGTACTTTTTTATACAGTGTTGATTTCCTCAATCATAGGGTTTATGATAGCAATAGTACTTGAAATTACGCGTCCAGATGGAATGCATCCAAACAAAATAGTGTTCAATATTTTGGATACAATTATTAATCTGATTCGTTCTTTTCCGTTTGTAATTCTTATGGTTTCTTTGATACCAGTCACTAGATTTGTAACGGGATCTTCGATAGGAGTGAATGCGGCGATTTTTCCACTTTGTATTACAATGTCGCCTTATATGGGAAGATTGATACAGACGCACATGGAGCAGGTAAGCAGAGAGACTGTTGAGGCGGCGAAATCATTTGGAGCATCGACTTTTCAAATTATTTGGCATGTTATAATTGTAGAAGCAATTCCAGGAATTTCAACTGTTATATGTTTTGCAACTATAGCAGCACTGAATGCAACGACAACAGCGGGAATGGTAGGTGCTGGTGGATTGGGAAATGTCGCAATTCGCTATGGATATCAGAATTTTAATGATCAGATTATGTATTCTACAGTTGCAATATTGGTTGTACTTGTACAAATTATTCAGTTGATAGGAAATCGTATATATAAAAAACTAAAATAGTCACATAGGAGGACCGTGAGATGGATTATGAAACACTGAAATTGGAAGCCGCGAAGTAC
>CAZYCT010000205.1:0-1520 GCA_964646135.1 uncultured Coprococcus sp. | reverse complement strand
CTATAATATTTGTCGTAATAGTTCCAATCGGATCTGTAGAATACTGCATAGGGTGTGTATTACTTGCAAGATGCAAAATATAATCTACTGTCAAATCTTCTGTCAAACACAGTTTTCTGTTTACATCATATTCAATAAAGTGAAATAACGGATTTTCAAAACAGTATTTAAATCTATTACGCATCCTCTCTTCACTTCTGCCGAGAGCGTAAACCGAACAATTCAGATTATCATTGTTCTTCCTCATGATAACATCGACAAGCATGCTGCCAATTAAGCCAGTCGCTCCTGATATCATAATGGATTTATTATTTAATTTTTCCCAAGGCAAATTCAACTCTGCCACATAATTCACATCTTCTAAATATAAAGAATTGTCATATACGTTCATCAAAATCTCCTTATGCTTACTTCAACCAGTTATCTTTATCTGCCTTTAAATAAGCCTTAAACATCTCCAGATCGTCTTTCGTTGTGAGTTTTATATTCTTATCGGATCCGGCTGCAAAGTGTAATGTGACACCGAGTTCTACCATCATAGTGTTAGTATAGTGTGATCCATAAATACCAATTTCCTTTTCAAAAGCTTCATGATACTTTGCATCCAACAAATCAAATCTGTATGCCTGCGGTGTTGAGACACGTCTTAGCGTTTCTCTTGGAATATACTTGTTTGTTGTAGTTTCATCATCTTCGTTGATAACAAAAATCTGTTCATTATATGGCATAGATGTAACAGCATTCCCGTATTGCGAACATTTGCTGATTACATCCGACAATACTGAAGGCTCTACCAACGGTCTGATGCCATCATGAATAATGATATTATCATCCGGGTTAGCCTTTCCCTCCAGTCCATATACACCATTTCTGATTGATTCCTGTCCCGTTTTTCCGCCAGATACAATCCACTTTAATTTTGTAATATTGAACTGCTTGGCATATGCCCAAACAATTTCGTGCCAACCATCAATACATACCAATTCAATAGCGTCTACCTGAGGATGCTTTTGAAAGCTTTCCAAAATATAAATTAAAACAGGTTTGTCATATACATTGATGAACTGCTTAGGCAGATCTTGTCCCATTCTTGAACCAACGCCACCAGCAATAATCACAGCAATATTCATATTATTCTTCCTCCCATATATTTCTGCATTTCAATATTTTAACGCCATGTGCAATTCTGTCTTTTTCCGGAGGCAATTTCATATAATCGCCATACAAACATTTTAAAATAGCATCACTATTTTCCGGTATATTTACTTCTTCATTTTCAAACGCAGCTTTTTTCGGTGTTCCGAACCACTCTTTTTTTACAATTTCTCTTTCTCTGTATCTGCCAAGCATGTTCCCACACCATTCAGCTTTATCAAAATCTGATTTTCTTAATAACCTTTCCAGGCTATCCAGTATTTTATTTGTATTGAAAAGTTTTCCGACCGGTACTTTTTTACAAAATTCAATAATAACCTTTTCATATGTAGGTCTATCTCTATGAGAATCTACCTGTGTGGTGA
>CAZYCT010000204.1:0-1520 GCA_964646135.1 uncultured Coprococcus sp. | reverse complement strand
CCAAAAGCTATGGGTATGCTCGCAACAGCTATCGCTGTCGGTGGATTCGGTGGAAGTATCATCGCTGGTATCTTGACAGATATGGGACTTCTTACAGTTGCAATCCTTATGCCAGCAATTCCATTGCTTCTTGGTGTGTTCTTAATTGGAAAGAATTTGCCTAACATCAAACGTGAAGGCAAAGTGGCAATTGACATTCCTGGTATCATTGCTCTTGTTGTAGCTCTTTGTGGAATCCTTCTTGCACTTAACTTTGGTGCGTCAATGGGATGGACAAACCCAGCTATCATTGCAGGATTTGTAATTGGTATCGTTGCTCTTGTTGCTCTTGTTAAGATTGAAGAAAAAGCAACAGAACCATTGATTCCTTTAAAATTGTTCAAAAACAAAAACTACACAATTTTACTTATCGTTGGATTTATTTGTTACTTCTACCAGAATGCTATGAACGTATATGCTCCAATCGGTGCACTTCAGGTTATGAAAGCATCTACAAGTGCAGCAGGTGCACTTCAGATGCCTCGTACACTCGTAACAATCTTCCTTCCAACAATCGCTGGTGCATGGGTTGGAAAGAAAGCTGGAAACTCATGGAAAGCTATGGCAATCGGTACACTTTTTGTAGCAATTCCAATGGCTATGATGGGATTCACAACAGCAAATACTTCTATTATTATCTACTTTGTAGCTCTTACAATTACAGGTATTGCAGAAAGTTTCCGTTCTGTATCTATCACACCTGCAGCTCAGGCAGCATTAGATCCACAGGATATGGGTGTTGGTACATCACTTGTTAACTTTGTAAACTCACTTGCTGGAACAATCGCAGCAGCAGTATTCGGTGTTGCTTATAACATGAATACAGCAGCAGATCCTACAAATGTTGCAAATATTCAGAACGGTGTTAACGCAGTATTCTGGGTAGCAACTATCGTTTCAATCGTTGGATTTGTTATCGTACTCTTTATTGTAAGACCTCAGATGGCTAAGAAAGAAGAAGCAAAATAAATTAGATTTTACATAATCAAAATCAAAAAACAGCTCCGGGAATTCTCGGAGCTGTTTTGCATATACCTTTAGAGAGTGAACCTCATATTGTTATAGTTTGGTAGAGGGATTATAGACAATATGAGGTTCGAGTACGATAACACAAATCTCACATTGGCGAGATGCAAAATTATGTTTTATCATTACTTTAATATCATAAGAGTTTACTGAGTAAAAGTCAAACCAAAAGATGGTTAAAATTATAAAATAATAAATTGGATTTTAAAATAGAAAACAGCAATTTTTATATAAATAAAAAAAATAAGAAATCCCTCTTCACATTTTAGCTATAATGAGGTATCATATGTTTGCGAACACAAAATATTGTGACGAAACAAAATAATATCTCTATATTTAGTGAATAAAAACCTGCATATAGATGTAGGATAAGGATTCGGGAATACATATAGGAAAGAGGAGAATGGCATGGATTTAACAGGTACAACGAGAGTTATAAAGAGAAATGGAGAAGA
>CAZYCT010000203.1:0-1548 GCA_964646135.1 uncultured Coprococcus sp. | reverse complement strand
GCTTTAGAAGATTTATTCTTTGGACAGATTGACATAGGTTACACCTCCTTAAAATTCTTATAAAGATCGCGGATAACTGACATTCTAGGGTCTAGACTTGTGTCTTCGCAGTCACATGATCCCCGGTTTAGGTTTTGACCACATACACTGCAAATTCCTTTACAGTCCTCGCTGCATAGAACTTTCATCGGCCATCCCACCAAAATCTCGTTATAGAGCAGTTGCTCTACATCCAGATGATATCCGTCAATATAATTCGCTTCATCGGAATCGTCTTCGTCTGCATCACAATCCACATCCAAGTTGACGTTCTTCTCAATCTCTAAATCAAGCTCTGTCAATACATCCTCGAGACATCTGTCACACGGAATCGTCACTTTCAATGAAACATTCCCCGTGATACGAATCTTTCTCTCTCCTGTATACTCGACTTTGAGATGTACAGGACTAATCTCATTGACTTGGAACACATCCTTGCCAATACGTACAGATTCCATCTCAGGTGCAACATCCTGAATGATCGTCTTATGTGGTTCAGCTAAGACTTCAGATAGGTTCATTAACATAATCGTTACTCCTATTCATACCTAAACTATTATAACACGCAATTTCTTTTTGTCAACCATTTTTTCTATTCTGCGTACGCAAATTAAAACAAATTTACTACAGCCCAGACAAGCTGGACTGTAGTAATGATTTGAAAGGTTCACCCTTATTGTTTTATTCACTTTTGCAAGATCTAAAAACTAGATCAACGCAACTGTTTCTCTTGCGATTGCAAGTTCTTCATTTGTTGGAATTACAAGTACTGTTACTTTTGAATCTGGTGTAGAAATGATCATTTCTTTTCCACGTTTTCCATTCATTTCTTCATTAACTTCAATTCCAAGGTATCCTAAGTATCCAAGGATTCTTGCTCTTGTTGAAGGATCGTTTTCACCGATACCAGCTGTAAATACGATGTTGTCAACACCGTTCATAGCTGCTACATAGCTTCCTACATATTTAGCTACTCTGTATGCAAATACTTCAAGCGCTAATTCAGCAAGTTCATTTCCTTTTTCTGCAGCGTCAGCAAGATCACGGAAGTCGCTTGATACGCCAGAGATTCCTTCTACACCTGACTTCTTGTTAAGAACATTCATGATACCTACGATATCAAGATTTTCTTTCTTAGCAATGAATTCCATGATAGCTGGATCGATATCTCCTGAACGTGTTCCCATTACAAGACCTTCAAGTGGTGTAAGACCCATTGATGTATCTACTGATTCTCCATTGAGAACAGCTGAGATTGAAGAACCATTTCCAAGGTGACATACGATTGTCTTTGTATTGTTGTAATCTTTTCCGAGGAATTCTGCTACTCTCTTAGATACGAAGCTGTGGCTTGTTCCGTGGAAACCATAACGTCTTACTTTATATTTATCGTAGTATTCATGAGGAAGTCCATACATATATGCTTTTGCTGGCATTGTCTGATGGAATGCTGTATCGAATACTGCTACCTGTGGTTTTCCAGGCATTAAGTTTTCACATGTTGTAATA
>CAZYCT010000202.1:0-1560 GCA_964646135.1 uncultured Coprococcus sp. | reverse complement strand
ATAGACTATTATGTAAAAGTATATATTGCCTACACAATTTTGTCGAATAGCAAATGTCAATAGCAGGCGAATATTTATAATTTTTTTCTATAAAAAGCAACAAAAGCAGACGATTTGAAACTTCATCTTTCAAGTCGTCTGCTTAACTTTATTAATTCTTATATAGGTGTCTTCTACACCTCTTTACTAAATATTTGCTTACTAAAATTACTCTGTAGCAAAATGTCTGAAGGGCATTAATTTGTCCACTTTAACAAATATTTCTTTACCTGTTCGTAAATCAGCATGATTGTAACCAAAACAAGTGCCATGAACAAGAATCCACTCCATGTATTATTATACAAAGCATACTCTGCATTTTTCTTGACAAAAAATCCCATACCATACTGAGTACCGTACATTTCTGAATATGCCAACATAACAAAGGCACCTCTTAAAGAGCTATTAAAACCAGACAAAATCGATGGACTTGCCGCTGGCAAAATCACTTTAATAAATTTTTTCAGCCCTTTTAGTTCTAAAGTCGCTGCTTTATCTAAATATCTTCTATCTATTGACATGATTCCGGTAATTGTTGCAAACAAAGTTGACCAAATACTACCAAAAACGATTACAAATAACGATGCTGCTCGAAAAGATGGTGCTAAAAGTAACGCAAATGGTGTCAACAATACTGCCGGAATTACGCTGATAAAATATATAACTGGATGTAGAATTTCTCGTGCCCTTTCATTCAATCCCATTAGTACCCCAAGCGCAAGCGAAATGATTAATGATATCACAATTGCAGGTATACTTAATTGAAGTGATGCCAATAAATTCTTTAACATCGTTTCTTTATTCTGCACAAATGATTCTCCAATTGTTTCTATCGGTGGAAATAGCACTTTGCTGAATAATCCGTTATCAGAAATATACTTATACAAAAATATAAAGCTCAAAAAAATACATATTGTCGGCCAATATTTTTTCAGAAATCCTGTTATTTTATTCATAATGAACACTTCCAATTTTATTGCTTATTATTCATTATGTTCTGCATAGAATTCCACCATCTTGTCATAGAATTCTGGCGCTTCATCATAATATTCTTCAATTGCCATATCTAATGCTTCTTTATACACATCTTCCTGGATATGATCAGTAATCTTAATGTCTTTTGCTCCTTCTGGCAATGAACCTGTTTTAATTAACACATCCCAAGCTTCAAGGCATGTATTTTTAAGTGGATCAACACTAATTTTCAGATGATCATTCAACATATAAGACTCAAGGAACTCTCTTGTAACTCCCATATAATCTACCATGATGTCAATTGTTTCATCTTTATTTTCTTCATACCATGACTGTGCACGAAGTAAAACTTTGATAATAGTCTTTACTGTATTTGGATTTTCTTCCAAGAAATCTCCCATTACACACATACGACAGCATGAATAGTAGTCCCAAATATCAGACATATATCCAACTACTTCAATTCCTTCAGTCTGTGATGCTTCAAAATTTCTACTAGTCGACAATACACCAAAATCAGCTTCGCCTTTAACTACTGCTGCAAGA
>CAZYCT010000201.1:0-1571 GCA_964646135.1 uncultured Coprococcus sp. | reverse complement strand
TATTCCCACTCAATTGTTCCAATCGGCTTTGGAGTAAGGTCAAATACTACTCTGTTGATTCCTTCTACTTCGTGTGTGATGCGTTCTGTGATATGGTGAAGCAATGGGTATGGAATCTCCTCAATCGTTGCTGTCATCGCATCTGTTGTATTCACAGCGCGGATAACTGCTGCCCAACCTTCGTAACGCTTTCCATCTTTCACACCAACACTCTTGAAGTCTGGAACAGCGATGAAATACTGCCATACTTTTCCAGCAAGTCCATTCTTATCAAATTCTTCTCTAAGAATAGCATCTGCTTCGCGAAGTGCATGAAGACGATCACGTGTGATTGCACCAAGGCAGCGCACACCAAGTCCTGGACCTGGGAATGGCTGGCGGTCAACCATAGATGCTGGGAGTCCAAGTGCTCTTCCTACTACACGAACTTCATCTTTGAATAATAATTTTACTGGTTCTACTAATCCTTCAAATGCAAAATCTTCTGGAAGTCCACCTACATTGTGGTGTGCTTTTACTCCATCTGATTCGAGAATGTCTGGGTAAATTGTTCCCTGTGCAAGGAAATCAATTCCTTCTAACTTGCTTGATTCTTCTTCAAACACACGAACGAATTCTTCACCAATAATCTTACGTTTCTTTTCAGGTTCTGCTACTCCTGCCAATTTATCTAAGAAACGATCTGTCGCGTCAATATAAACCAAGTTCGCATCTAACTGATTACGGAATACTTCGATAACCTGTTCGCTTTCTCCTTTACGCATTAATCCATGATTTACATGAACACAAACTAACTGCTTGCCAATTGCTTTAATGAGAAGTGCTGCTACAACCGAGCTGTCCACACCACCTGACAATGCTAATAATACTTTCTTTTCTCCTACCTGCTCACGAACAGCAGCGATCTGCTCTTCAATGAAGGCTTCTGCTAATGCCGGAGTTGTGATACGTTCCATAGTTTCTGGTCTTTTGTTTGAATCCATAATGACTCCTCCCTATCTAATGCATTTGATTTATCCTTCAATTCGTTCATCGCGATTGAATATAAAGTGAAAAGGAAATTCCAATGGAATTTCCTATTCATAGAAACAGTATAATCAACTCATACAAAAAAATCAATTTTTTTTTAAATTTTTTTATTAGTCTTCAGACCAGAGCAAATCCTTGTCAATTGGATAACGTCCAAAGATTCTTGCTGCATCCATAAGTGCCTGCATATTTTCTTTTGGTGTTCCCACTGGCATCTGACAGCCCGAAGTAAGTGTATAACCATTTGGTGAATCAAATCCCTTGCGGATACACTCTTTCGAAGACCGAAGAACATCATGCGGTGTACCCAGTCTCATTACTTCAACTGGTGGAACATTTCCCTGAATGCTCATATGTGGTCCAAGAATCTGTTTTGCTTCTTCGATATCTTCTATGTTATCCAAACCAAAGCAGCCAATTCCTGTCTCATTCAGAAGTTCCCATAATTTGCGGCTTGTTCCACAGATGTGGAGACCACATCCACCACCATTTTTCTTAATAAAATCAACATTTTTCTGGAAATATGGCAGTGAAAATTCTTT
>CAZYCT010000200.1:0-1587 GCA_964646135.1 uncultured Coprococcus sp. | reverse complement strand
ACCGTCAGTAGTTGTATTCATTTTTTCTGCAAGTTCATCCTGTGTCACGGAGATTCCTCGACCAGACAGCACTGCATAGCCACTTGCAGGCGCACAGTAATAACCTGTTTCTTGCAGTTTCCCCGGGAGATTAAGATTAAGAGATTGATAGTCTCCAGGATTCGTTCGCGCAGCACTATTCATGGATGGAAGATAGTCTTCCATCTGTGCATTGGGATAAAACTCGTCGATAAGCCTCTGCATTTCAACACTTTCTTCGTCGGAAATAACGCCATTATTTTTAAGGTACTTCTCCCGAATCTCCATAATTCGATCAACGGCAATTGCTTTTTTCGCAGCATATGCCTGATCAAAGGCTGTCTGGGTTCCAAGTTTTCCGCTTTCTTCACCCCCAGCAGCATTTGCCACAACGCAGAAAGAAAAAACTGTAGCAATCACAAGAAAAATAGAAACAAGTCGTTTCATAGTATAACCTCCATAATAATTGATTTTCTTTTGATAATATTCATATGATGGTCACCGCAAACACGAAAAAAGCCTTTACTATCACTCCTCTCAATATTTTATATAACCGGACACCTCAATATCAGAATCCCCATTATTCCTGATTCCAAAAATATAGTTTCCCCTCTCACTGATTGAAAATGTTACATCTATTGAGCCATTTTCAACAGTCGTATAATGAAAAATCCCCTCTTCATCGATCAGTCCAACATCTACGCTTGTTGGATACGGCGTATAAGCCGCTTTCACCGTCACAGTCTCTCCTTTCTCAAGCGGAAGCTTTGTATTCCCTTTCGCAATCACCGAAGGTTCAATCGTAATTTTAAAACTTCCAGATGCACGTAGTGCCGCCTCTTTCAGACTTGTTTCAGATGCAACTACGTTTACTGTGAAACAGCCAAAAATCATACCAATCGCCATTACTAAGCACATAATTCGCTTTATTCTGACTTTCATAAATTATTCCTCCATAATCACCAATTAAAATCAAATCCTCTTTCTGGTTCATCGCTTACATCGTCAGATGTCAAGTCTTCTACTGGTATTAGATCGCCTTCCTTTAACCATCCCCCATTTCTGCTTATCAGGAACAATACAAGCACCAACCCTACTATAATCGTTCCTATGATAACAACCAGCCATTTTCTGTACTGACCAGAGCCCTTCTCTGTACAAGAAGTCGGTTCTATCTTCCGCATTTGTTCCCACACGTCTTGCGGTTCTCTTTCTATGGCTGTATTTTCAGGAACTTCACATTGATCGCTGCATAACCAATCCAGCGACACATTATAGATCTTCGCCAATGCCTTCAGTTTGTCCATAGATGGAGTTGTGTCTCCGCTTTCCCAGCGAGTAACTGCCTGTCTGGATATACCAAGCTGCTCTGCCAATGCCATCTGTGAGAGTCCTGCTTTGTCTCTCAGTACAATCAATTTTTCTCTAAGCGTCATGTCCTTTACACTCCCAATTTTATCGTCAAATCTTATCAAATGTAAAGCGCATGCGCTTTACATTTAGGCAACTCCGAGTTGCCTCTTTCATTTTCTGACTTTTTCATACTCCAATTATATAATATATATAAAC
>CAZYCT010000199.1:0-1596 GCA_964646135.1 uncultured Coprococcus sp. | reverse complement strand
TAATATGCTTGTGCAGCTTTCATGGCTTCTTGTATTTCTTCTTCAGTTGGAACACCAAGGGTTTCCACCGGGGTTTCTGCCGGAGCTTCCGTTGTGGCTTCTATCGGGGTTTCTTCCGGTTTCTCAGTTTGGGAAGTGTTCTCCGACGGCATATCAACTTTTATCACTTCTCCAGCCAACAGACGGTCGCATAACTCCGAAAGGCTTTCTTGATCTTCACCAATTACGAAAAAGAGGTAAACGCCCTGCCGCTTTATAATGGCATCATCCAAACGGTCAGCCTGCTCCGGGGCATAAAACTCAAATGCAGATTTTCGATCTTCCGCATAGGTTTTCAATGCGGCTTCCAGGCGTTCAGCCGCAGCGTCATCCGCAGCTTTCAAAATGAGAAACTCGTCCGCTACAACGCCCAATGCCATAGTTTGCCGAGCATCTACAAGATCTTCCGGACTTGCCTCAATTCTATCCTCGTACAAAGACAGGGCACCTGCAACAAAACCGGGATCAAGCGCCTCGAGCGTATCAGGGAAATAGCCGCTATATGTCAGCGCAGAAGCGGCGGCATCCAAATCTAAATCAAGCTCAACCGTGTTGTCAGCTTTTCCGCAAGCCGTGAGCGCCAGAAGCATGGTGGTCAGAATACAGCATAATAAAAATGTCTTTTTCATGTTCATTCGGAATACAGGATGTCACGAGGAATAACCTCATTGTCGGGACGCAGCACAAAAGCATCATCTTCGCTGATCATATAGTCATCAAATGCAGCAAAGAAATTTCCATCGTCCATGAGGGAGATCGTAATTGCTTTGGTTGCCGTTTTTCCGTTCTCAAAGGTGATCTCCAACACGATCATGTCGTTGCGAAGCTCCTCGGGGAGTGTAGAGATTTTGCTGTCCGCATTGTCGGTCAATTCCCGGATCGTGGCGTTAGGCACCCAGTCGATCACCAGATAGTAGTATTCACTTGCATCCGCACCATAGGCAACTGTGAAGTTTTGTGCAAGTCCATATTCACCCCGCTGCTCTGTCCAGTCGGTGAAGCTGATCTGCTGATTTTTGCAAGAAAAGCGGACGGAAGCAATATCTTTCCCAGCAAGATAGAACATTAGCGGGTGCCCCGTCATGCTACCGTTGTCATTGATTGTCCCCGTATTGAGGATTACGCCGGACTCTGTGATCTCCGCATCCGTTCCGTGTGCGTAAGCGGTCACGGCCATACCTCCAAAAGGGGCAAAAATGCCGATGCCGCCAACGATCAAACAAAGCGCAAGGACAGCGGCGATGGCTTTACCAAACATTCTGGAAGAAAAGCGGCTTTTCTTTGTGGGCGCTATATAGGTTTCGGCTTCGTGGATATGACGGGTGCTGATATTGCCCACACCCTCTGAAATATCTTTGCGTGTCATGGGTTAATACCCCTCTTTCTTCAAATAATTCTTTAATCTTTTGCGTATGCGGGAAAGTCGGACAGCCACATGGTTGTTCGTCAGAGAAAGCCTTGCCGCAATATCTGAAATGCTGTCCGAGTGCCAATATCGCCGCACAAACAGCACACGGTCAACCTGTGGTAAAGTATCAAGAAAACGGTCGAGTAATG
>CAZYCT010000198.1:0-1596 GCA_964646135.1 uncultured Coprococcus sp. | reverse complement strand
TAATAATACTAATTATAGCAAGACTTATCCTATCCTATCAAGAGAGGATAAGATGGGGTTGAAAGTAACTTCATTTTGTAACATGCTATTAAAAACGAATGCAGTATGGTATAATACTAATGTCGGAAAACACCCGGCAACAAGAAAGGAGGACTGCACATGAAAATAACAGATTTTCTTGGAGAAACAACAGAGTATGATAAAAAACAAGCTGTTGAATATAGAAAAGTTAAAAGTTGGCTTAAAAGTGTCAGTGCCTTTGCAAATACATCAGGCGGAACATTGATTTTCGGAATTGCTGATGATGAGAAGATTATTGGATTAGATGATATTAAATCTGATTCTGAGTTTATAAGTCAGAAAATCAAAGAAAGAATTTCTCCTTTTCCGGAAGTTGTAATGAAACTGCACAAAGCAAAAGATGGAAAAGAGCTTCTACTTCTTCAGATTCCTGCTGGTGCTGAAACGCCTTATTATTATACTGGTGATGGGGTGACTGAAGCATACATTCGTATTGGAAACGAAAGTGTTGTTGCTGATGCTACGGAATTGAAGCGTTTGGTCATGCGAGGAAGAAATTCTTCCTATGATTCGCTTATGTCTCCATATGATTATGATGATTTCTCTTTTAGCAAATTGAGAGAGCGATACAAGTCCTGGACAGGGAACAGTATGCCTGAAAAAAGTTTCGAATCCTTTGGTATTAAAGATGCACAAGGCCATCTTACAAATGCCGGTGCATTGCTTGCAGATAATTCTCCGATTCGTTGGTCTCGTGTTTTTTGTACACGATGGAATGGGATGGATAAAAGCGGTGGTCAAATTGATGCATTAGATAGCGCTGAATACAATGGTAGCCTTATTATTCTTTTGAATGAAACAATGAGTTTTGTAAAACGTAATATGAAAACGCTTTGGAAGAAGACGGCAGATTCCAGAATAGAAATGCCGGATTATTGTGAACGAAGTGTTTTTGAAGCTTTAGTCAATGCTTTGATTCATAGAGATTATTTAATTAATGGCAGTGAAGTTCATGTGGATATGTTTGATGATCGACTTGTGATTTATTCTCCAGGTGGAATGCCTGATGGAACTCAGATACAAGAGCGTGATATAGAAGATATTCCATCCACCAGAAGAAATCCGATTCTTGCAGATATTTTTGCACGTATTGGATATATGGAGCGCCAAGGTAGTGGATTGAGTAAAATATGCACCACATATGAAAATGCTGTCAATTATAAACCAAGTATGGAACCGACATTTCGTTCCAATCGTGCAGAGTTTACAGTAAAGCTTCCGAATTTAAATTTTAAAGCATCAAAGGGTGAAGCTTTAAATGAGGCATTAAATGAAGCTTTAAACGAAAATCAGAAATTACTGCTTGATATATTGCGTAATAATCCCGCTATTACGCAAAAACAAATGATTGAAAATACAGCATTATCAAGAAGCACAGTACAAAGAATCATGAAAGAACTTACAGAGCAAGGGTATATTGAACGAGTTGGCTCAAAGAAATCTGGAAGTTGGATTGTAAAAAAATAAAATTATGTATATTAAAATCTCCGTTGTTCGATTGTGAATGGCGGAGAT
>CAZYCT010000197.1:0-1606 GCA_964646135.1 uncultured Coprococcus sp. | reverse complement strand
GGGTAATATAGAGGTATGTGGAGAAAGTTAAGAACTCATATGAGGAGAGAGTACAATGAAAAATGTTATGGTAAAAGATTTATCATTCGCATACCCAGATGAACCAGGGAGATTGATCTTAAAAGATATTAATGTGCAAGTTGAAGCGGGAGATTTTGTATGTTTACTTGGACAGTCAGGGTGTGGGAAAAGTACATTTCTTAGGCTGTTAGCTGGTTTGAATAAGCCAACAAAAGGGCAGCTTTTAGTAGATGGAAATGAAATAAAAGGAGCTGGTTTTGAAAGGGGTGTAGTTTTTCAAGACTATGGTTTGTTCCCATGGATGACAGCAGGAGAAAATATCATGCTTGCATTAGAACAGCGTTTTCCAGATAGAAGTAAAAAAGAATTGAAAGAAATCGCAATACAGATGCTGAAGAATGTAGGATTAGATGAAAACGTATTTAAGAAGTTACCAAAAGAATTATCAGGTGGGATGAAACAGAGATGTGCGATTGCACAAGCGTTTAGTATTGATCCACCGATTTTGTTGATGGATGAACCATTTGGTGCGTTAGATGCTGTTACGAGAGCAAAGTTGCAGGATTTGGTTTTGAAGCTTTGGTCACAGAATGAACCAAAGAAGACCGTTTTTTTTGTGACGCATGATGTTGATGAAGCCTTACTTCTAGCAAATAAAATTTTTGTATTTGGTCAGTCGCCAAGTAACGTTATTTTCGAATGTTCGCTTAATGAAAAGGAACGTATAACGCGAGAAAATCAGTTTGACAATCCAGAAGCATTGAAGCTAAGAAATACACTAATTCAGTACATCAACAAAGATGTATATGAACATATAGAATAATAGGCATTTCCAGAGAGAACTCTGATATGCAATAGATTTTGCTTAAGCAAACAAATAAGAGTGAGGAGGAAGAAAAATGAAAAAGAGAATTATATCTCTTATGCTTGCAACTGTGATGACAATTGGTTTGGTTGCATGTGGCGGTTCAGGAGATTCAAAGGAATCTGACAAAACGACAGATGAGACATCAAAAGATGAGGGTCTCGAATTAGAAACAACGAAAATTAAATGGGCAAAAGATAGTAGTGGTAACTGTTTCTTGGGAATAGCGCTGGAAAAAGGTTGGTTCGAAGAAGTTGGAATTACAATTGAGGAAGTGCCAATTGATAATAGTGTGGATGCGGTGTCGGCGTTGGCAGCTGGACAAGTTGATATTATTTCAAACTATGGAACCTGTTTCCCAATGTCAAGCATTGCATCAGGTGAAGATGTCCAGATTATCGGTGGTTACATGGCAACAGGATGTGTTCCAATTGTTGCTAAAGAAGGCACAGAATGGAAGGGCGTTGAAAGCTTAGTTGGAAAGAAAATTGCAAGTATGAAGAACCAGTATGTTTTGACAAGGGAACTCATGGAAGCTGGTTATGAACCATTTGAAGATGTGGAATGGATTGAATATTCAGGTGCAAGTGATCGCCTTGCAGCAGTAGTTAAAGGCGAAGCTGATTTTGGTACATTGTCGACTAGTAGAAATTTTGAAGCATCACAGACTGAAGGAATTAAAGTAGTTGGATATATGTCTGATATTTGGGACTACTATTC
>CAZYCT010000196.1:0-1618 GCA_964646135.1 uncultured Coprococcus sp. | reverse complement strand
CAAGAGGACAGACACAGATCTGTACAGTAACAACACTTGCTCCACTTTCAGAAGCGCAGAAAGTGGATGGTTTGGATGAAGCAGAAACATCAAAGAGATACATGCACCACTACAATTTCCCTTCTTATTCAGTAGGAGAGACAAGACCTTCAAGAGGACCTGGACGCCGTGAGATTGGACATGGAGCTTTAGCTGAAAGAGCACTCATTCCAGTGCTTCCTTCTGAGACAGAATTCCCATATGCAATTCGTACAGTATCAGAGACATTTGAGTCAAACGGTTCTACATCACAGGCATCTGTGTGTGCATCTTCTATGTCTCTTATGGCAGCGGGAGTGCCGATCAAAGCGCCAGTAGCAGGTATTTCTTGTGGACTCGTAACAGGGGACACAGATGATGATTACATTGTGTTGACCGACATCCAGGGTCTGGAAGACTTCTTTGGAGATATGGATTTTAAAGTGGCTGGAACAGAAGCTGGAATCACTGCAATTCAGATGGATATTAAGATTCATGGTCTTACTCGACCTATTATTGAAGAAGCAATCAGACGTACGAGAGAAGCAAGACTCTACATTCTGCACGAAGTAATGAACAAGGCAATTGCAGAACCAAGAGCAGAAGTAGGAAAATACGCACCGAAGATCATTCAGCTGAGTATTGATCCAACAAAGATTGGTGACGTAGTTGGTCAAAGAGGAAAGACAATCAATGCAATCATTGAAAAGACAGATGTTAAGATTGACATCACAGATGATGGCAATGTATCTATTTGTGGTGTAGATGCAGCAAATATGGAAAAAGCAAGACAGATGATCGCCATGATCGTTACAGAATTCGAAGCTGGAATGGTATTGGAAGGTGATGTTGTGAGCATCAAAGAATTTGGAGCATTTGTCGAATTCGCACCTGGAAAAGAAGGAATGGTTCACATTTCTAAAATTTCCAAAGAAAGAATCAATCGCGTAGAAGATGTACTTACATTGGGAGACCATGTAAAGGTTGTATGTCTTGGAAAAGACAAGATGGGCCGTATGAGCTTCAGCATCAAAGACGTGGCAGAATAAATATAATGCAAATAACGCACCGTTGTGTATACAAGTTTGTATATGCAGCGGTGTTTTTTTATGTCATAAATGATTCATCCAACTCATACATTATGTAAAGGACAAGGAGGGACAAGATGCATACCAAATCAAGGCAACAGATTTTAAACATACTTCCAGTGGAACTTCAAAAAATATTGTTAGATGCCCGAATAGACTTTGACACTTTGCAAGAAATAAGAGTACGTATTGGAAAACCATTTTTAATACAGAAAAATGGAATCGAACAATTATTTGATCATACGATTACCAAAAAAGAATTGCAAGAGATTCTGGAATACATTTCAAAACATTCCATGTATGCTTATGAGACAGAATTAAGGCAAGGATTTCTGACTATTGAAGGCGGTCATCGAGTGGGAATTGCAGGGAGAGTGACAATTGAAAATTGTGAAGTGAAAAATTATCAATATGTTTCTTCTCTCAACATCCGTATTTGCCATGAGATACGTGGGTGTGCTGATGAAATTCTTCCATTCATTATCCATAAAGATAGAGTGTTACATAGTCTC
>CAZYCT010000195.1:0-1641 GCA_964646135.1 uncultured Coprococcus sp. | reverse complement strand
ACGAGGAGTATTCAAAGAAAGAATATGCTCCATATGTAAAAGTTTTCAAGCGTATATTGTATACTAATTACGCAAATACACTTAGTTCTTGTGGACGAAAAATTGAAGCCATTGCACAGTACCGAAAGGCAATAGAAGTTCACCCCCCATTTGGCATGGCACTCGGAAACCTCGGTCGAGTATATCAGGATTATGGTATTATAGACTATGACGATGGGCATCAGGACTATTTTCACCATTTTGCATATTCTTTGCTTAAAAATGCTGTGGAATGCGAAGATCCTGATACTTACAAGGAAGCAAAAGAATGCTTCGCTACGGCTATTGCTGGATATGATCCTCAATATGTTAAAGAGTTCTTGCAAAAGGAATTGAAGATTCCTAAATTCTCATATGAAAACATTGAGGAAAGATTATACAGGGAATGGGCTGTAGAAAATTGTTTGTTTTTGAATACGCTAAATGATCTACCTGTGCCAGAAATGTGTTTTGCAACAGACGTACTACAGCTTCCAAGCATGGTTGTGTCTATAGATGCAAAGCCTATTTTTCATGGAATGTTTAATCAGATCAAGCAGGAGTATGTATATGCAAGGTATCAGTATTACTCGTCCTTGCAATTTCGTGAAGAAGTACACTTCGCAGATAAGGATACCCATCTTATCAATTTCGCAGATTATCCACAGTACGGAATACGCATTGAAGAAATAAAATCTGCTTTTAAAATTCTATATGGATTATTCGACAAAATTGCATACTTTCTTAATTCGTATTTCGACTTAGGGATACATGAGCGAGATGTGAGTTTCAATCATGTATGGCTAACTGGATTCGGTGTGGGAAAGAAGCATTATGATTATAAAAATGTACTCAATCACGAAGAAAACTTCGCATTGGCTTCCCTGTATTGGATTAGCAGAGACTTTTATGATAAATTTGAAGACTCTCCGAACCCACGTCTAAAACGTATCAGTGATGTGCGTAATGCGCTTGAACACAAATATGTAAAAGTAACTAATGGATGGTTCCCGGAAAGAACTAAAGGTGAGATAGATAATCTTGCACTTTATGTGACAGAAAGTGAACTTTCTTCTTTGACATTAGAACTAATGCATATTGTAAGAGAAGCAATTATCTGCTTATCACTATGCGTTCATGTAGAAGAGCAAAAGAAGCAGAAGGAAAATGAAGGGAAATTTATTCCATCAATGCCATTGATGGAATATGACGATGACTGGAAGATATGAATAAATCAGCCGAGCAGCTAACCACTGCTCGACTGACCGTAATTATTGTTATTCTTTCATGACCTCCAGCATTATCCTGGCACCCAGCTCAAAACCGTTCTGGAATATCAGGTAATCTGTTGTCATTTGATGCTCACGGACGGCGTCTGTGTAATGAGAGAACAGTTCCTTCTGTTCGTCTGTCATGGTGGCTTGGAGCTTTTCTTCGTTCAGACAAATCAGCTCCAGCAATTTCTTGTATTCCTTACAGGAAGATGTATCATACTCGGTTGGCTCAATATTGCCGTACCAAAATTCTTCAAGAACTTTCATACCACATCCACTTCATAGATCAGTTCTCTGAGGACGATTTCCTCTGCACGGTTGTGGATGTTATTCATAGCTCTGACCCATG
>CAZYCT010000194.1:0-1686 GCA_964646135.1 uncultured Coprococcus sp. | reverse complement strand
CCATTGAACAGCGCAAACTTTGAATAAATGTATATCATTTGAAATTAAAAGAACGTGTAACAATTCGTAATAAAATTTAAAAAATCACCAGTAATTTTTGACTTTGCGTAGAGGGTATGATACACTTATTTAGTAAAAATATACACTTACCGAAACGAAAATAAAAAATATGAGGTGAGACATTTTGGATAAATATGAATATCGTGTAAAAACAGAACAAATGCTAGAGTATGTGGAGTCAAAATCATACGATAAAGCCATGGAAATAGCGGATACTATTGATTGGCGCAAGGTGAAGAATGTCCCTATGCTTACTACAGTAAGTGAAATATATGAGAACATGAATGAGTACAATAAAGCGCTCGATGTGCTGTTTATAGCGTATGAAAAAGCACCATCAAGCCGTAAACTTGTGTACCAAATAGGTGTGTTATCCTTGAGAATGGGAATGTACCAAGAAGCGATGAATTGTTACGAGGAATTTGTGAAGATTGCTCCAAAAGATCCGAATCAGTATATTCTCCATTATAAGATTTTGAAGGCGCAGAAAGCTCCGCTTGCACAGCAGATAGAAGTGTTAGAAGACTTTAAGCGCGCAGAGTATGTAGAAAAATGGGCATATGAACTTGCCAGATTGTACTACGAAGCAGGAATGAAGACAGAGTGTCTAGAAGAATGTGATGATTTAATTCTGTGGTTTAGTGAAGGAAAGTATGTATACGCTGCGATGGAATTGAAGATGAAATTTAAGCAGCTTACTCCGCTTCAACAAGAAAAATATAATAATCGCAGACGTTCGGGCGATTTGGAACAGTTCAAGAAAAAACCATTGTTTAAAAAGCCGAAAGAAATCGCGGAGCCTACCCCAGAGGTGGCACAGAAGATTCGAGAGAATGTGCATGTGACGGGAACAATTGATTTGCCGGAACTTCCAGAACCATTGGGTCGATATGATGCACCAGATTTGGACAGTCTTCCGGATGAAAGACCAAATGTATCTGCACCTAGAACAAAGATTGAAAATACGTCAGAAATTGTCACCACAATTTCAGGAGACAGTCTTGCTGAGATATTGAAAACTGGCGTAGCAGTTGCGAATGGAATGGATATTGATGAAATCAATCGTATGAATCAGAGCCAGGATAATAACGAAGTGACTGGTCAGATGAAGATTGAAGAAATCCTTGCAAATTGGGAAGTTACGCAGCGTGAAAATGCAAAGATTATTGAACAGAACCAGCAGGAAATTGAGCGCAAGAAGGCATCAAAGAAGAAAAAAGAAGAAGTGTCTGATACACAGTCTATACTGGCAGATGATATTCGTAGATTGATGGACGAGTTAGAGAATGGCACGCCGGAGGAAACGAAAGATGACCAGTTTGATGATGATGAGTTCCTTGAAGCAATCGAAGAGGAAGACGTTGAGAATAAGGCAGATGTAATTGAAAATCTGTTCTTAGACGATGCGGAAGAAGAGTACGAGGACGAAGAAGAGTACGAAGAAGCCAAGTACGAAGATGAGGAAGAGTACGAAGAAGCCGAGTACGAAGGCGAGGAAGAGTACGAAGACGACGAGGAAGAGTACGAAGACGACGAGGAAGAGTACGAAGACGAAGAGTACGAAGACGACGAGGAAGAGTACGAAGAAGCCGAGTACGAAGACGAGGAAGAGTACGAAGACGAAGA
>CAZYCT010000193.1:0-1718 GCA_964646135.1 uncultured Coprococcus sp. | reverse complement strand
GAAGACCGTTTGGAGTAGTGATGGAGGTCGGAGAAGATTTATATATATCCACCAACGATTTCAATCAGGCGCACAAGCAATTAAGAGCAAACGGTCACATCCAGATTATTGCTAAGAAACCAAGTTCCAGAGAATGGATTAGAATTACAGGAACTGCAACAGAATGTGATGATGCGGCATTAAGACAGAAAATGTATGAGGAAAATCCAATCTTACAAAAACATCATGACTCTGCGGAAGCCGAACATTTCCTTATGTTTAAAATTAAAGTTGAAAATGTAGAAATAAAATAGGAGTCAGAAAGTGAGACTGATTAACGTCGAAGAACATTATGCGTCAAAAAATATCTCCGAAAAAATTAAAAAGATTCTTTCGGGACAAGCGGGAAATGTATCGCTTGCTGTCGGGGGATGCGGCTCCGGGTGTAACGGATCTTGCAGAAACACGTATTCCCTATATGGATAAAAGGTACTGTTTAGACACATTTGGCGTAGACCACATTCTTTGGGGTGAAGATTATCCTTACCGCCAAAAAGAGGATATAAGAACATTTTTTGGAAGAATTTGATCTTTCAGATGAAGAACGTGAGAAAATAGCACATGGTAATGCTGAACATTTATTTCATATTCGTGGATAAGGGGAGGGAATCGTAGTGCGTACAGTAATAATTACAGGTGCAAATTCAGGACTTGGATTTGAAACTGCAAAGAAAATTGCAAAAAATAAAGAATATGCCGTGATTTTGGCTTGCCGTAATATGAATAAGGCAAATATGGCTGCGGCGGAAATTAAGGATGCTACAGGCAATGAAAATGTAACAGGTATGCTGATAGACACAGCTTCTCTCAATTCTGTGCGACAGTTTGCAAAGAATTATAACGAAGAAGTTTATGGTAAAGTCTATGCATTGCTTTTGAATGCTGGAATTAGTGGAATGCACGAAGGAATTACGGAAGATGGGATGGATATTGTTTTTCAGACAAACCATTTAGGACATTTCCTTTTGGCTAATCTGATGTTGCCTCACATGGAAGAGAGCGGGAAAATTTTCTCCACAACCAGCGATATGCATGATTCTCCTATGGGAAAGATGGAATGGACAGGCACAGAAACATTGGCACATCCCGGTACGGATTCCGCCATGGCGAGAATGCGTTACTCTTATTCAAAACTATGTAATATTTACTTCGTCCATGAACTGGCAAAGAAACTAGAACAGGAAAATAGTGGAATTCGCGTGAATGCTTTTAATCCTGGTTTTATGCAGACAAATTTTGCAAAAGTGACCAAAATGATGTCTGCCATGGTGAAGTATATTATGCCGAAACGCTTCGGAGATTTGGAAAAATCCTCAGATGCTCTAGCAGAACTGGTTGTTAACGATACACTGGCAGTCTCCTCTGCTAATTACTATGATCGCAGCATCAACACCTGCGAAAGCTCTGAACTTTCTTATGACGAAGATAATGCCAGTGAGCTATGGAAAACCAGTGAGAAACTTTGTGGACTTAATTAACATTGGAAAATCGCAATGGAGACGTACGAAATACAAAACCACCTGCTACGCTGATATCGTAGGAAAAACACTGCAGCAATAAAAAGATATATAGCTGACCAGGTAATCCGATGCGTGGCCGGTGGTATTAGGAGAGACTGTTACCGCCTAGATTTTGTTCTAATTTTTCTCTACTCCATTGATAACTTACTTTTTTTAACA
>CAZYCT010000192.1:0-1777 GCA_964646135.1 uncultured Coprococcus sp. | reverse complement strand
TTGCCGTGGCAAATAAAAAGTATTTTAATCATGTTTTTATAACTCCTGATAAGTCTTGTATTTCTTCTCAAATGCTTGATTTTACAGGCTTTTTTGACTTTTGAAATTTCCATTGATTTTTTGGTATCTTCTCAAATCGTCCTGTATTTTCTTATATTTTTCTCTGAAATGTTGGTAAAAATGTTGGTAAAGTGAGAAACCTTACCAATGGGCTTTTTTACTCATTCACAATCCGACGAACTTCTTCTTTTGCGTCCTCGAAGTTCACATGCGTATAGGTATTCAAAGTCACACTGATATCTGCATGACCCATGATATACTGCAACGTTTTTGGATTCATCCCGGATTTTGCCATATTGGAACAAAAAGTGTGTCTGCATACATGCGGTGTGACCTTTGGCATCTGGATACGATAAATCTTATTGTACTTTTGGATAATATGCTCCAGATACTTTTCCCAATGAAGTGCAACCTTCGGCATATCATTTTTATCCAGAAATAAAAATCGGGCATATCCATCAACCATAGGTTCAACTTTTGGTATCTTACGGTTAGCAATGATCCTGCGAAAACACGCTGCAACTTCTTCCGTCATCGGCACATAACGAACACCGCTTTCTGTCTTTGGTTCTTGAATCACATACTGCATTTGAGCTGTACGTTGCAGCTGGTGGTCTACTTTGATACGCATTTCATCAAATTCAATCTCGGAAACCGTCAGACCACAAAATTCTGAAATACGAAGTCCCGTATGAAAAAGAATGTAGATTGCATCATAATATCTGCAAAAATGCTTATCCTCCTGAATAAACTTCAGCAAATCTCTCTGTTGTTTCCTTGTGATTGCTTCTCTTGTAACAGAATCATTTACAATAACAGATGCCAGTTCAAATCCAAACGGATTTTTACGGAGCAGATCATCGTCCACCGCCATCTGAAATGCTGGTCTGAGCACACCTCGGATTGTATGAATCGAACTATATCCTCGTCCATCCACCTGCTGAAGTTTGATCAGCCATGCTTTTGCATCAGACAGACGAACTTTGTCTATCCTCTGTTTTCCGAAATCTTCCTTTTTCAGCATGTTAATGACTGTTTTATATCCAGCGATCGTACTGTGGCGAACTCCTGTTTTCAGAGAAATATACTTCTCCACCAGTTCAAGCACCGTATAATTACCACCATTTGTTACAATGTGGTCAAACAAATCTGCTTCAATCTGTTTTTCTTTTTCTCGCAGGGAAGGCTCTCGTTTCTTCCCTCTTGGGATTGGATCATTCTTATCCAAACGCCAACTGTATACATTTTTCTCTTTTCCATCTTCATCAATATAACGGAATCGATACCTCCCGTCCTTACGCTGGTATTCACCTTCTCGCAAAATTCGGTTGCGGTTATCTCTTCTTTTTTCACTCATCGTAATCTCTCCTTTCAAAAAAGGAGAGCCAGACTTGCGTTATTATCATAACACGAATCGGACTCTCCGTACAGTTATATCATAGGAATTTGGCAATTTTGCCATATGCTTTTAGACTGCGGTTGCCTGGTCTAAATATCGCTCAAATTTTTCTCGCTTGATCAATGCACGATTTCCATTCATCACATAAAAATCCTCATTTGGATGCGTATCAATCAGCATTCTCAGCTTGCCTTCCCCGATGTGATAATATCTGGCAGCTTCTTCAATAGTAAGCGTATATCTACGCCATACTGGAATTTCCACATAACTTCTGTTGTTTGTCATATTCATCTCATTTGCCATAGGCATTTACCTCCT
>CAZYCT010000191.1:0-1817 GCA_964646135.1 uncultured Coprococcus sp. | reverse complement strand
TGACAGCAAACAGACCGTCTCCACATGGGTCGATACGATAGGCTGAATGTCTTGGCTATTTTGCTGTTTATGGGAACAAGTCCATAGCCTATTTCGTATCTGAGCCGTTTATGGGAATATATCTAAGTAATTCCCCAGACTTACAATATTTTGTAATCTTCTATTGTTCCTACCGGACAAGCCATATGCTTATCAAATAACACAATGTTCTTTCCTACAGGGCATACGGTACTCCCATAAACAATACCAGAATAACCCAATGAAATATAATATTGAGCCATTGTTTGAAATGGGGCATAAGCAATTGCCTTGTTATCGCAAACATTGAGCGGTTCAAAAATTTGTTCTGATAGTAATTTTGTATAAGTATACACGCCCCATCGAGTAAAAAGTTCTTCAAACTCTTTTTTGTTGGTGCTCATTTTGGGAACAAAACCTAATGCTTTTGCCATTATAATGCCTTTTTTAACCTGTGCTTGTCCATATTCTTCTAAAGCTGCATTTAATTCTGCATAAGAAACATCATCCGCAATGGTTAAGTCTACTAATTTACACTCATTATATTTGGCATCAAGTTGAAAATGACAAAATCCAAACCTATTTCCTTTTTTAACTCGGCATTCAGCCTGTGCACATTCGTGAATATCATTATCATCACCAATTGCCAAATAAAGCCATTCCACATGAGGAGGACTAAAACGATTATCTTCTTTGATGTACTCTTCTTTAGGAAGAAAACGCTCGTAATTGGGAACTTCATCATTTTTTAGTATAGTACCTCTTCCTATTAGCTTGCCTTTCAAATCTTTAAGAGTAATTGTTTTGTGGTCAATACCAGAATGTTTATGAAACAAATCATCATATACCTTTAAGAAGGTTTGATTCTTAGCCTTTTCAATCTCATTATAAGAAAACAACCCATTTGACAAACATTCTCGGAACTCATTCCATGTTTTTCTAATAGTTTGTTCACTATTTTTTATACCACTAAAATCAAAAATGTTTCCCATATTTTAATTCCTCTTGGTTAGCAAATTCATACTGCTAATTCATTGTAAGTTTTAACAAATCGTCTATATCCCATAAAGCCATCAAGTTTTCTCGTTCTTCAGCAAATGCACGAGCATCCTTCGTGAATCTGGAGGATGTGACAATTACCGATTGATTTGCTTGCATAGCCACCTGAACACCATAGACACTTCTAACTACACTAACATCAACCTTGTGATTTTCACCCCAGTGTTTGCACTCAATGATTAAAGTGTATGGTATAGGGTCTGCTTTTGTAGCAATAATATCCTTTCCACCATCTCTTGTTGCCTGTGTAATTTTTACACTAAAACCAAGTTTTTCGAATATATCAGCAACAAAAAATTCAAATTCTCTCGGTGACATTCTTTTGATTTTTTCTCTGTTATATTCCAATAAATACTCGGCTCTCTCATATTCTGCATAAGCCTCATCATAATAGTCAGCATCAAATTCATAATCCATTTCTACTATAGGCTCATCCACAAAACAACCACCATGACACTCCGAATCCGAGAAATTAAAGGCACCTACTGGATATTCGTATCCTCTGATACTGAATTCTATCCATGAGTGGCACTCGTCACAACATATTTCTCCTCGAAAGTCATACTCTATTTCTTCACCCATCGGTCTGTCATACACAGAGGTCTCGTAGTCCAAACTATCCGCTTCAACCAATGTTACATTACCACATTCATCACATTTAATATAAAAGTTGTTTGGTATTCGCATCATATTTATCGAATGCCTCCTTCCTTATTATTTGTCATGTTTATCCCAACAAC
>CAZYCT010000190.1:0-1830 GCA_964646135.1 uncultured Coprococcus sp. | reverse complement strand
GCATAGATAATGGCTCTATGGTTATTGAAGTTGTCCATCGTATCTGCTTGGTCATATGCGTTCTGCTTATTAAATACGATCACATGCTCTTCGCCAAAATTTTCTTTATACTTATCCGCAGAATCGTCTTCATCATCAATGATCATATACCACTTTCCTGTATATCCGCCTTTTTTTAAGGCTCCCATAGTGGCAACATTGTCTGCTCGGCCATGTGTCAGGATAAATACTGCAAAATCATTCCTCATCTTCTCCTCCCATCATGTCAACGACTTCCGCATGTAATGTTGCATACCCATTTGCAATCGCATCTTCAAAATCAATAATCACCAGTGCAGATTTTTCCATCAATCTCTGCATGGTCGGTGTCGCATGAGCATAATACTCTGCAATATTTCTATAATTAAAAACGCTGTGTCTGCCTGCGGCTTCTAACAGGAACGCTCGTTCTTCTTCTGAAATATCCTCCGTTTCCTGAATTTCTTTTATCAGTTCCCTTTTCTTTTCTGTATCAAATAAATCTGATACTTCCGGACATTCGCCAGTAATCTGATATTGCGGAATTCTTGTTTCCATCGTATATCTATTTTCTGATTCTTCCGGATCCGGAACAGCATCGCCTGCAAAGCCAAACAAGTCCATATTGATATTAAATATGCTGCTCAATTCAGCATCTAATTTTTCCTGGTCCCAGCCGCTCGTGAGTGTAGTTTGGTTATGTGCAAGACCGTATGCTCTTCTCTGCTCATCTGATAGTTTATCTAATCGAATCACCGGAACTTTATCCAGGCCAAGTCGTTCACATGCCATCACTCGACCATGCCCCTCAACGATCGTGTTTTCTTCTCCCCAGATTCCAACAGGGTCCAGCATCCCAAATTCCTTGATTGATTCCATAATCTGCTCAACCTGTTCCTCCGGATGTTCTTTTGCATTGCCCTCATATGGATTCAATAACTTTATATCCAAGTACTCTACTTTCAGTTCCATTTCATCATTCATGTTGCTTCTCCTCTCATTTTTGTATCAAAAAAGCTACCAGCACAATAAAGTCAAACGCTTCATTTGCTGATAGCTCTTTTTTTACTTAGAAAATTTCAAATTACAGTGCAAGTTTATACAACACTAACTGATTCAGGCTCACACCTTCTTTTTTTGCCTGCAATGCAAGCCGCTGATGCAATGTCTTTGGAAGTCTGACATTGAATTTTCCGCTATATGATTCCGTATTCTCCGGTTCAGGAATCGGCAGATTATTTTCAAGTTTTACTTCAATGTAACCCTCCATTGCTTCATTCAGAGCTTCGTATAATTCATCCAATGTTTCTCCGGTACTCTGACAACCATCCAATTCAAGGATCCGTCCATAGTAATAATGACCGCTTTCATCATTCATTTCCTGCACCAGCCTGGTATAAGGAAGTTTCATATAATCTTTTACGCTCACAGTTTCATGCCCCTTTCTATATATCATTATATATTATAACCGGAACAGGGGATTTACTCCCCTATTCGATTTAACACATCCACGATGTATGCCTTTTTCAAAGGACTTTCTTGTTTGATTGTGATTAAATCTCCGGTTTCTTTGTTCAAGTAGTGCTTATGGCTACCTTTCTGCCTTACTGGTTCATACCCATATGCTTTAAGCACTTTTTCAACTTCTTCTGGTCTAATTCCATTCGGCTGACGTTTCATTTTTTCAATGATCTTATCTACGTTTGCCACTTTCTCACTTCCTTTCTTGTTTATATAGTACCATGTATAGTACCATATGTCAACAATTTTTAGAAATATTTTTGCCCCTGTTTCACCTAAGAAACAAGGGCA
>CAZYCT010000189.1:0-1841 GCA_964646135.1 uncultured Coprococcus sp. | reverse complement strand
AAAGAAAACGAAGTTGGTCTGGTGAGAATGGCAGCTGGATATGCTTGGGACTGGATTAGTAAAAATGATAACACTGTTTATGATATAGAGATTCGGGGAATAAAAAAACGTTGGAATCATTGCACAGAAGGTTGGGGTCATTCGGAAAAAGCAATTGATGAGGTATTAAAGTTTAGAGATGATAGGGAGTGGAAGCAGTTCCATAATCCAAAAGATTTGGTAATTTCCATTAGTCTTGAAGCTGCGGAATTGCTTAAAGTATTTCAGTGGAGCGCAGGAGATGTGGTTTGTGAAAAAAAGTTGGATAAGATAAAAGAAGAGCTGGCCGATGTGGTTAATTATTGTATTCTGATGGCTGATACGTGTGGATTAGATTTGGATGAAATTGTACGAGATAAAGTCAAGAAGAATAATGAAAATTATTGAAGTAGTAAAATGTAGATATATTATTTCAGAAGCAGTATATGAAAACGCATTCATTGAAGTTGTAACAGATTAATGGCGCTATGTATATGCAAGAAATAATTAGAAGGAGAGCTTACCATGCCATTCAAAATAGTTAGAAACGACTTAACAAAAATGCAGGTTGATGCCATTGTCAACACTGCGAATCCAAAACCAAAGTATTCTTCCGGTACAGATACTGCTGTTTATAAAGCAGCTGGAGAAGAGGAACTTTTGGCGGAGCGTAAGAAAATTGGGTATATGAACGAAGGCGAGGTTGCTATCACTCCTGGATTTAAACTTCCAGCAAAGTACATAATTCATGCGGTAAGTCCTCGATATATTGATGGGAATTCCAGTGAGGAAGATAGGCTGCGTGATTGCTATAAGAAGAGTCTTGCTTTAGCTGTAAAGCACGAATGTAAGAGTATTGCATTTCCACTGATTGCTACAGGTGGCTTTGGATATCCGAAAGAAGAAGGTATGCGTATTGCTTTGGACGAAATCAACTCATTTCTGATGAAACAGGACATGTTGGTGTATCTGGTTGTTTTCGATACGGCCGCAACGAAGCTGGGACTAAATCTTTATCCAAATCTGGAAGCTTATATTGATCAAAATTATGTATGTGATAAGTGTGAAGAAGAGTATGGCGATTGTTACTTTGGTTCTATTAGCAGTGATGAGTCAGGATATGACGCATACCGCAGAGAACGCGCTGATATGGAGGAACGATTAAAACGTTCACCTCGTAACCTGCAGATTGGTGCTCCACTTGTCCAGAGGGACGAGTGTTCTATGGCTCCTTGTGCTCCTGTATGTAAGGAAAGCAAAGTATTTGATGAATTCGATGACGATTATTATGATTTTTTAGAAGAAAATGAATCGGCATTGAAAGAACGTATGGAACATATGTCTGATACTTTTCAGGAGTATTTGATGTACTTGATTGGTGTAAAAAAACTGACCAATGCAGAAGTTTATAAGAGAGCGATTGTGACGAAGCAATTGTTTTCAAAGATCAAATTAAATCCTGACTATCATCCTGATAAGGCTACAGCTATGCGCTTATGTGTGGGGGCAAGACTGAATTTGGATGAAACAAAGGATTTATTAGCAAGAGCGGGATATGCGTTATCGCCATGTGATAAGAGAGACATTATTTTCTCTTTCTTTATCGAATATGAAGTGTATGATATGATTGAAATTGATATTGCATTGGAAGAGCATGGATTGCCATGTTTTATCGAGTGATTTGGAGGTCGCCGCTGAGGCGACTTCTTTTTTTCGACCTTGTGATATATTTACACCAAAAGAAAAACAAATCATATTTCGGAGGTAGATATCATGAGAAAGAATTTAACAGAAATCGTATTTATTTTAGACAGAAGCGGATC
>CAZYCT010000188.1:0-1849 GCA_964646135.1 uncultured Coprococcus sp. | reverse complement strand
TTGTGCCTCTGGCGTTTTCTATGGGGTGTGGTATAATGAGTTCAATAAATGAGAATTGACCGATCTCTTTGAGCGAGGGATGCTTCTTGTCCGAAGAGCAAGAAGATGGGACAATAGAAAGAGTTTCATAACTCAGAATTTGACAAAGGTGGTGATTGCATGAAAAAGTTGATAGCATTGGTTTTAGTGTTGGTATGTGTGTTGGATCTGATTGGTTGTAACAACAGAAGCATGAATTACATTATTTCAAATGGACCGAGTATTAAAGGAATCATTAAAGAAGTCAATGAAAACTCTATTTTAATCGAAAATGAATCTGGTGAGTACCGGGTATCATTAAATGTAGAGAACAAAGATGGCATTTATAGTCCGATTATAGTCGGTGATGAAGTGTCTGTTTATTATGATGGTAACATTGCAGAGAGTTATCCGATGCAGATAAACACGGTCTATGCAATTTTGTTAATAGAGCCAGCAGACCGAACTGTGAATGAAAAATCCTAATTTGACGAGGCAGCGTGATTATATGAAGAGTAGGACATCTGTTATTATTGGTACGGTAATGTTGATTATAGCCGGAGGTTTTGTGGCATTTGCGATGCAGTGAATATATACACTATTATCAGAGGTTTTATTGTTGTAGGAGCCTGCGACGTTGCAATAGAAAATATCTGTAAGAAGAACCGTGGAAAAGGAGAGCGTGAAGATGAGAAAGAATAGAGGTTTAGCGGTTATATTATTTGCAATTTTATTACAGTTGTGCAGTTCTGGAATGGAATTGTTGGCCTTAGGAATAGGAGTTGTTGGATTGGTTGTAACCTTGATAGATGACGCACAAAAAGGAGTGTGATAGGGTGCAAGTAGTTGATAAACTATTAGAAAAACCATGCTATATAATTGATTTTCTCCCACAACAAGTTCAGAAGGATTGTGGTGGACAGTTTTTTGAAGTAGAAAACTACTTTCTCAACCATGCTGAATGTTATGGATTGCAGGATAGATTTATTCGTATCATATTAAAAATTATGTGCTATTATCCGGTATCGGTTCATTGGAGAGAATGGATTGAACAACCAACTCCGGGGCAAGTTGTAGAAATCATGGATACTATTTTTGAAAAACATTCCGGAGATATGAATATGCTGATTACGAGTAAAGATGTGCTTATTCAATTCGGATCAGATTGCTTGAATATCAGTATATACAATCCGAATGAAGAAATGAGTGAGCTGTTAGAACAAATCGCTGCATCGGAAGGAATGTTTTTGAGAAAGGCAGAATGACTTAAAAAATGAAGGCATTTGATTTATTTGGATTCCAAGTGGAAATAGATGCGGTGGCAACAAAAGAATAGTACGATAAAGCAAAAGAATGTAGCTGCGAATGTGGAGATTGCAGGCACTTTGTAGCATTGGCAAAAAAGAAGGAGTTACCTTCTGCTGTGCTGGACATATTGGTATCAGTTCAGCTATCGAATGGTGGGAAATATTTTAGAAGAGAAAGACGGAGGCACAAAGAAGTTTGTGAGTTTAAGAATTTTGAGGTGCTTGTAAGCAAAGTTGCAGAATGTGTTGTAGACGATAAGACAGTACAGGATATTTTTGATGGTGGTCTGTATGAAAGAACATCTATTATATAAAGGAGTTTTATGAAAACACTATTTTATTTTTCAATACTGGCGCTTATTTGGAGCATTTATTATTTAGCAATGCACAAGACAGGTGGTATTTTAACGACAATCGATATTGTTGTATGTGGAGCAGTAATTGTATTCTGTGTGATAATGACTATTGTCTTTTTGTGTAAGTTCAGAAATAAAAAGAAGTAAGTAAATTTGAATTTATAGGAG
>CAZYCT010000187.1:0-1905 GCA_964646135.1 uncultured Coprococcus sp. | reverse complement strand
GTGATGACGAGGATACAAAATGGCATTACTATCTGGAAGAAGCGGAACAGGAAGCTGACGTTCAGGCTCAACTTGCGGAAATTCGCAAAGAGTATGCGTCTATTACACCTGAACAGATTAAGTGTATTGATCCATGTTCTGGCAGTGGACATATCCTTGCATATATGTTTGATGTACTGATGCAGATTTATGAAAACTATGGTTATACTGCTCGTGAAGCTGTTCGTAGCATTATTGAAAATAATATCTATGGTTTGGATATTGATGATCGAGCCGCTCAGCTCGCCTATTTTTCGGTTATGATGAAAGCTCGCCAGTATGACCGTCGTTTCTTGACTCGAAAAGATGAAGATGGCAATCCGGATGTGCCACAGCCAAATGTATTTGCAATTGTCGAGAGTAATGGTATTGATGGATATACCCTGGAGTATTTTGCAAATGGTAATCCAGAGTTGAAAGTAGCAATTGATAGTATCGTCAAGGAAATGCGAGATGCTAAAGAATATGGCTCTATTTTAATGGTATCGCCACAGAATTGGTCAACTTTATATAGCCGTTTCGATGAGATTATAGAGGATATTCATATTTCACGTGAGGCAACGTTAAGAGATTTATTGCCACTTGTACAAACAGCCGAAGCCCTTGCACAGAAATATGATATAGTTGCGACAAATCCTCCATATATGGGTGCAAGCGGTATGAGTGCAGATTTGAGCAAATATGTAAAAAATGATTATCCGGATAGTAAAAGTGATTTGTTTGCTGTGTTTATCGAAAGTTGTAGACATATGACAAAGAAAAATGGATATCAAGCAATGATTACTCAGCACGCATGGATGTTTTTGTCAAGTTTTGAAAAATTACGTTCTAAACTACTGAGTTTGGACATCATCAATATGGCACATCTTGGTGCCAGGGCATTTGAAGAAATTGGTGGAGAAGTAGTGCAAACTACATCTTTTGTAATTCGAAAAAGACGCATTGTTGATTATAAAGGAAAATATTGTCGTTTGATTGAACCTACTACACAGCACGGAAAAGAAGAACTATTTCTTAGCGGTGAGAATCGTTATTCGGTTGATCAGTCAAATTTCTTTAAGATTCCTGGTCATCCGATTGCATATTGGACCTCTGCACAACTTATAAATGCATTTGAGTCATCACCAACATTAGCATCTATTAGTAGTCCAAAAGTTGGATTACAGAGTGGAAATAGCGAAAAATATTTTAGATTATGGTTTGAAGTGAATAATCTTTTAATATCCTTTTCTGGGGATAAATCATTTAAATGGTTTCCATGTGTTAAGGGTGGAGAAACACGAAAGTGGTTTGGCAATAATTTTGCGATTATTGATTGGGATAAAGACGGTGCTGGGATTAAAAGTGAACCAAGTGCGGTTATAAGAAATCCAAACTTTTATTTTAAAGCAGGTTTAACTTGGACGAAAATCACATCAACATTTGCGGTTCGATATTTTCAGGAGAATATGATTTTGTCAGATTCAAGTGTATATGTATTTCCACAAAATAAGAATTACATTCTTGCTTTATTAAATTCTAAAGTCGCACCTTTAATTGTGGGGCTGCTAAATCCGACTTTGAATTTTGTTGCAACGACAGTAGGAGCTATTCCGGTGATCGTTCAGGGCGGTTCTGTAGAGATTGATAATCTTGCAAAAGAAAATATTCTATATTCCAAACAAGATTGGGATGCGTTTGAAACTTCATGGGATTTTCAGTGTCATCCACTGGTTTGCCAAGTTACTACTATTGCACAGGCTTTTGACCGATGGAAGGCAGAATGTGATAACCGTTTTAAACAGCTAAAAGCTAACGAAGAAGAAATAAATAGAATATTTATTGATATTTATGGTCTTCAGGATGAACTTTCCCCTGAAGTTGATG
>CAZYCT010000186.1:0-1916 GCA_964646135.1 uncultured Coprococcus sp. | reverse complement strand
GTGGCACATAAAGCACCAACACCAAACGTATAAATCCATACATTTTCAAATAATAGCTTGGCTTGCTCTGCGGTCAAGCCATAATCCTTTTCAATCGCATCAATACAAATTTTGGCAGTATCTCCCAATTCACCAAACACATCATCAAAAGTAACTGCATTTTCATGTTCCTGCATAAAAAGCAACTGATACAGTTTTGGCTCCTGAATGCCAAACATAACCATCTTCATACCAATCTGTTTGAAAATAGGCATATCTGCCACTGCTACTACTTCATATTGTTCAAACCGTTTCATAGCTGCAATCCGTACTTCATCTTGAATTTCTCTCATAGTGTTAAATACGGTGAAAATTGGACTTGCCGAACACTTTAATATATTTCTAAGTTCCTGTGCCGTCAGGGATTCAATTCCTTTTTCTGAAACTACCTTCATAGCAGCTGCTACAATTTCTTCTTTTTTGAACTTTGGTTTTGGTGGCATATTTACTCTCCTTCATTTTAGATTGACTATTCTCGATTATCTATTCTCGATTGATTATTCTAAGTATAGTACTACTTAAAGCACGTGTCAATATATTTTGAAAATACTGAAACTCTAAAAACGTACGCTTCTTTACATAAAATAGCCACCGCAAAGCTTTACGCTTCACAGTGGCATCCTCACAAATTACTTGTAATAAAATTCTATCACCTTTGCAACAAATACTGCAGTTCCTATTTGTTAATTTCTTTTTCCCCTCTGTGGAATATGACTTTTCATCAATTCTGACTTCTGCATAATACGAATAAGCTGCTGTTTTTCTTCCTCGCTCAGCTTATTATAACGGAGCTTTGTCTGTTTACAGAATATCATCAAAAGCTGTTCCAGTCGGCTGCCCTTATAGTTTGCAACCTCGTCTAAATCTTTCTTAAACTCCGTAACCAATGAATTGACAGGTGCACCATCCCGTTTGCCACGATGAGATTCTCGCAAATCTGCCATGATTGCATCAATGTCTCTATGTACCCGACTACTAAAATAATCGCCCTCGTCAATATGAGCAGCTTGAAGAAGATACATATTTTTGTCATGTTCTCCCGGCTGGTATTTCTCCATGATTTCAGTCCTTGCCACATCTACCCATGCATTCAAATTTTGTATCTGGGTGGCTGCAAGCCCCTCCACATAGATTTGAATATCCGCCATCAACTTTACAAAATCCGGGTGTTCGGCAAGTTCACATAAGAGGGCAGTATCAATTTTTCCCTCTTTCAAAAGCTCAATCATGGTATCACTTAAACGCAGGTCGGCAAGATCGGCGTTTGGCGGTCTTTTTGTTTCTGTCCGTTCCAGTAAATAATCCACACTTACTCCATAGAAATCTGCTAATTTGATAAGTGCGTAGTGGCTAATATCCTTAAAATCATCTGATTCATAACTTCCTAATGCAGATTTAGAAAGACCTATCTGCTCCGCAAGCTGCTCCAATGTCAATCCACGATCCAATCGTAAATCTTTTATGCGTTCTTGTATAGATAATGCCATACTATGTCCTCCTGAATCCGAAAAATTCTTTTTCCATCATTATTGCATAACTCCTCAAAAATCACAAATACTTATTCCTCTCTGCAACAATGCTTTTGCTCTTTATTATTTATAAACCAGCTCAGCCAGTACAATTTCTTCTGCTCTATTATAAATGCTATTCATTTTTTGAATCCATTCCCACTGGTTATTCTCTTTCATCTGCTCATTTACAAACTCAGATTTCTTCATTTGGCTAATGATAACATGCAATCGTTCCTGTGCCTGCTTGTCTATATCTGCAAGATAAGTCCAAAGTTGACAACTTAGGAGCAAGTCATTGAACAACATTGGATTATGCTCTTTCAGATATTTTCTGTGCATACGTCCATATTTACCAATAGAACGTTC
>CAZYCT010000185.1:0-1982 GCA_964646135.1 uncultured Coprococcus sp. | reverse complement strand
ATTTTGTAAATTCTTTTGTTTTTTGGTCTGTCTACTTGACAGGGGGCATATTACTCCTAGAGTGATTTCATTATTTACGTATGCTGTCGTATACACGGGTCAAAGGGTATTCAGTCAATCGATCTTTAGACAGTAGAATTGTGGAAAGATTTTTATACTGTCGCACGTTCAAGAAGAATACTAGTTCGTGCTGCAATGCTGTTTTACAGGCATCATCTTTATCAAGATGAATGATAAGAAATGGTGCTTCGCAGTATTTATGGCGGAAATCTTCCATTTTACGGGTGATGATTGCGTTCATCATTTCCTGCGTCAACTGTGTACCGGTAACAAAAACACTGTTTCGGTAAGACTCCTGTAGAAAAGCGGCCGCTTCATCCGGAACGGGATCGATGACATTGACGGCGGAAAGATGGGTATGGGTAAGAAGATCGTTAAGATTTAAGATGGAGAAGGATTGTGGTGTCATGAGTAAATACTTTGCTAAATAATGATTTATTGGAATAGGGAGAAAAAGGGCAAATATTGTATCACATATTTAACTGATTGTCAAGTGAAAAACGAAAAAATTCAATTTTTAAAAAAAGACCTTTGTTATTGCAAATTGACATTATTATCAGAACAATATACAGTGAAAATAATAACAAAAGCAAAAAAGTCTATCTTGTATTATCTCAAATCAGGTGCCATACCAGTTTAGCGTATTATTCTCCTAAAGCAAAACCTTCAATAAGTTAATCTGGAAATCATTAGCTATCTGATACTGTTGTGGCGTAAGTCTTGATAATCTCTCGGCAAGTTCTGAGGGATTATTATCGGTTTTTGACTCAAACAGAATTTGATCAGATGAAATTGAAAGAACACGGCAGATACGCTGAAGTGTTGCAATCGAAATGCCAACTTGACCTCGTTCAACAGAAGATAGATTTTTTGGTCCCATATCAATTAGTTCAGCAAAACGATCTTGTGTAAGTCCAGCGGTTTCTCTGGCATTTTTTATTCTTCTTCCAATCTCAATATTTATATCTTTTTTCTCCATTATGTGCTCAACACCTAACACCATTATTTTAACTCGTGTTGGCGTTGACATAAACACAGCAATAGCATTATAATAAATAATGGTAATACAATTACATAATGAGATGTAGGAGTATAATGTAATTGCATTGCTATAATAGTATGTTATGATAAATATTACATGCCGTGTTGTAACGGTTTTTCTAATGATATGCGGTACAATATTATAGTAACGAAAATTATGTGGAGGAACAATATGGAAACGAAAATTTACGGCTATATCCGTGTGTCATCAAAGGAGCAAAACGAGGATCGGCAGGTGCATGCTATGAGAGAATTTGGTGTTCCGAATAAGAATATGGTGGTCGAAAAACAATCTGGTAAAGATTTTATGCGGCCATTATATCAGAAACTGGTAAAAAAAATGAAGCCAGGCGACACTCTTGTGATCAAGAGCATAGACCGACTTGGAAGAAACTATGATGAGATTTTAGAACAATGGAGATTGTTGACCAAAGAAAAAGATCTTGCAATTGTTGTTCTGGATATGCCACTTTTGGATACTAGACAGGGAAGAGATCTTACCGGTGTTTTGATCTCTGACATTGTATTACAACTGCTCAGTTATGTTGCTCAGACCGAGCGTGAGTTCATTAAGCAAAGACAAAGAGAAGGTATTGCTGCAGCAAAAGAACGTAATGTGAAGTTCGGAAGACCAGAATGTATAAAACCTGAGAATTATTTGGAAATTTATTCTGACTGGAAAGAAGATCGCATAACAGCTTCTAAAGCAGCAGAGCTATTGGGGGTTTCGAGATCGACCTTCTCAAAATGGGCACAACAAACAAAAATAATAGATTGTTAAGAAAAATCTTGTAAGTATCGAAAAAACGACGAAATTGTACACATTTTCGACACCCATGGGATTGACAAATCAAAGGATATATGATATAATAAATATGTAT
>CAZYCT010000184.1:0-2000 GCA_964646135.1 uncultured Coprococcus sp. | reverse complement strand
GCCCTACGTCATATCCGTTCACGCCAAGAATTGTCATGACACTCTTTCTGTCCTCCAGGTTATATATTCTCATTTCAAAATCCCACCCGTTTTTCTCTGGAACACCAGTCAGTAATTCTTCCGGAGGAACATTGGCCACTTCTGCAATTTTAAACAGAATATCTAATGAAAGGGCTGTTCGAGCTGTCTCATAAGCTCCAACCTGGCTCTCGCTCTTTCCAATCATTTCACCAAATTCCTTCTGCGTCATATTCATCTGTAATCGCACTCTGCGAATTTCCTCTCCAACTCTTTGTATTGCGTCCATTCTTTCACCCTCTATTCGTTGTAATAATCCTGTAATACCCGTTGTCTCTGTGCTGCTCTTATAATCCGGAGTGATTTTCCTGGCATCTCCACCGGAATACAATGCTCCAGAATTCTATCGTAAATCCTGCGATATCGAATGTCCGGATTGCTCATCATTTCATCAAATGAAATATTGGTAGTCAAAATCATTGGTTTGTCAGCTCTTACACGGCTGTCAATGATGTTGTAGACTTTTTCCAGTGCATAATCTGTGTTTCTTTCCGCTCCCAGATCATCTATTATCAACAACGAGCAGCTGTTTAATATTTTGATATACCTCGCTTCATCTTCCTCTCCGTTTATATCCTGCAATATCTTCACAAAAGAGGTCATGATAACCGGTATGTTTTGCTCCATAAGTGCATTTGCTATACATGCTGCCGTGTAACTCTTGCCGGTCCCTACTTGTCCGTAAAAGACCAAGCCTACATTTTTTTCACCAGTCTTCGGATGTCCGTAAGTCCTCATCGTGGTGAAGTCAGCAACGTATTTTTTTGCCACTTGAAATGCTTTTTTATTTTCTTCTCGCAAATAGTATTTTTCAAACGTAGCTCTCTTGAATTTATCGGCCATCATAGAACTGTCCTTAAGATTGCTGATACTCATCGCAATTTCTTCCTGCTCTTTTTTCTTGCGTTCTTCGGCAAGTTCCTTTGCTTCACAGTCGCAGATACACCAGACAACCTTATGCATGAATTCGTTATCAATTCGTTTTTGTTTTGGTTTTCCACAATCACCGCAATGCCAAATCCCGTTTTCATCCTGATAATCTCCATCTTTCAGCAGTGTTTTATTTTCTCCAGACGGAAGATACTGTGCTACTTCCACTTTTTCACCTCCTACAAGTATTTTGAAAAATCTGGTCCTTCCTCAGTATTTGTTCTTGTTTCATCTTTTTTCGGAAGATAATCTTCCAGAGGAGTGGCATCACCAAGAAAAGTTTTTGCATGTTTTATGTACTTATCCGGTGTATGCTCTCTCATGCATTCCATGCGGTAATTCCGTGCGGCCATCAATAGTTGTTCTGGTGAATAACCACTCTTGATACGTGCCTGGTATTTCTTATAAGCATTTCCCTTGTCAACTTTTCTTGGATATTCCTTCCAGAATTCTTCGAATCCTGCCGGATATTTATTCCGACCTGTTGTCGTTTCATCTGGTACTTCATCACATTCTAAGACTGGCAATTCTTTCGTCCCACTCTGCGAAGCAATCACCTTGCTATCATTTAAAGGCTCTCCGGAATTCAACGAATATGCCTTATTTTCTTTGATCTTAAGCATTTTTTTCTCGTCTATATATTGAGTTTCATGATATCTGTTCTGGGATATGCAATTGTGCATACGCCAGTGTTTAATTACGATAACACCATCATCAAAGCACAGAATAAAACGCTTCATTATAAGAATCTTCAGATCATCTTCGCTCCCACCGACAGAACGCATGATTCTTCTTGGATTCCCAACAAATCCATCATCATCGGCCCTCATGTTGAGATGGAAGTATAAGCATTGCGTTGAAGCCGGCATGTCCAGAAACGAATCACTATCTATGATTAGCATTGAAAACATTCTTTTGTTCGCCATCTTCTTCCCTCCATCAGCCAGTGATGTATTTTTGAACTGCTGATTCCGTATCGGTTAGGTATCCTG
>CAZYCT010000183.1:0-2000 GCA_964646135.1 uncultured Coprococcus sp. | reverse complement strand
ATGAGCGTATTATCATAAGTCGAAGGGAAGTGGATGAAAATGATGAATGATTTAACGGTTGGAAAGCCGGAAAGGGTATTATGGACGTTTTGTATTCCCTTATTCGGAAGTATTGTATTTCAGCAGCTTTACAATATTGCAGACAGTTTTGTGGCAGGAAAGTTTATTGGTGAGAATGCATTGGCTGCCGTAGGAAACAGCTATGAAATTACTTTGATTTTTATAGCGTTTGCTTTCGGATGCAATATGGGATGTTCTGTGATTGTTTCACAGTTTTTTGGAGCAAAACGATACGAAGAAATGAAAACTGCGGTTCATACAGCGATGATTAGTAGCGCAGTAATCTGCATTATGCTTATGACTTTTGGAATACTCTTTTGTGATGGAATGCTTAAGATGATCCACACGCCGCAAGAGTTGATGGCAGATTCGAAAACATATCTTGATATATATATTTGGGGACTTCCATTTGTGTTTTTTTATAATATAGCGACGGGGATATTTTCAGCCTTAGGAGATTCGAAAACACCATTCTACTTTTTGGCAGTGTCATCAATGTCTAATATTGCAGTCGATATTTTGTTTGTGACAACATTACATATGGGTGTGTCGGGGGTAGCTTGGGCAACATTCCTGTGCCAGGGTATCAGCTGTATTTTTGCTGTTGCTGTTGTATTTCGGAGATTGAAGACCATTGAAACACAGAAGGCAGCATTGTTTTCTTTAGATATTTTTAAGCGAATTATGATAGTTGCAGTGCCAAGTATTCTTCAACAAAGTTTTATTTCAGTTGGAAATATTATCATACAAGGAGTCATCAATGGGTTTGGTGCCAGCGTGATTGCTGGTTATTCCGCATCTGTAAAATTAAATAATTTAGTAGTTACTTCTTTTACAACATTGGGTAACGGAATTTCTAATTACGCAGCGCAGAATATAGGAGCTGGGAAGTTGCCACGAGTTAAAGAAGGATTGAAGGCTGGAATTAAAATGGTGTGGATGTTAAGTGCGCCGTTTTTTGTCCTTTACTTCTTTGCAGGTAAATGGATTTTGTATTTCTTCATTGACCAGCCTACGGAACTTGCATTGCAGACAGGTGTAAATTTCTTGCGTATTTTGTCGCCGTTTTATTTTGTGATTTCAGTAAAATTGGTCGCAGATGGTATTTTGCGTGGTGCCGGAATGATGGGAAAATTTGTGATTGCAACATTTACTGACTTGATTTTGCGAGTTGGATGTGCGATTGCACTGTCACAAACCATATTGGGGGCGACAGGAATCTGGTGTGCATGGCCGATTGGCTGGAGCGTTGCGACAATTCTTTCTCTTATGTTTTATAGATCTGGTGCATGGGAGAAAGAAGGCAGAAAGTAAGGTGTCAGTTGTAAAGAGGGAATGAAATCTGTGGTGAAGAATAGAGATAGGACTGGAGGGACATCATGAATCAGATACGCGCAATAAGAGAAGAAGATAATGCAGAAATGGCGGAAATTGTCAGGAAGAATCTTGAGAAATATCATTTGAATATACCAGGAACAGCTTATTTTGATCCTGAATTAGAGCATTTGAGTCGATATTATGAAGAAAATCCTGCAAAAAGAGCTTATTTTGTTATGGAAGATGAAAGTGGAAAGGTAATTGGCGGAATAGGAATTGCGGAATTTTTGGGCTTTGAAAAATGTGCAGAGATCCAGAAACTATATCTTGTTGATGAAGCCAAAGGAAAGGGACTTGGGCGTATGCTGCTTGAAAAAGCAGAGTCTTATGCACAGAAGTTGGGCTATCGACAGTTATATTTAGAAACACATACAAATTTGGATGCAGCGATTCGACTTTACGAAAGAAAGGGATTCCATTTGATTGAAAAACCCGATTGTGTTTTGCACGGGACAATGAATCGATTTTATATGAAACAGATACAGTAAAACTGACTTGCAGTTTAAATTAAGGGGCTGTTGCAAAATAGATAAGTAATTATCTATGGAGCAATAGCTCCTCTT
>CAZYCT010000182.1:0-2082 GCA_964646135.1 uncultured Coprococcus sp. | reverse complement strand
AACCAATCTCCGTAAAATTCCATCATAAATATTACTCATAGCTTTATGCTCCCCAAAATTCTTTTGGTAATACTATGATTAAATTTTACGTAATTATACTTTTCCTATATTATACCGAAATCTGACTATTTGTTCTTTTCCTCGACATCTTCCTCAAATAATTCATGAATAGGGACTTCAAACACTTTTGCAATGGCTTTCAACTCATAATCCGTCACAGTTCGCTCGTGTCTTTCAATTCTCGAAACAGAACCTCTGCACACGTAAATAGCATATGTTTCCAAACGTTCCGATAATTCTTTCTGGCTCATATGCTTTTCCAAACGTAATTTTTTTATTTTGTTTCCTACAACATTTTGAACTGTACAATCGATTACTCGTGCCATTCTTCCTCTCCAATTTGAATAGTTGACACAAGTATTTTATTATATTATCCTAACAGACTTGTCCTGTTACAGGACATTTTTACAATTTCTTCCATTTTTTCATTCTTTTAGTGTATTTTCATCACCAATTCCCTCTACCAAAAGACAAATAAAAAAGAGCAGATTAATCTGCCCCTTTAGTGGTCAATATTTTATTAATTATACCGGTTGCCATGGTTCCGAGTTTTTGATCCACCCGTGAAAGCAAACCTTCTCTCACAACTCCGATAAGCAGGCATATAATTAAAATCAGCAACACAACACCTGCCAGCACCAAAAAACCACCGATATTTTCCAACGCAGCCAAGCCGTTACCGCTCAAAATTTTCATTGTTGCATTTATTAAAGTGTTGTTCAGTGCAAATACTGCAAAAATATATGTTGCCACCTTATTTATCATCTTTGAACTGAACGTGCACTTCTTGAAACAATAAAACAAAATTACCGCCATCATAATGTTCGTAATACTGTTATCTTTGCACAGATGATGATAAATACCGCCGATTTGAATCGGGAATTCGTGACTTATCCCATTTATCCCCCACAAAATCACAAACAACGGAATTGCTTTCTTCATTGATATCGAGACATCTTTGTACATTCGAATATAACGGCCAATCATATATACCATTACCATTTGTACAAAGCCTTTGCCGTTGTCCGGTATCACCTCAAAATAAAATATGGTGGGTAATACACTGAACAACATAATGAGAATTAACAGCAAACGCTCGAAATCCTTCTGCTTCAGATTTTCAATAAACTTTTGAATATAACCACTCAAAATAAACAGACATACATAGCAGGAATAAAACCAGTACTTTCTCGTAATAAAGGGAAATAATGACTTCACTGCCTGTTCCAGAAGTGCTACTCCCTGCATCTGCTCAGGAAATACTAAACAAAGAATTATCAGTTCCAGCAGAGAATATGAAATCATCATACACTCCATTTTTATCAGCTTTTGTACACTGAACTTCACGCCATAATAACCGGATATTAAGATAAAACATGAAACACCTATATTACAGATTCCGTTTACAACTCCATTAAGAAACCATCTGATTTCTCCGGTACAAAAATAGCCAAGGTACATGTTTGCATGAATAAATATAATCATATACATGGCAATAATTCTTAACAATTCATGATTGGAATTTCTAAGTACTTTAGACATATTTTATGCTCCAAATCTTTTATTTATAGCTATCCAATATAGGAAGCAAATATGATTTTCTTTCTTCATAAAAGGTTCTCTGTTTCTCAATCTCTTTATAAAATTCTTCTAAAGAAGCATCTCCGAAGAAACGCCTGTCGTTCTCCCTCATGGGCTCTGCCATAAAATTCTGATACTCGTCAAGCCACTCGCTCATGACTTCAGCATCAAACACTGTATCCATAAGTTCTTCCATTCTCTGAATCAGTTGCGCACGAAAGCTATCATTTGTCATCATATTTTTGAACATCTCATCATTATCCATGACATATTGTATCGAATCCAAATCTGTGCTGAAACCGGGAGAATTTAAATCAAAAATAATCCATCTCCATTTGCCGTCTCCGTATGGTCCGTCTTCTGTCTTTTTGACTCTCCATGTACCATAATTCAGCCACGGCCAGTCCCCGCTTCTGCCGATATAACACATAACTGCATAAT
>CAZYCT010000181.1:0-2098 GCA_964646135.1 uncultured Coprococcus sp. | reverse complement strand
AAAAAGTGTAAACCAATATTGACAATATCATAACAATATTATATGCACACCAACTACTATTAAACATACTTAAATCAACGCAAGTAAAATATGAAATGCCTTGAACCACTGTATTATTCCTTTGAACCCATTGCATTAATATCTGTGGAATAACGTATTCTTGCTTATAGGATACCTTACCACTATGGTTAACAAATGCACATGCCAAGATTAAAGGGTATTGCTTCATATACTGTACAATCACTTCTAACCATAAGTCAAAATCACTATGCTTTACAGAAGATCCCCATAAATAGATTTCGTCTGGTGAATATAAAGCTAAAAATCTAAGTTCATCCTCTAGTTGACGAATACCTATTGGCTTGCACAATTTTTCATATTGAAATTCAGAAAAATAATATTTCTTTGGATAACCGCACTCTTGCCATGCCAATGGAAGCATTGAAGAAAGATACAAGCTCGGAAAACCAGCTAAGCTAAATCTTTCATTATTGGTAAAAGCCTTCTTCGATAATGGAATATGGAACAGCTCATCAGGATTATTTTGTATTTCAGATGTTTCTGCTTCCACTGCCCGTACTCTATAAAATTGCCTTCTCGGAGTAATCCTCAACTGTGTCCGAAAGGATACATCTTTAACATTGACTATTATCCAATCATCAATAGATGCTATAAATAAACTTTCTTTCATTCGAGCCATCATAACATCCATTTCTTTTTGAGCAGCTTGGGGATTTGCACCTTCATAATAGTTAAAGACTCTTTTTATAGAAGCGATATTTCTTTTAACATCCTTTTTTACCACAGTTAGTGCTTGCTGAATCTTTTCTTGTTTCTCTTTTTCAAATTCACTGCCATCAATCTGCTTTAATAACTTCAAATATGCATCCGTCTCATCTTTGTATTTTTCACAAATATCAAAATAATCTTTAAAATATCTTTTAGGCAATGAAATTTTTCTCAGAAAGTCTTCAATTTTTATAGTCATACAATCCCTCTTTTCATTTCAATTTTTAATCGCCTATAAGCAACCCCAATAATATAGCACTATGTTCAGCAAATTTCATCCTATGCAAGATATATTGCTAATCATCATTCTATCACATAAATTAACATTACTGCATGATAAATGTACTAAATTTCTCAGTTGAATTCCAATCTGACCTTAAGTTACTTGTTGTGGTGGTCTTACCAACGCCACCTTTCTGATTTGCGATTGCTATTATTTTACACATGATACATTCTCCTCTTCTGCTATTTTTCTTCTACATTGCTCTTTTTTACTTCTACATACGCTCTATAAAACTTCTTTGTACCTTTATTCTGGTACAAATCCGAAAACTCCGTTACTTCAACCTTGGGATTTCTCTGTAATATCTTCCCAAACCATTTAATATCGTTTTTGGTTCCCATCAATCTGACCTTTAACATTAGTCTTTTCCTCCAAACATGCCATACAGTTCCCGGTTATAAACTGCGTATTCCGGATACCGAATCTGTACCGCCTGCCAAAAATATGGTGCATAGGTACAGCAGAACAATTCTTCCACCGTGTACTGTTTGCACTCGTCTATCTGTTCCTCATTATCTTCATAGTCAGAAACACTCGGTGTACCATTGCAATATAGGTTAAACGCCATTCTGACTACTTTTACGCTACCGCTGGTCTGCCAGCCTTCATGCAGGCACTCCGTTTTTACGCAGCCTGTCTTAAAATCATAAATCTTTTTCACATTTCTTCTTGTGTCATTGCTGATACCAAGACAATATACAAGTGCTTTGTGATATACGTCCTGATACCTTACTTCTTTTAATTTCTCATAGTAGAATTTCTCATGTGCATCGCTGATAAAAAATATATTTTTGTTTTCTGCTCCTAACGCTGTATTGCTCATATTGCAATCCTCCAATTCATAATATTTTGACTACAACACAAAAAAGGACACTTCCAAATTTTCACTTGGAAAGTGTCCTTAAGATACAAAATTTATGAAATTGAATTCACCACATATAACTGAAATCTGCATTATTACGCACTATTCAGCATTATGCTATTGCAAATTTGTTGCAATTTTGTTGCAAAATCCAATATCAAAAG
>CAZYCT010000180.1:0-2135 GCA_964646135.1 uncultured Coprococcus sp. | reverse complement strand
TGAGATTCAGAGATCTATTTAAGTACTATTCTTGAATTAGACAGGCAGATACAGGCTTTTAATGTGTCAGGAAAAGACAGACAAAAGCAGAAACGAGAAAACAGGTTGTGATAGAAGGAGTGTTAAACGTGGCAGAGCAGAAGAAAGAACAGAAGATGGAGCAGAATGTCGATTTAAATCAGCTTTTAAAGGTTCGCCGTGAGAAGCTTGCAGAGCTTCAGGAAAACGGACAGAACCCGTTTGAGATTACAAAATATGATGTAACAAATCACAGCATGGAGATCAAAAATAATTTTGAACAGTTCAATGAGAAAACCGTTCGCGTAGCAGGACGTGTGATGTCCAAACGTGTGATGGGTAAGGCTTCATTCTGCAATATTCAGGATCTGGAAGGAAATATTCAGTCCTACGTTGCAAGAGACAGTCTGGGAGAAGAAGCATATAAGGCATTCAAAAAGATGGATATCGGAGATATTATCGGTATCGAAGGCTTTGTGTTCCAGACAAAAACAGGCGAAATTTCGATTCATGCAGAGAAAATCGATCTTCTTTCCAAGAGTCTTCAGATTCTTCCGGAGAAATATCATGGACTGACCAATACTGATATGCGTTACCGTCAGAGATATATCGACCTGATCATGAACCCGGAAGTAAAAGATACATTCGTTAAGCGTTCCAAAATCATCAGTGCAATTCGTAAGTATCTCGACGGACAGGGATTCATTGAAGTAGAGACTCCGATGCTCGTATCCAATGCGGGCGGTGCTGCGGCAAGACCGTTTGTAACACATTCAAATGCACTTGGCGAAGATTTCAAGCTTCGTATTTCTCTGGAGCTTTACTTAAAGCGACTGATCGTTGGAGGTCTGGAGCGTGTATATGAGATCGGCCGTGTATTCCGTAACGAAGGCTGTGATACAAGACATAATCCGGAATTTACTTTGATGGAGCTTTATCAGGCATACACAGATTACAATGGAATGATGGATCTGACAGAAAATCTCTATCGTCATGTAGCACAGGAAGTGCTTGGTACAACAAAGATTGTATACAATGGCATTGAGATGGATCTTGGAAAGCCATTCGAGCGTATTACAATGGTAGACGCAGTTAAGAAATATGCAGGTGTAGACTGGAATGAAATCCATACACTGGAAGATGCAAGAAAAGCAGCGGATGAACATCATGTAGCATACGAAGAAATGCATAAGAAGGGTGATATCCTGAACCTCTTCTTTGAAGAGTTTGTAGAAGAGCATCTGCTCCAGCCTACATTTGTTATGGATCATCCGATCGAAATCTCTCCGCTGACAAAGAAAAAACCAGAGAATCCGGAATATGTAGAGCGTTTCGAGTTCTTTATGAATGGCTGGGAGATGGCAAATGCATACTCTGAGTTAAATGACCCGATCGATCAGAGAGAGCGTTTCAAAGCACAGGAAGAATTGCTTGCAATGGGTAATGAAGAAGCAAATACAACAGACGAGGATTTCATGTACGCACTGGAACTCGGTATGGCACCGACAGGCGGAATTGGATTTGGAATTGACCGTATGTGTATGCTTCTGACAGACAGCGCAGCGATCAGAGATGTGCTGCTCTTCCCGACGATGAAAACACTCGGAGCTGCAAAGAATGAAGCAAACAACGCTGCACAGGCAGATTTCAGCACTGCTGCAAAAGATGCAGAGCCAGTCGAAGTAATTGACTTCTCTAAAGTAAAGGTAGAACCTTTGTTTGAGGAAGCAGTTGATTTTGAGACATTCAGCAAATCTGATTTCAGAGCTGTGAAAGTAAAAGCTTGTGAGGCTGTAAAGAAATCCAAGAAACTTCTTCAGTTTACACTGGATGACGGAACAGGCACAGACCGTACCATCTTAAGCGGAATTCATGAATATTATGAGCCGGAAGAATTGGTAGGCAAGACACTGATCGCGATCACAAATCTTCCGCCTCGTGCAATGATGGGAATTGAATCCTGCGGTATGCTCCTGAGTGCGATCCATGAGGAAGAGGGAGAAGAAAAACTTCATCTTCTGATGGTAGATGATCACATTCCGGCAGGTGCAAAGCTGTACTAATGCGGTTTTATTTTTCAAAAGGATAAAATAAAAAATCAAAAATGCAGACACTTC
>CAZYCT010000179.1:0-2141 GCA_964646135.1 uncultured Coprococcus sp. | reverse complement strand
GTCTATGATGATGAACTGAATCGTTATGTTCTGAAATACGTATCAGATGGAATGCAAGCAAGTATCTTTGACCCTGAATACAGTGATGTTATCAATGGAACTGCAGAAGAAGCAAAAGAAGAAGCAGCTATGATTGGAGAAAATCTAATGCTGGAAGGCCCAGCTCCGGAGGATATGAACAATGTGCTTGGAAGCGATTCAGACGTGATTGATGCAGAATACAGAGAATGTACAGAGCAGGAAGAAGAAAACGCAGCAGGCGGCAATACAGAAGCTATAGACGATGATGGTTATGGGTATGAGGATTAAATAATGATGAGAAAGAGTAATCAGTTCGGCACATGCCGCAGTTGTGGAATGCAGATTTTGTGGATAGATACAATCGGAGGAAAGAAAATGCCTTGCAATCCACAATTTGTATATTATAAGGCTCATGATGGAGGGAAAGACAGAATCATTCTTCCGAATGGCAAGGTAGTTGCAGGAACGATACAGGAAAGACCAGAATACGCAGACGGGCATGGGTACATATCACATTTTGCAACATGTCAGTGTGCGCAGATGTTTAGGAGGAAAAAGAAAAGTGAAGCTAGATAATAGAAAACCGGAAGAAAAAAAGATGCGACTGAACGATTTTGCGAAAGATGTGCATCAGATTGCTGTAGATCATGGATGGTGGGAAAATGAGCCGTCTTTTCCAGAAGTGATTGCTCTGTGCCATAGCGAGCTGTCAGAAGCATTGGAAGAATACAGAAAAGGATTGCTGCCGCAGGAAATATATTATTCCGCAAATGGAAAAGCAGCACAGGGGATTCCGGTAGAACTGGCAGACGTAATTCTGAGAATTTTGGATTTTTGTGCATTTGCAGGGATTGATATTGAAACGTGCCTGGAAAAGAAAAATGAATATAACAGGCTGAGACCATACAAACATGGTGGCAAGAAAATTTGAGGAGGGGCAAGCATATGGAATCTAAGAAAACAGGAAAAGCAAAAGGGTGCAGTTGTGCCGTGAGAACAGATGAATATCACGGCTGGGAATGTACGATAACAGAAGGGGCATGTTTGTTTTTATATCCCGATAGCGCAGTGTGTGCGGAAAAGTATGGAGAAGGACCGGACGCTGTAGAAACAGAAGAATAAAAAAGTAAGCCCCTGCTGAATTCAGACAAGGACTCACGGAAATAAACTGGTAACTCGATTATATATCGGGCGTGATGAAAATGTCAAATGATTGTTTAGGAGGGGCTGACTTAATGACTGCAAAGGAATATTTGGAGCAGGTGAAACAGAAAGATGCAAAAATAAAAAATCTCCGCCGAGACAAGGCAAGTGTTGAGGATATGCTTTATTCTTTCGGGCTCAGCAGAGCTGGCGGGGGCGAGCGGGTGCAAACATCAAGAAAAATGGATAAAATTGGAGAATTGTATAGCCGTTTGGATGAAATCGAACATAAGATTGATCAGCAGATTGGGGAATTGATGCAGTTCCGGATGAAAGTATCCTGCGAAATCAATGAATTGAAGAACGAGAAGTACATGATCATCTTAAATTGCAGATATATCCATCTGATGAGCTGGGAAAAAATTGCGGAAAATGCGTTAGATCACCCGTATACAGTGAGACACATTCAGAAGTTAAATGGATATGCACTGCTGGATTTTGAGGAAGAATACAAAGAAATGTTGGAAGCTGAGCAAGCAAAAAGGAGGAAGAATGCGTGAAAAATTAAAGCCATGTCCGTTTTGCGGAGGAAAAGCCGGTTATTACGAAAAAGGCGGTAAATATGGAAAATATGTCTCACTACTCCATACTGCTGTTATTTGACAGCAGGACATACGACAAAAATTGAAGCGACTAAAATGTGGAATAGAAGGACGAAAGAAGAATAGTTCGTAAGACGCTAGGAAAAGACATGATTTTTCGCAGGAAATCCCAAAATGCCGCAAAATGACATAAAAAACACATTGAATGACATGGTTGCCCTGTGTTATGGTGTATCATGCAAACAGGGAAAACAAAACATGCCCTTGTGAAAACCTGTTGCCGGCTGTGTTGTGCCGATTCTTTCTCATATGCCCTTGTTTCTTAGGTGAAACAGGGGCAAAAATATTTCTAAAAATTGTTGACCTATGGTACTA
>CAZYCT010000178.1:0-2194 GCA_964646135.1 uncultured Coprococcus sp. | reverse complement strand
CATTTTTCTTAATAAAATCAACATTTTTCTGGAAATATGGCAGTGAAAATTCTTTATATTGTTTTACACTAATCAAAGATGTTGAACTTACTGGATCAGCAAAACCGATTCCCACACCGATATCCAGAAGTCTTCTAATGTAACGGTTATTATTTTCAACAATAATTTCCATTAACTGTTTTACTTTATCTGGACACTTTCTTGTACCAATCAAAAGCTGTTCTGTACCTACAGCCATCGCCGCAATTGTAAATGGTCCTGTCACTGTCGCACTTACTGGCACTTTATCTCCCAGTTTTGCCTTTACCAGTTCCACACCTTTTAAAATAATCGGAAGACGGCCATCTTTATCGATATCTACTAGTTTTGCATATTCTGCCTGATCAAGTGTCAATGCATGCTCTTCAATCTGCGCCACATTATAATCAGAATATTTTACTTTCGCACCCATGGCTTCTGCCATTCCGCGAAGGGTGCAAGAAACTCCTGCACCGTCAGAATGAAACGTTTCATAAATATACTCTTCTAATTGAAGCATCTTTTCTGAAGAAAAGTAGTACTCTTTTAAAGTTGAATTTATCATAGGGGCTAATGTCTCACCTGTATCCAGGCAACACATGATACGATCAACTTCTTTTCCTTCGCTGAGTAATTTATCACGCTCAATCGCTGTCAGTTCATCTTTTTTTATTTCTAAACCATTAAGGTATTTCTCTATCATATTTCCACTTCCCAATTAATATCTACGCTTCTTTTTTCTTTCCAAATCCCACATAGATGGAAATAATTGCAACAATTACTACAATGTACTGATACCAGCAAAGTGAGATTACCTGGAATGGGCTATTTAAGTTCTCAATAAGTGCGCATCCCATAAGGATCTGTGCACCGTAAGGAATAATTCCCTGGAATACACAAGCAAAAATATCGAGCAACGATGCTGTTCTCTTTGGATCTACATCATAGCTTTCGCTAAGTTCTTTTGCAACCTGTCCACAGATAAGAATAGAAACTGTGTTGTTAGCTGTAGCAACGTCTGCTAAAGAAGCCATTGTTGCGATACCAACTTCTGCTGATTTTCTTCCCTTGATAAGCTTTTTAACTTTCTGAAGAATCCATTCGATTCCGCCTTCTTCCTGAACCATAGTTGCAAGACCACCCATGATCATAGAAAGTAAGAAGATTTCAAACATTCCTGAGAATCCATTATATACGCTTCCTGCTGCACCGAGGAATGTGAATGATCCTGTTGCAACACCGATTCCGATTGAGAGGAATACGCCACCTGCGAGTACAAGGAATACATTCCATCCAATCAATGAAGCTACCAATACGAATACATATGGAATAACTTTAATAATATCAAATGAGTATGACTGAACTTCTGGCACTACTTCTGGTCTTCCGAAGATAAGAAGTAATACAACTGTGATCAATGCTGCTGGAACAGCAATCATGAAGTTTGCCTGGAATTTTGCCTTCATGTCTACGTTCTGTGATCTTGTTGCAGCGATTGTTGTGTCAGAAATCATTGACAAGTTATCACCGAACATAGAACCACTGATTACAGAAGCTACTACTAAGTAAGGATTAAGTCCCCCTGCTTCAGCAAGTCCAAGACCGATAGGAACAACAGCTACTACTGTACCTACTGATGTACCTGTCGCAAGTCCGATAAGACCTGAAATCACGAAGATACCTGCAGCAACAAACTGTGGTGGAATTACAGTCATACCAAGGTTAACAACAGCGTCAACACCACCCATATCACTTGATACAGTTGTGAAAGCACCCGCGAATAAGAATACGAAGCACATAATCATAATGTCTTCATTTCCACATCCTTTTAAGAAAGTGCTTAATTTTTCATCAATAGATCCTTTAAATAAAATAAATGCTGCAATAACACCAATAAGAGCTGCAACTGGAGCTGGCAACTGATAGAATGCCATCTCAACTCCCTGCATCTGAAGAACGATACCTACTGCAAGGTACACGCCAACAAAGACACCTAAAGGCAATAACGCCTTTCCACTTGCTTTCTTTTCCATATTTTTTCTCTCCACACCTTTTTTTAATTTTGTCTAAATGTACATATACTTGTGTTCCATGGACAACACTGTCTCACCATACCACAAAAAGCATCAATAGTGAAATTGATTTTTTTTATATTTGTTATTACATTATCTATTTG
>CAZYCT010000177.1:0-2202 GCA_964646135.1 uncultured Coprococcus sp. | reverse complement strand
CGCCTCCAAATATGCCGTTCGGCAAAAATTATTGTTTGTAAATATTTTTATGCCGTTCGGCTAATTTATTTTTTCATTATATTCTTTGCCGTTCGGCTATGTCAATAATCAAAATAAATCGGCATCAAATCCTCCCCCCTGAATTCTTTGCCGATTCTTCGTCTTTATTGTTCATTGACTCTTTTCTTCTACAAAATTATTCCTGTAACTTTAGGAAGTTTTCTATCTGTTTAATCGATACTGGCATATAACCATTTGCATCCACCCCTACGTCATATCGCTTGATACCAGCCTTTTTGTTGTTCATATTGTAGCTCCCATCCGAATGAATATGTCCATGCAGCATAATGCTTCCATAGTGGCTTCTTGGCCATGCCAGCATCGGATAATGCATTAACGAAATATGTAGTCCATTCACAGATATCGTCATAAAGTCTCTGATATCTTCAAACAAATTTTTATCGTATTTTTTATCATGATTTCCCTGGATTAAGTACTTTTTCCCTTTTAATGATGCAATCAATTCGTTGGCTTTTTCTACACCTATGCGAAAGCAAATATCTCCAAGCAGATACACCGTATCATCTTTATGTACAACTGAATTGTAATTTTCAATCAATACACGGTTCATCTCATCTGCATTTGTAAATGGACGATTCTGCATGCTGATCACCGATTCATGTCCCAAGTGCAAATCACTGGTAAAGTAAATCATAACATCTCTTCCTTCTTCTCGACTTATATTACTCCTTCAGTAAATATTCATTGTTTAATACCTTCATTGACAACGGTCCCCTAATTGTCGGAGAATATACTGGTTCAACAGAACGTATTACAATACCTTCTTTGTTTTTTCCAGAATCATATTTTCCTTTCGCTCTTTCCAGCAATTCTTCCACACTGCTATATATAAAATCCCTTTCAACTTCTTCTATTGGAACAGTATCTAACAATAGCATCTCGCATAACACCTGCATTTTGTCCAATGAATATCTTCTGTTTGTATCTAAGTCAATTACAGTAAATACAAACCATTCTGGCCTTAAAAGACCTAACCTATTTTTCTGTATTCCCGGTCCACAAAACTCGCCTTGAATTGCAATATTTCCGATTTTATATTCTTCTAGACGTTCTTGTACTTTCTTTTTATGTGCATATTCCCACATAGCACATTTACCATCGTCAGCAAATTCATAATTCCTGCCACATACGCCAAAATGGCCATCTTTCCAATACATAGTGACACTTGTTCCATCCATTTTTGTACTAATATAATATTGAGACACCTTCTTGAATTCCTCAATCAATTCCGGATAAGACTGTACGCGCAATTCGTCAGTCTTCGGAATCGCAGGTGGAAATTCTCCAATTACAGTCCCACTGTTTGTCACGCGCTCCTCAACTTCCCATTTTTTGATTCCAAGAAGTTCTGTCACATCCTCTCCTAACTGATATTCCCCTTCTCCTAAAATTGATAAAGGCTGAACTAGCCCTTGAGAAATTTGTCCTCTAAAGTTTTGCGTTTTTAATCGAAACCCTTCTCCCAATATTTCATTTCTTTTATAACTGCTTTTTCGCAAAAATTCAAATTGTTCACAAACCGGCAAGAAAGAATCCACTTCCATGTAAACACAATGATCCCCAACATGGAATTGCCCCTTATTAGCTACACATTTCCACCCTAACACATGTACACATTCTATTTTATCCGCACCTTCAATCGGTGTCACATGATGCACATACTGAATAGACGCTAATTTTCTCTTTTCCATAGTAAAACCTCCCGCAAAACTATCTAAAATAATTTTACAAAAGGTTATGCCTTTCGTCATTGAACTTGTAGTATAAAAGTTTTATCCAACTTTATACTCTTTTCTTGTAAACATTTATGGCAATATAAAAATCGACATCAAATCCTTCCCTGAATTCTCTGCCGATTCTTCGTCTTTCCTGTTTATCTTTTTCGCGATTATAAGTCTTTCCACTAGGCACACTTCGTGTCACCGGATTCAATACACCCCAGATGAACCTCTGCTTAGAATAATATTCCTTCTATCTCACCACAGACATCAATATAATCCGTATATCCCAGCAAAAGCATTCTAGCTTTTAATTTCTCTATAGCTTCTTCAAATTTCTGTACATCTCTTTTTAACACCTTACAAAAAATTATGCGGTATGGAGAATCGATTTTTGTCATTT
>CAZYCT010000176.1:0-2322 GCA_964646135.1 uncultured Coprococcus sp. | reverse complement strand
ATTTTTATCGCAAAATTCATAATCTGGGCGGCGTGATATATCTGAATCCGGATGGCTGGAAAGATATTATATGGTTAAACCAGAAAACACCGCATAAATACAGCGTTTTGACGGCTTGACCATCTTCTTGAAAAGTCTATTTCGCATATGGTTGAGAGAGTACTCCCGTTGAAATCTACTGCCTTTAGCGGCTTGATGGTTTCTATATTTAGTGAATTAAACATACACACCCAATGATGTTGATTCCTTAATTATTATCCATATGTGGAAATAGAAAATGAGAACAGGAGGTAGTCAAGCCTGAGTGAAACGAGAGTTTCATTCGGGCTATTTCTCGTGGCTCGAAAAGAAAGTTTGTTTACAGTATAGAGCTAATATCTCGGTGTTATTTCTATAGTGCGAACAAGCACTGATAAATGAGTATTGTAAACAAGGAAATCATTAACTGCTTACACACCCAAATAAAGTATGGTGATTTCTGCAAGATAGATTGATTATGCGGTAACTGAAAAATAAGGCAATTTGCAAATATCACTCCAATACTGTGAAAGACATTAGTGTGAGGGAAAAATTTATGCAGCATGTTTTTATTGTTGGAGCCAAGGGCTTTACATATGGTGGTTATGAAACATTTCTCGATAAGCTTACAGAATACCATCAGAATAATGAAAATATTAAATACCATATTGCTTGCAAAGCAAATGGGCCGGGAATGACAGATGAAACAAAGTTGGTCGGTGCAAAAAGAATATCTGATTCAGAATACGTTTACCATAATGCACATTGTTTTAAAATCAAATCTCCGGAACTTGGTTCTGCACAAGCAATCTTCTACGATATTAAGGCACTTCAGTATTGTTGCAAGTATATTAAAAAACATAATATAGAGCATCCAATCGTATATGTTCTTTCGTCTCGTGTGGGGCCTGTAATGGGTCATTTTGCCAATAAAATCCATGCAATGGGAGGTATATATTGTAACAACCCTGACGGACGAGAGGATCTCAGAAAAAAATATGTGGCTCCGGTTAGAAAGTATTGGCGTATTTCTGAATATGGAATGGTTAAGCACAGTGATTTGGTTATTTGCGACAGTTTAAATATTGAGAAGCATATACAAGCGGACTATAAAAAATATAATCCCAAAACCACGTTTATTGCATATGGTAGTGATATTCTTCCTTCGACCTTAGCTGATAATGATTCTAAATACGCAGATTGGCTTAAACAGCACGATTTGCGAGATCATCAGTTTTATGTTTCAGTGGGAAGATTTGTGCCGGAAAATAATTTTGAAACAATGATCCGTGAGTTTATGAAGAGCAAGACAGATAAGGATTTTGCAATCATTACTACCAAAGATGATAAGTTTTTGGCGGAATTAGATAATAAGCTTCATTTTAGCAAAGACAAGAGAATCAAGTTTGTTGGCACAGTTTATGACAAAGAGTTACTAAAAAAGATTCGAGAAAATGCATATGCCTATTTCCACGGACACGAAGTGGGTGGAACAAACCCAAGTTTGCTTGAAGCTTTGGGAGCAACAAAGCTTAATCTTCTTTTGGGTGTAGGCTTTAACAGAGAGGTAGCTGAAGATGCTGCTCTTTATTGGACAAAGGAAGATGGTAATCTTGCAACATTGATAGATAAGGCAGATGCATTGCCGAAAGAAGAAATTGAGTTGTTGGGACAAAAGGCTAAGAAACGAATTAAAGATGCATACAGCTGGGAATATATTTGCCAAAGATATTTAGAAACATGGGAAATGTTAAATTGATTTTAAGAAGGTAATTAAGCGTGACAGATAATAAAAAAGTGCAAGACTTAACAATGAATACATTGAACGTCCTTATTAACTATTGTGAGGAGCATGATTTAAGGTATTACTTTACAGGTGGTGCGTTGATTGGCGTTCTTCGCCATAAAGGTTTTATACCGTGGGATGATGACATTGATTTAGGATTGCCAAGAAAAGATTTTGATAAGCTTCATGAATTACTGAGCAAGGATATGCCAAAAGGATATGGAATCTGTAATCGATTCACAGATCCGAACTGGCATTTTGCCATGAGTCAATTTATTGATTTGGAGTCAGAGATAGAAATTAACTTGGCAGAACAGCCGAGAAAGGCTCATATATGGATTGATATTTTTCCGTTAGATGGGCTTCCAGACAATAAAATATTACGTTGGTTTCGAGTAAAGCACATATTGTTGAAACGCTATATGGTTCAAATTGCTCATATCACCACACAGGTAGATTCTCACAGAGATAGACCTACATATGAAAAGGTTATTATTGAATTTTGTAAAAAAGTACCG
>CAZYCT010000175.1:0-2348 GCA_964646135.1 uncultured Coprococcus sp. | reverse complement strand
TATGATTACGTGGTTTATGACAAGAGGACAGCACTTGGGAAGAAGGTGTAACCAATGGATGAGAAAATCAAAGTTACACCAAAGCAGGATAAGTATGAAGTCCCATTGTGGCACAAGTTAAATCTAACTATTGATGAAGCAGTAGCTTATAGTGGAATCGGTAGAGGAAAACTATACGATATGACAAGTCGAGAGGATTGCCCTTTTGTTTTATGGATTGGAAACAGAAGAATGATAAAAAGGCGGGTCTTTGATGAGTATATTGCAAAGATGTACTCAATTTGATGACTTTGTCAAGTGTGCGATAAGCCGATTCGCATAATTGGCTTATCGCCTTTTTTTCTTTATGCTGTATTCACGGAAGGAGGTACAGCATATGAACCGCAAAGATGAAAAGGCAAACAGAATTCCAATTTGGTGTAAAGCGAATCTGACTATTGATGAAGCAGCGGAATATACGAGTATCGGCAGAGATAAATTATATGATATGACAAATCAAGCAGATTGTCCGTTTGTACTTTGGATTGGAAGTAAGCGTTTGATTAAGAGAAAAAGATTAGAGGAATTTTTGGATAAAAGGGATTCAATTTGAATGGAGGGATATGAATGGATGAAGAAATCAAAAGGTATAGAGATGTTCTAACAAGTGCGGAATCCCCTATATGGGAGAAAAAGTGGCTGACCATAGAAGAAGCAGCCGCATATTCCGGAATAGGACAAATCAAATTGAGAGAGTTGGCATTTCAGAAAAATTGTCCGTTTGTAGTGATGAACGGTACTCAGATATGTATTGTTCGTGAGAAGTTTGATGATTTTATAGACAAACAATTCAAAATTTAGGAGGTTGTATTATGGCTACACAAAAAAGGAAAGACAAATCAAGAGTTGTGCTTCGCACTGGCGAGGTGCAAAGAGCAAATGGAACATATCATTATTGTTGGACGGATGGAAACGGAAAAAGAAGATATGTTTATGGAAAAACATTAGACGAACTTCGTTATAAAGAAGAACAGATTGCAAAAGACAAAAGCGACGGAATTAAGGCTGAAGCACGATATACCACAATCAATGACTTATACGAGTTGTGGAAGGTACTAAAGCGAGGGTTGAAAAATAATACTTTTGAGAATTACAAGTATATGTACGAAACCTTTGTTAGAAATCAGATTGGTGATGTAAGAGTGCAGACTTTGAAAAAGTCGGATATTAAGAGGTTCTACAATTACCTTGCAGATGAAAGACATCTGAAAGCAGCTACCATTGATAATGTTCATACGGTGCTTCACCAAATTTTAGATATGGCAGTTGATGATGCTTATCTCAGAAACAATCCATCAGATAATGTTCTCAGGGAACTGAAAAAATCTCATGTCTTTCAGACAGAAAAGCGTAGAGGTTTAACAAGACCGGAGCAAGATTTGTTTCTCAACTATCTGAAGAATACACCGAGTTCACAAAATTGGTATCCGGTTTTTGCAGTAATGCTCGGTACAGGATTGCGTGTCGGAGAAGTTACCGGATTGAGATGGTGTGACATTGATTTGGAAGAAGGAGTAATTGATGTAAACCATACACTTGTTTATTACGACCACAGAACAGACGGTAGTAAGAAAGGTTGCTACTTCAATGTCAATACGACTAAGACTCCGGCGAGTAATAGACAAGTACCAATGCTCGATTTTGTAAAGGAAGCATTCATTATGGAAAAGGAGAAACAGGATTTATTGGATTTGCATTGTGAAGCGACGGTAGATGGATATACGGATTTTATCTTTATCAATCGTTTTGGTCAGCCACAGCATCAATCAACATTGAATAAGGCAATTCGCAGAATCATCCGTGACTGCAACGATGAACAGTTATTGAAAAATGAAAATGCGAAAGTGTTACTTCCTCATTTCAGTTGCCATTCATTACGTCATACATTCACGACGAGAATGTGCGAAGCCGGAGTGAATGTGAAAGTAATTCAGGACACACTTGGCCACAAGGATATTTCCACAACTCTTAACATTTATACGGATGTGACAAGAGAACTGAAGCGTTCAGAGTTTGATGGATTGGACTCATATTTCAAAGAAGAATATAAAAAAGCGAATGTAGGATAAGGTATTACGATTTCCTGAATGGGAACAAAAAAACATCTCAAATGAATATGTTGTTCGTTAAGAAAACTGCCGCAGTGGGAGGTGAATACACCATTTACACCAATTTTTACACCAGTAAGAACGAACAGTACGTCAGACTATGGCAGAAGTGGTAGATATAAAAAAAGCAGACTTAGGGCGAAACAGTAGAGTATGGTAAATGGCAGTAAAATATATAGAGATGTGCTGTGGCGTCCCGAC
>CAZYCT010000174.1:0-2359 GCA_964646135.1 uncultured Coprococcus sp. | reverse complement strand
TTGTTACCTCTCACTAATGGAAACATAATCCTTGTATGGTGCCAGCGGATTATAAGCTGGTCGAATAATCTTATCTACATTCTTAAGCTCCTCTAATCGATGTGCACACCAGCCTACAATTCTCGCAGCTGCAAAAATCGGTGTGTAGAGCTGCTCTGGAATTCCAAGCATTCCATAAACCAATCCACTGTAAAAGTCCACATTAGCATTGACACCTTTGTACATTTTCCTCTTGCTTGCGATTATCTCTGGCGCCATCTTCTCTACTTTTTCATACAGTGCATATTCTTTCATACAACCTTTTTCTTCCGCAAGCTGCTTTACGAACTTTTTAAAGATTTCTGCACGTGGATCTGACACTGAATAAATCGCATGCCCCATTCCATATATAAGACCTTTCTGATCGAATTTTTCTTTATTCAAAATTCCCTCCAGGTAAGCACGCACTTCATCGTCATCTGTCCAGTCCTTCACTTCCCGCTTCATATCCGAAAACATCTGTGTCACCTTAATATTGGCTCCACCATGCTTAGGTCCTTTCAGAGAAGCCATTGCTGCTGCGATTGTTGAGTATGTATCTGTCCCCGATGAAGTGACAACGTGTGTCGTAAATGTCGAGTTATTACCACCACCATGATCCATATGAAGCACCAAAGCCATATCTAGGATTCTTGCTTCAAGCTGTGTATACTTTCGATCTTCTCTTAACATCATCAAAATATTTTCTGCCACTGATTTTTCCGTATCCGGCGCATAGATAAATAAATCCTCTCCCTGACGGTAATTATACGCATGATAACCATAGATCATCATCATAGGAAACTGACTGATAAGATTTAGACTCTGTCGTAAAACATTCGGAATGCTTGTGTCATCTGCCTTCTCATCGTACGTATATAAGCTTAAGATTGATCGAGACAGACTGTTCATCATATCCTTGCTCGGAGCCTTCATAATCACATCTCGCACGAATGTCGGCGGAAGGGTTCTTCTCTCTGCAAGAAGTCTACGAAAATCACGCAGCTGTACTTCTGTCGGCAATTCTCCAAACAATAACAAATATGCTACTTCTTCAAACCCACTATGCCCAGCCTCAAGAAATCCTCGCACAAGATCTTTAATATTATATCCTCGATAGTATAGGTTTCCCGCACATGGGACTTCCACTCCATCCACAATTTTCTTGGCACAAACGTCCGAAATATTCGTAAGTCCTGCAAGGACACCTTTTCCATTCAAATCACGAAGTCCTCTCTTTACTTCATACTTCGTGTATAATTCCTTATCAATTGCATTTGCCTTGTTACACAATTCGGCCAATTCACAAATCTCAGGTGTGATATCAAACAAGATTCTGTCTGTCGTATTCGCCATGAGCATTCCTCCATTTCTAACACATTTTTTCCAATTATACTGAATTGTATAGACAAAAACAATGAACTAATTGTTAATTTTTTATTATATTTTCGTACTTCGCATTTGTAACGCGTTGAAAATCTTTCGGTGACAAGTAGAGTTGTAAACCTACTTTTCCACCACTGATATAGATTCCTTCCAAATCTTCCGCCGCGTTGTGAATGACCGTAGGAAATTTCTTCTTCATTCCTATCGCTGTACAGCCACCTCTCACATATCCTGTCACCGCAGTCAAATTTTTCAGCGGAAGCATTTCCAATGATTTCTCTCCCACTGCCTTTGCCGCTTTTTTTAAATCAATTTCTTCTTCAATCGGAATCACAAATACATAGTGTTCTCCTGTCTTTCCAATTGTCACCAATGTTTTATAGACAATCTCATGTGCTATTCCAAGCAAATCCGCTGTATGAACACCATCTATAAATTCATCACACTCATATACCTGATATTGATATGCGATCTTCTCTTTATCTAGAATACGCATTGCATTTGTCTTTAACTCTTTTTTACTCATTATTCTCACCCTTTCAAAAACAGCAGAGCGAATTGCCCTGCTGCCTTTTCTTAATCATTTTCTGTATGTACCTCATGATCAGCAATCTTTCCACCTCTAAAACCTGCCAATACAGACGAAACATCCACCCCTGTCGATTCTTTTAATCCTTCTGTGACCTGTGTAAATGTCCCAACAATATCCTTTACAAGTTTTGTTGAATTTCCATCTCCGTACATTGTAATCTTATCAACCTTACCAAGTGGTTCTGCGATATTCTTCGCGATTTCCGGCATCGCTTTAAAGTACATTTCAAGAATTGCGGCTTCACCCATCTGTTTCATAGCTTCTGCTTCCTTCTGAATCTCATACGCAGCGTCCGCAATCGCCTTTTCCTCCTTCAGTGCACTTTTAATTGTCTGTCAATAATACAATTATATCTTATAATAT
>CAZYCT010000173.1:0-2433 GCA_964646135.1 uncultured Coprococcus sp. | reverse complement strand
AGAATAAATCTTCTAAAGCTAGAAGAGATAAGAGAAGAGCAAACTGGAAGATGAGCGCTCCAAATTTGGTGAAATGCAGCAAATGTGGAGAACTTATGATGCCACACAGAGTGTGCAAAGCTTGCGGCTCATATAACAAGAAAGAAATCATCACAGTTGAATAATCAAGATGTGAGTAAGAGAGTTCCGAGAGGAGCTCTCTTTTTTTCGCTCAGAAACTATTGCTTTTTACTCTAATGTTAAGTAAAATAAAACAGTAACACTGGGAGGTAGCAGTATGAAAGAAACGACAAAAGTAGTGCTTGATGCCATGGGGGGAGACAACGCGCCGACTGAGATTATCAAAGGGGCGATAGAGGCCATTGACAAGCGCAAAGATATTGAAGTTATCTTGACGGGAAAAGAAGATATCATTAATCAAGAACTGGCTGGATATACTTATAACAAAGAACAGATTCGAGTAGTGAATACAACAGAAGTGATTGAGACGGCAGAACCACCAGTGATGGCGATTCGTAAGAAGAAAGATTCTTCAATCGTAGTTGGTCTGAAGATGGTGAAGAATGGTGAGGCAGACGCATTTGTTTCTGCGGGCAGCTCGGGTGCGGTCCTTGCCGGTGGGCAGCTTCTGGTTGGAAGGGTGAAAGGTGTCGAAAGACCACCACTTGCACCGCTTATTCCTACCGCAAAAGGTTTCTCACTTTTGATTGACTGTGGCGCGAATGTAGATGCAAGATCCTCACATTTGGTTCAGTTTGCCAAGATGGGATCTATTTACATGAAAGATGTAATGGGAATTGAAAATCCAAGAGTAGCGATTGTCAACATAGGTGCAGAAGAAGAGAAAGGGAATGCCCTGGTGAAAGAGACATTTCCACTTTTAAAGGCATGTACGGATATTAATTTTGTCGGAAGTATTGAGGCAAGAGAGATTCCGCGTGGCGAGGTGGATGTTATTGTGTGCGAGGCGTTCGTAGGAAATGTTATTTTGAAGCTTTACGAAGGGGTTGGAGCTGTCATGATCGATAAGATCAAAGGGGGACTTATGGCAACACTCCGAAGCAAGATAGGAGCTTTATTGATTAAACCTGCATTGAAGGAGACTATGAAGGGGTTTGATGCCAGTGAATATGGTGGAGCACCGCTTCTTGGGCTGAACGGACTTGTGGTAAAGGTACATGGAAGCTCTAAAGCAAAAGAGGTATGTAATGCGATTTTGCAGTGTGTAACATTTGAAGAACAGAAGATTAATGAGAAGATAGGAATTGCACTTCAGCAAGAAGGGCGATAAGAGAAGAAAGGGATAATGACATGGAATTTGAAAAAATAAAAGAAGTAATCGTAGACGTATTAATGTGTAATGGAGAAGACATTACAACAGAAACAAAATTTGTAGATGATTTGGGAGCAGATTCTCTTGATATTTTCCAGATTATCATGGGAATTGAAGAAGCTTTTGATATTGAAATTGAAAATGAAGAAGCAGAAAAGATCGTGACAGTTGGAGATGCTGTAGAACAGATTAAGAATGCAATTAATTAAGTAATAAAAATGAGAAAGCCCTGTTTTGGGCTTTTTCATTTTAAAGGGAGAACATATGGAAAAGAAATTAAAAGAATTGGAGAAAAAAATAGGTTATCAGTTTCAAGATAAAGGGTTATTGAAGCATGCATTGAGACATAGCTCTTATATTAATGAAAAACGTATGCCTAAGCACGAATGTAATGAACGTTTGGAATTTCTAGGTGATGCAGTACTTGAGCTGGTTTCCAGTGAATTTTTGTTTTTTGGTAATCCAGAGATGCCAGAAGGACAGATGACCAAGCAACGGGCAAGTATGGTGTGTGAACCGGCACTTGCATTCTGCGCAAGGACGATAGAGCTTGGCGACTACCTTTTGCTTGGCAAAGGAGAAGAGGCAACCGGAGGCCGGAAAAGAGAGTCTATTACATCAGATGCACTAGAGGCTGTGATTGGTGCCATTTATTTAGATGGTGGTTTTGCTAATGCGAAAGAGTTTGTTTTAAATCATGTTTTAAATGATTTAGAAAACAAGCGACTCTTTTTCGATAGCAAGACTATCCTGCAGGAGATCGTGCAGGGAAAACTGGATAAGATTATCGAATATCAGCTTGTGAAGGAAGAAGGACCGGATCATGACAAATCCTTCTACATCAATGTTTTACTCAGTGATCAGATTTATGGAACTGGTGTGGGCAGAACGAAAAAAGCTGCAGAGCAAGACGCAGCATATCAGGCAATTTTAAAATTAAAGGAACAGGGTATATGTATTTAAAAAGTATTGAAGTACAAGGATTCAAATCGTTTGCAAATAAGATTGTCTTTGAATTTCACAATGGTATCACAGGAATTGTTGGGCCAAATGGCAGTGGGAAAAGTAATGTTGCGGATGCTGTGAGATGGGTGTTAGGA
>CAZYCT010000172.1:0-2511 GCA_964646135.1 uncultured Coprococcus sp. | reverse complement strand
CTGTCTGTCTGTCTGTCTGTCTGTCTGTCTGTCTGTCTGTCTGTCTGTCAAGATTGTACTGCTAATTCTCATCTTGTAAACCCCTCATTTAATAATTCCATATTGCTTCATCAGATTTATTCTTTCGTTTCCGATTTTCAGAGCATCTACCATATTATTATCTCTGGTTCGTTTTGTTTCTTTAAAATACTTCCAAAGTCGATTACACCATGCAACTGGCAGTAAACACGGATACTTCTTCAAATAAGGATACCGTCCCTCTAACTTGCTAACCGAAGGAAACACCGATGATAACATTATACCTTTTGCCTTTCTTCCCTGCTTTTGAGCAGCAACCGCATCCAGGGTAATATTACTACTATGTTTACGGCTCATATTTGAATCACCATATAAGCCGCCAGAAAGAAGATCTTCCAACATCGGCACCTCATCCACCTTAATCTTGCGCCATGCAGATGGATACTCTGCCTTGTCCGGATCAAAGACCAGATGTTTGCTACCAATCTGAAACATTGCGACTGCAAATTTATCGGCATTGATTTCTTTGCAATTTTTCAAAATCAACATCCAATCAATCTGACTGCCATATTTATTTGCATACATGATGATATCGCATACCTGTCTGATGCCAAAACCACTATGAAGAAAATGCTTGAAAGCGTGGCATATCAAGTAGAATAAATGGTCTGTGTATCCCATTGTATAAACTGGAACTCCCTGGATGTCTTCTACTATGGCTCTTTCAAATACACCTTCAAAAAAGCGATTCATATCCCCATATGCATCTGATTCCGGAGGAAATAAATGCTTGTGAAGTTCAATATACAATGGACTTCCCATCTTCCGGTACGGAACTTCATAAGCTGCAGATAATTCATTCTCACTCTCTGTAGCCTGCAGACCAAAGTCCATCATTACTTTATGACATATCTGGAACTGGTCTACCGGTATCAAAACATCTTCATCACCAGATTGTCTGTAATCTGGCTGCGGATACAGATTCCTGCAGATGATTCCTTTAACAACTAATGGTCTGACGCCTGCAGCATGGAGTTTCTTATTTAACTCCAAAAACTCGTTTGTTCGCATCGTCTGCATCATCACCTGTTGCATAACCTGACGCTTTGCCATTACAACAAATGGTGCTTTGACTTGCTGCAGTGAAGGAGAAGCATATACTGCTTCATAAAACATCGGTAACACACTGTGAATACTGGCTTGACTGAATAATTTCTGCCAATCTTCCGGGCGAATTTCTTCATTCAGATTAGCTCTTTCTCCAAGCAATGCAGATTTCAGTATTCTCAGAAACGTCTCACTCGTCACATCCATCTTTTTACTCCATTATTAAATTCTACTCTAGATTATTGATATCCATTAACATTTTCTATGTATCAATCGTTGCATTTTACCTTTTATTCTATCCATCATAGATATTTTCGGTTGAACAAATAAGTTCTCGCATTCCTCAATATGCCCTTCTCTGATTTGCTTCAATACTTCTTCTCTTTTAGGATTTGCTTTAGATGGCACTAACATTGAGGGATTCTGCCAGCTTGCCTGTTCAAGCGAAACCTCTTTGAATTTGATTTTGTCACTTATCTCATTCCAAAGAACCTGTCCCTTTTCAGATTGTATCAGCACAACGGAGGTTCCCTTATTATCATCCATCTCCGGATCTATATCCCAAATTCCCCAGAAATCTCCCAGCGTTATATCGCTAGCTCGATTATAACCTTTGAACTTGCAATTTTCGCAAGACAGCCTTGAAATATAATCTCCCACAAAAAGTTTCATAAACAAGCTGTCAGAGTTTGATACGCTGTATTGCATTCCGTTTCCATATTTAAAAACATTTGAATATTGATAGTTACTCCAACCAGTATTTTTAGAACGTAAATTGATAGCTTTAGGCAATTCTCCGTTAGCATCTTGTTTAGCTCTGTATTCGACGAATGCTTTCCATGCCATTGGGGATGGAACACCGTGACATACAAAATCAACACAATACAGATTATCATATTCTTTCTTGAAAAAAGCCTTCAATCCTGCAACTTGACAAGGAGTTCCTGAAAAAAGCACCTTCTGTCCATTTTGTAATCTAGCCAAGATATCAGCAAAGGAAGCACCCAAGTCACTCTCAGAATATTTGGCCCCACGCATTTTCCATAAATCAGCCACATCACCTAAACAACAATGTTTAACAACAAAATTCTCATCCCATACTGCACCATAAACAACGCCCTCTTGTGCAATGATTCTTTCTGCCAATTCCGAAAACAAACCGCCAGATGAACTCTCTATTCGTAAACTTTCATTTTTAGAAAGAGCTGCATATGCCACTGACTTACAATCATGCTTTTTCATATTTATAACAGGACATGCCATTTCGCATCTTTTACAATTTATGCATGCTGACATATTTTTAATTACAGGATATATAAAACCATCAGTATCAGTGCTCATCTCTATGCATTGTCTAGGACAAACGCTCCTACATGCTGTACAACC
>CAZYCT010000171.1:0-2514 GCA_964646135.1 uncultured Coprococcus sp. | reverse complement strand
CCTGCTAACATTCCCAGTGTCATTACACCAGCAAGTAACATTGATAATACTCTCTTTTTCATAACTTTCTCCTTTGTATTATTGTTAACAATCTCCGTAGTAGATTATACCCCCCCGGTAATTGTTTTCCAATAGATTATTTTCATGTATACATCGAAGAGTTCTATATAAAAAAGACTTTGCATCAATCTGCAAAGCCTTCCCACAATCTATTTTCTCAATATATCCACTGTATGTGCACACGCACCCATCAGTTCCATTCGTTCACAAGTAGCCAAATGATATTCTATGAATTTTTCATAAGTCGCATCGTCCATACCGTTTAGAATCGGTCTCATATAATCTGCCGGACCATCCGCCGAAATAATTTTAATCCGTTCAAGTCCAGCCGCTTTATTATATGACTCTATATCTTCTAGACGCACATAATCATAAAGATCTTCTTTCCCCGGATTTACCCTGAATTCTTCTGTAATCTTCCCATTTTCCAAACACTCTAAAATATGATTTTCTTTAAATCCATAAGTTAAAATGCTGTATTCATTCATAAGGTAAGCAACCAAAATTACTCCATCTTCTTTGACTACACGCTTAGCCTCTGTCAAGGCTTTCACTTTGTCTTCAAAGGTATATAGATGATACATTGGTCCAAACAACAGAACCACATCAAATTCATTATCTGCAAACCTTGACAGTTTCAAGGCATTTCCTTGATATGCCTTTACGGTACTATTTTTCTGCTTCAAAATGCCCAAATTGTATTTCACAAGTTCCACAGCTGTCACATCATATCCTTCTTCTGCAAGTGCCACTGAATATCTTCCAGTTCCAGCTCCCACATCAAGAATCTTTGCCTTTTTTTCAGCATCCAGATACTGGTGAATATATTTCATAGAGGTAACAAATTCCACATATCCATGTCTGCTGTTTAGTCTTTTTTCTTCATTAAATTTATTGTAATACTGTTCTAATTCTGTCATTACTTTCATAATCAGCATTTCCTCTTTGTCTCATATTTGTCCAAAATCTTGCCCTGATATAGGAAAAACGCCAGATTCGGTAAATACCGAAACTGACGTTTCTTCCAATTGAGGACTGTTAACGTCCTTATATTACAATCTAATCAAATCTTAGAGAATTCCACCGATTGACAAGAACAATGGTGCGAATACCAATGAAACAACTGTCATTAACTTAATGAGGATGTTGATAGATGGACCAGATGTATCCTTGAATGGATCGCCTACTGTGTCACCAACAACTGCTGCTTTGTGAGCTTCGCTACCTTTTCCACCATGGTTTCCATCTTCGATAAACTTCTTAGCGTTATCCCATGCACCACCTGCATTTGACATGAAGATAGCCATCATAACACCTGTTACCAATGAACCAGCAAGAAGTCCACCAAGAGCTGTAGTTCCAAGAAGGATACCTACTGCCAATGGAGCCGCTACTGCCATGATACCTGGCACTAACATTTCTTTCAGAGCTGCTGTTGTTGAAATAGCAACACATGATTTGTAATCTGGCTTTGTTGTTCCTTCCATGATTCCTGGCATTTCTCTGAACTGACGTCTTACTTCTTCGATCATCTGATATGCAGCTTTAGATACTGACTGCATTGTCATAGCAGAGAAGATGAATGGAAGCATACCACCGATGAAAAGACCGATGATTACACGGCTGTCGAGGATATCGATTACTTCAAGATTTACAGCTTCTGCATAAGAAACAAACAATGCAAGCGCTGTAAGAGCTGCTGAACCGATAGCGAAACCTTTACCCATAGCTGCTGTTGTGTTACCAACTGCATCAAGCTTATCTGTGATATTACGAACTGAATGATCTAATCCAGCCATTTCTGCGATACCACCAGCATTATCAGCGATTGGACCGTAAGCATCTACAGCTACTGTGATACTTGTTGTAGAAAGCATACCTACAGCTGCAAGAGCGATTCCGTAAAGTCCACATACCTGGTAAGAAACGAAGATACCAACACAAATCAAAAGTACTGGCCATCCTGTTGATTTCATACCTACAGCAAGACCACTGATAATTGTTGTAGCTGCTCCTGTTTCTGACTGGTCAGCGATTTCTTTAACAGATGCATAATCTCCAGATGTGTAAACTTCTGTGATAATACCAATTAATACACCTACAATAAGACCAGCAATAACTGCTACTGCAGCATTGAAGTCTCCAAAACAATATTTGCTAAGTGCAATTGCAACGATTACAACGATAGCTGAAGCTGAATATGTACCAGCTTTCAAAGCTTTGTGTGGATTAGAGTTTTCATCTCCTCTAACAAAGAATGTTCCAAGGATAGAAGCAATAAGACCACAACCAGCAAGCATCAATGGATAAACAGCACCTGCTGTTTCAAAGTAAATGATACCAAGTGTTAAAGCAGAGATTAATGCTCCTACATAAGATTCAAATAAGTCTGCACCCATACCTGCAACGTCACCTACGTTATCACCTACGTTATCAGCGATAACAGCTGGGTTA
>CAZYCT010000170.1:0-2544 GCA_964646135.1 uncultured Coprococcus sp. | reverse complement strand
AACGGGCATAGCCGCCGTTTTTCTTCAGATCCGTGATCAGGTATGGCACGCCCACCTCTTCTCCCAGTGCCACGCCCCAGGCATTGAGCCAATGGGCATTTTTGTAGGGACTGATGGACAATGTAGTGGTGAAATAATCATAGCCACAGGCTGCCGCTTTTTCCGCCGTGGAGCGCAGCCGTTGTCCGTAGCAGTGCCAGCATCGCTCGCCCCCCTCCGGCAGGTCTTCCATCCCTTTGGCCATGGCAAAAAAGCACGCCGGCGCGTATGGCACCTCCAGTACCGTCACCGGACAAGGGTAGTCCACCGTGTCCACCAGCCGTTTTAGCTCTGCCAGCCGCAGGGCATATTCTGCCGCCGGGGTGATGTTGGGATTATAGAACCAAATGTCGATCCCGGCAAAATGGGGAGTCAGCAGTTCTAAGCTGTAGGAGGAACAGGGCGCACAGCAGGCGTGGAGCAGCAGCCGTGGCTTCTGTTCTCCAAAGGAGGCAAAGGTCTCCTCCATGGCTTTGGTATATTTGCGTTTGTCGTGATTCTGCGGCATCCATTCCCGGGGGTAGTTATCTTCCATAATACGCCTCCAACCATGCCTGCACCGTGGCAAGCTTTTCTTTTTTCTCCCGCCAATCCGGCACATACTGCTCCACCAATGCCCAAAACGCCGAACTGTGGTTCATCTCCCGCATATGGCACAGCTCATGGACGATCACGTAGTGGATGGCATCCGGTGGTGCTGCTATGAGCCGCCAGGAGAACGACAGGTTCTGTCCATTGGAACAGCTGCCCCACTTGGTTTTTGCACCAGTGATGGTCACACGGGCGGGAGAAAGCTGCATCTCCTGCGCCATAGCACACACCTGCGGCACCAGTTCCCGCTTCGCCAGCTTCTGCATCAGTCCCGTCAGGCTGGCACGGAGTATGTCGTCTGTGGTATCGGTCGGTGCGGTGAAGGTGGTGCCATCGAAGGACAACGCACCTCTGTCGTTTGTGCCGATGGTGTACCACTGCCCTTTGTACAATATGGTTTTCGGTGCCACCTCTACCGGTTGTCGGGAAAGCCGGGTCGCCTGGTGGGTTTCGACCCAGGACTGCTTACTGTCCACGAACCGGTCGATTTCCTGCTTTGGCACCTTGTAGGGCGCACGCACCTGCAAGCCACCGTCGGGCAGGATCCGCAGCTCGATGGTCTTGCGGTCGCTGCGTATCAGCGCATACGTGGTTTTTTCCACAATTTCTCTCCTTCGTACTTGCTTTTTTGGTGAGATTCTGCTATACTATAGATATCTTCTATGTATGGTATAGTATACCGCACATCGACGTTTTTTGCAAGTGTTTTTTGAAAAAGCACAGGAAGGAGAATCACGTGCAATTCTCTTTTTATACACGTTTTCAGGAAATGGCGCAGCAGCAGGGCATACAAGCGGCAGCACAGTATGGTGCTTCGCAGGGCTTTTCCTCCGTGGAATTTCTCGAAAGCTTCGGGGTTGCACCGCTGCTTTCAGACATTTCTGCTGCCAAAGAAGCCAAAGCGATCCTTGCCGACCATGGTCTGACCACAGCCTGCTATTCGGTAGGGATCACGGTGTACCAAAATCCCGATGCCCTATCCTATTTGCGAAAGCAGGTGGAGTTCGCTGCCGCCTTGGATTGTCCGTATTTGCACCACACACTGCTGCTGTGGCTGTCCCCTGTGCCGGGCATGCCCGCCTTTGCCGATGGTATCGACTGTGCCGTGGAAACAGCCGCCGCCGTGGCAAGGTATGCAAAAGCTCTGGGTGTGCGCTGCCTATATGAGGAACAGGGCTTGTTCGTCAACGGGCTGCATGGCTTTGGTACCTTTTACAACCGGCTGAAGCAGTGCTGTGACAATGTAGGCGTGTGCGGCGATATGGGCAATATCCTGTTCGTAGATGAAGCACCGGCGGATTTTTTTGCCGCCTATGCCAACGAAATTTTCCATGTACATGTGAAGGATTATTGGGTACGCACCTGTACGCACGCCCCCAGTCCCCGGTGGTATCGCACCCGTGGCGGCAAATACCTGCGGGACACGCTGGTGGGAGACGGCGATGTAGACGTGGCAGCCTGTGTCCGGGTGCTTCGTGCGGCAGGCTATACCGGCACCTATTCGCTGGAGTTGTGCCATCCGGAACCCTTTGACATGGGCGTAAAACAGGCCATGGCTGTGCTTTCTGCCATAGATCGATAAGCGCATTGCCGCACAGTTCGATATTTACACCATCCGACTTCTGCGGTAAAGCCATAAAAAGGAGAAACCTATGACTACAAAACGACAGATCATCAATATCATCAACTTCATCCGTGCCATCGAACCACGAAACGGCTCCACCGATCTGCTCTATACCACCCAAAAGCAGATTGAGCTTATGGAGAAATACCAATTCTCCGGCACCTTTCTCATCCAGTACGATGCCCTGCTGCTGCCGGAATACCAGGATCTTCTAAAAGCTTTGGATCCCACCCGATACGAGATCGGGATCTGGTACGAGGTGGTCGAACCCCTGACCGAAGCCTGTGGGA
>CAZYCT010000169.1:0-2545 GCA_964646135.1 uncultured Coprococcus sp. | reverse complement strand
GAATGAGATATTCTATTTCAAATACTGCTGAGTATGGTGATTATATCACAGGTCCGAAGATTATCACTGAAGATACTAAGAAAGCGATGAAGAAAATTCTTTCAGATATCCAAGATGGAACATTTGCAAAAGAATTCTTACTTGATATGTCTCCAGCTGGACGTCAGGTACATTTCAAAGCTATGAGAAGAAAGGCTTCAGAACATATTTCAGAAAAAGTTGGAGAAGATATCAGAAAACTTTATAGCTGGAATGGAGAAGATAAGCTGATTAACAATTAATTTGAACGTTAATAGTGCTTCGGTTTGGTTTTAAAGAGGAGATATATTATGGATGAGAGATTAGAAGATCTTAGGTCTTTAAAGAATCCAAAAGCGAGAATTAAAATACTGAAAGGGCACTTTGCTACCAGCAATTCACACATTAATACATACATTGATATGTCTACCGTAAAGGTTCGTCATAATAACTGCCGTGAAAGTGCGAAAGTGCTTGCGAATGAATATGTTACATCAACAGCGGTCGATACGATTGTATGTCTGGAAGATACGCAGTCGATGGGGACTTTTATGGCAGAACAGCTTGCAGATATGAATATGATGTCGTTGAGCAAGGGAAATAATATCTCAATTGTCACTCCTGAATATCTTCCAAATGGTCAGATGATTTTTCGAGATAACACACAGCGTATGATTGAGAATAAGCAGGTTCTTCTTCTGGTGGCATCGATCACTACAGGGAAATCTGTAAAAAAAGCAATAGATACAGTATTGTATTACGGTGGAACCGTGTGTGGAATTTGTTCGATTTTTAGTTCAATTAATAAAATCAATGGCATGGATGTGAAAACTATTTTTACAAGTCATGACCTTCCTGATTATCGCGCATATCCACCGGAAGCTTGTCCAATGTGCCGAGAGGGAAAACGTTTGGAAGCAATTGTAAATAGCTACGGTTATTCAAAATTATAATGAAATTGTAAAGAAGCTTTGCATGTCAAGGCTTCTTTGCTTATAGATAAGAGTAATGTATGTATTGATTTATTCAATATATCTATTTGACCTCATCAACGTTTGACTTTAAACTAAAGAACAGAAGTTATTTTATAATAAGGAGAAGTTAAGATGGATAAAGTATTAGAATTACCAAAGTCATTTGACGAATTTGTAGATGCCAGAAAAGCAGGCTTTTTAAAAGTTAAGGAGTATTGTGAAAATGGTGGACATTTAGTAGGTATTTTTTGTTCGTATACACCAATGGAGATTTTTGATGCGGCAGGTATTGCAGCGGTAGGGCTTTGTGGTACAAGTAATGAGCCAATCGCAGATGCAGAAAAGGTTCTTCCTAAGAACTTATGTCCATTGATCAAATCAAGTTATGGATTTGCATATACAAACAAATGTCCATATACATATTTCTGTGACTTCATCGTAGGAGAGACAACATGTGATGGAAAGAAAAAGATGTTCGAACTTCTTAATGATATCAAGGAGACTTACGTTCTTCATCTTCCACAGAGTCAGCAGAGAGCTTATGCTAGCGATATTTGGTATGAAGAATTAAAGCTTTTGAAAGAATATATCGAAAAGAGATATAACATTGAAATTACAGATGAAAAATTAAGAGAGGCTGTTCGTAAGAGAAATGCATTAAGAGAGACTCAGCTTGAATTGTATGCACTTCAGGGAGCAACACCTCCAGCGATGAAGGCAACAGAAGTGATGTCGACATTGGCACAGGGAATGTTTAACTTTGGTGTTGAAGCACAGCATGAAAGTTATAAAGCAAAAGTTGCAGCTGCTAAGGAAAGACTTGCAAGTGGTGAAAAACCAGTATCAGAAAAGGCAAAGAGAATCCTACTCACAGGTTGCCCTTCTACAGGTGTTATTCAGAAAGTAGGAGCTACAATTGAAAATAACGGCGGTGTAATCGTCTGTCTTGATGATTGTGGTGGAGAACGTACAACAAGAATGATGATTGATGAAAACGCAGATGATATCTTGCGTGCAATCTCAGATCGTTATCTTTCAATTCATTGTTCAGTTATGACAACAAATGAAGGACGTATTCAGAATACAAAAGAAATGATCAAGAAATACAATGTAGACGGTGTAGTAGAGATGGTGCTTCAGGCTTGCCATACATTTAACGTAGAATCTACACTGATGAAAGATATGTGCGAAGAAGAAGGCGTTCCATATATGAAACTGGAAACAGATTATTCTACAACAGACAGTGGTCAGATTGAAACACGTATTGCAGCATTCCTTGAAATGTTATAAGAAATGGGCTCAGGCATATTGCCTGAGCCTAATTTTTCTATGTAGAAATATATACAAAAAAAGACAACCACTGACGGTATGGTTGTCTTTGTAAATTCTATATATTATATAAGCAAAAAATTAAGCAAGTTCGTTAACAGCTTTTGTTAAACGAGAAATCTTTCTTGCTGCTGTATTCTTGTGGTAAACACCTTTGCTTGCAGCTTTGCTGATTACAGAGATTGCTTCTGGTAATACAGCCTTTGCAGCTTCAACGTCTTTAT
>CAZYCT010000168.1:0-2563 GCA_964646135.1 uncultured Coprococcus sp. | reverse complement strand
CTGGAAGAAAACAGAGAAAACGTCAGATGCGTCAGTTATGGATCGCTCGTATCAATGCAGCTGCAAGAATGAACGGTTTATCATACAGCAAAATGATGCACGGATTGAAAGTTGCTAACGTTGATATCAACAGAAAAATGCTCGCTGAATTAGCAGTAAATGATGCTGCTGGTTTCACAGCATTGGCAGAAGTTGCTAAAAAAGCACTTGCTTAATAGGAAATACAGCTCTTATATTAGTTGTAAAGCTAATTGATTGAGAGAGGTGAGGGAATCCCATGGAGAAATCCATGGGATTTTTATTTATGATATGGTATAATTCAGTTATTCAATTGAAACAGGAGGCAAGAAATGAATATCGAGAAAGTAAACAAGATTTTTGCAGACACGGCATATGTGCGTACTGGTGGAACAAAAGAAGAGGAGAAGTGTGCGGAGTATTTGAAAGTACAGTGTGAAGAATACGGATGTAAACCATATATTGAGACATTTGAAGTTGATATGGCTGACATAAAAAAGGCAATTCTCATTGTAGATGGTGAGGAGGTTGTGTGTAAGGGATATTTTTGTTCTGGCTCAGCGGAAGTAGAGGCCCCATTCTATTATCTGCGAGGAACAGATGCTTATGCGCTTTCGCAGTGCAAAGGAAAGATTGTAATGATTGACGGTTATCTTGGTTACTGGAAATATCAAGATCTTCTGGAACATGGAGCGTTAGGATTTATCACTCATGATGGAAATGCAAACTATGTAGATGAAGACATTGATCAGAGAGAACTTCGCTCTTATGTACATAAGGGAAATAAAATTCCGGGTGTAAATATCAATACGAAGAAAGCAATTGAATTGATCGAAAAAAATGTAAAGTCAGCAAAAATTGTATTAGAACAAGAAGAGTACAAAGGTGAATCACGGAATGTTATCTTGGATTTGCCAGGAGAGTGCGACGAGTATATCGCTGTTACAGCGCATTATGATTCCACCTCTTTATCTCAAGGAGCGTATGATAATATGTCAGGCAGCATAGGACTTTTGGCGTTGGCCGAGAGATTTGCGAAAGAACCACATCATTACGGAATACGATTGATCTGGTGCGGTTCAGAAGAGAGAGGACTTCTTGGCTCGAAAGCATATACTGCCATGCATGAAGAAGAATTAACGAAAATAGCGTTGAATGTAAATTTAGATATGATCGGATGCATCATGGGGAATTTTATTGCATGCTGCACATCAGAAGAAAAATTGGTGCATTACATTGAATATTTAGGAAAGATGGAAGGATTTGGTATCAAAGCTTATCAGGATGTATATTCAAGCGATTCCACACCGTTTGCGGACAAAGGCGTTCCGGCCCTCTCTTTTGCAAGAATTGCGCCAAATAATACGGCAACAATTCATAATTCTTACGATACGGCTAAAGTGATGAGTGCAAGACAAATGTTGGAAGATATTCAGTTTATTAGCACTTTTGTGTCGAATATGGCTAATGCTAAACATCTTCCAGTGAGCAGAGAAATTCCAGAAAATGTAAAAGAAAAACTGGATTTCTACATTTGCCGCAAGAGAGATCCAAAGACCAAATAAAGTTTTAATTATAATCAACTCTCAGCAAACAAAGTCCTTGGGGAGGTGCCATAAATCCGGCAGCCTTTCGGTCTTTGGCATCCAGGATATGCACCATACTCTGGGGACTGCGTTTGCCAAATCCAACTTCTAATAATGTGCCGGTCAAAATCCGGACCATATTCTGTAGAAAACCATCACCGTGGTAAGTGAATGTGATATATGCCCCCTTCTGATATATCTGAATAGTATCAACAGTACGGATAGTAGATTTTTTGAACTTTGCATTTCCACAAAAACTTTTGAAATCATGTGTGCCAGTTATGAAAGAAGCAGCTGACTGCATCAGAGTGATGTCAGGTATTTGCTCCAGTTGATAGACAAAGTTTCGATCGAAAATCGGTTTAAGAGGCCCCACATAGCAAGTGTATTCGTATGTTTTTCCGGTGGCATTGTAGCGGCTGTGGAAGCGAGAGGATGCTTCGTGAACCTCAAGAACACAGATGTCATTTGGCAGATATTTATTGAGATAATCCCGAATCTGAGAAGTAGATAATGTAGTATCAAATATAGCATTGGCAGTCATTCCTTTTGCGTGGACACCTGCATCTGTTCTTCCGGCGCCGATTAATTCCACAGAAGCATTTGCCATCTTGGAAAGTACAGTTTCTATTTTCCCTTGAATAGTGGCATTGGTGTTTCCTTGACTTTGCCATCCACTATAGCGAGTTCCATCGTAGCAAATAGTAAATTTATAATTTTGTTCCATAAAAAACTCCATTCTTAAGATAATATCTCTTTCATTATAATCGAAAAATGAGTATAATCAAAGTATTCGAGAAAAATTGGAGGATAAGATAGATGAAAATGGATTTGTGTTCAATAGGTCCGATTACCATACATGGCTACGGATTTATGATTGGGATAGGAGTGTTGGTGTGTATTGCGCTTGGTGTTTATAGAGCGAAGAAGACGGGACTGATATCAGAAGAGGTAGTTCT
>CAZYCT010000167.1:0-2567 GCA_964646135.1 uncultured Coprococcus sp. | reverse complement strand
AAAAGTAGGTGTGCCATGTCCTAAATGCGGTAAAGAAGTTGTCTACAGAAAGACCAAAAAAGGCAGAAGATATTTTGGGTGTGAGAACAATCCAGAGTGTGATTTTATGTCATGGCAGAAGCCAAGCACAGAAAAATGTCCAAAATGTGGAAGTTACATGGTGGAAAAAGGAAATAAACTGGTGTGTTCTGGCGAACAATGTGGTTATGTAAAAAATTAAAAAATTCAATAGCAAAAAATTCGAATATTTGTTGAAAATTCAAGAATTGTATGATAATATCATTTTATCTATATTTTCTGATTTATTCGCATAATTGCGACAATACAAAATCAGATGCAATGGAGGTAAAAAATGAGCGTACAATTATTAGACAAGACAAGAAAAATTAATAAGCTACTCCATAACAATAGTTCGAGCAAGGTCGTTTTCAATGATATTTGCAAAGTGCTTACGGAGATCCTCCTTTCGAATGTACTGGTTATCAGCAAGAAGGGAAAAGTGTTAGGAGCAAGCGCGTATCCAGGATTCATGGAAATTAAGGAATATCTTGGTGGTGAAGTCGGAGGACACATCGATGAGATGTTGAACGAACGTCTTCTTAATATCCTTTCCACGAGAGAAAATGTAGATTTAGAAACATTAGGTTTTTCACCGGAGATAGTGGTTGGTTACCGTGCGATCACAGCACCAATCGACATTGCAGGCGAGAGACTTGGAACTTTATTTATCTATAAGAAGGATGTTGATTATAAGATTGACGATATTATCTTGAGTGAATATGGTACAACAGTAGTTGGACTCGAGATGCTTCGTTCTGTGAATGAAGAGAATGCCGAAGAGACAAGAAAAGAGCAGATTGTACAGTCTGCCATTAGTACATTGTCTTTCTCAGAGTTGGAAGCAATCGTGCATATTTTTGACGAACTTGACGGAATGGAAGGAATTCTTGTGGCAAGTAAGATTGCGGACCGAGTGGGAATTACACGTTCTGTGATTGTGAATGCGCTTCGTAAATTCGAAAGTGCAGGAGTAATCGAATCTCGTTCTTCTGGAATGAAGGGAACTTACATCAAAGTTGTGAATGACTATGTATTCAAGGAACTGGATAAGATTAAAAGAGAAAAAATGAATTAAAAGTTTACAAAAAGAAAAGGGTGTCAGGGAAGGTCTTGATATCCTTTTTTAAGTCTCAGGAGGATTATCATGTACGATGGAGAAAAAGCAGTCATTGTTATGACAAAAGTATTAAAAGAAGGTATGGAAATAGATAAGGATATTTATAAATGTACTGTGATTGAATATCAAAAAGAAACGGAGCAGGTGCATCTCTTAATGGAAACAGGTGAAATGAAAAAAATTTCTTTGGATGCATTGTATGAATGTCGCATTGATACAATCAAGGGACAAGTAAACTGTGTGGGGAAGATAAAAGAACGATATGGCAACCATGCAGGAGAAATTTTGGTACTTCAAGTATTAAATGGATTTTATGAAAAAAATATGAAGTAAATATAAAATAAAAAATGTTGTGTTGACAAACGTGCGGTGCAGTGCTATTTTATATCTAGACAATAAATTAGCACTCGAAAAAGATGAGTGCTAATAAAATATAAACATCAAGGAGGAATCACGATGAGATTAGAACCATTAGGTGACAGAGTTGTTTTAAAACAGTTAGTTGCAGAAGAAACTACAAAATCAGGAATTGTATTGCCAGGACAGACAAAGGAAAAACCACAGCAGGCAGAAGTTGTAGCAGTTGGACCAGGCGGAATGGTAGATGGTCATGAAGTTACAATGAATGTAGCTGTAGGGGATCAGGTTATTTATTCAAAATATTCAGGTACAGAAGTAGAGATGGATAAAGATACCTACATCATCGTTAAACAGAGCGATATCTTAGCAATTATTAAATAGTGAATTTTAGTATAGAGGTGATTAGAAATGGCAAAAGAAATTAAATTTGGTGCTGATGCTAGAAAGGCTTTAGAGTCTGGGGTAAATCAGCTTGCAGACACAGTAAGAGTGACACTTGGACCAAAAGGAAGAAACGTTGTTCTTGATAAATCTTTTGGTGCACCACTGATTACAAATGATGGTGTTACAATTGCAAAAGAAATTGAATTAGAAGATGCATTTGAAAATATGGGCGCACAGTTGATTCGTGAAGTTGCAGCTAAGACAAATGATGTTGCTGGTGACGGAACAACTACTGCTACAGTCCTTGCACAGGCAATGGTGAATGAAGGAATGAAGAACCTTGCAGCAGGTGCGAACCCAATCGTTCTTCGTAAAGGAATGAAGAAAGCAACAGATTGCGCAGTTGAAGCAATTCAGAAGATGAGCAGCAATGTTACAGGAAGAGATCAGATTGCAAGAGTTGCGGCAATTTCAGCTGGTGATGATGAAGTTGGCGAGATGGTAGCAAATGCAATGGAAAAAGTGTCAAATGATGGCGTTATCACAATTGAAGAATCCAAGACAATGCAGACAGAGTTAGACTTGGTAGAAGGTATGCAGTTTGACCGTGGATATCTCTCAGCGTATATGTGTACAGATATGGAGA
>CAZYCT010000166.1:0-2582 GCA_964646135.1 uncultured Coprococcus sp. | reverse complement strand
TAGTAAGAACAACATCTACATCATTCTTTCCATCCCATGTACATTCATCTTTCTTCGCTACACATGGCATGATAGATACAGAGAATATTCTATCTGGATCTACACCAATCTTTTCAGCAAAGTAAGATTTTGTCACTGCACCAAACATCTGCTGTGGCGATTTCGCTGTAGAAAGTCTTGGGAACATCTCTGGGAATTCACTCTTCACAAAGCGCACCCAACCTGGACAGCATGATGTAAACATAGGAAGACCTGATTCCTTAATCTCTGGCAATCTCTGAAGGAATTCGCTTCCTTCTTCCATGATTGTAAGATCGGCTGTAAAGACTGTGTCAAATACATAGTTGAATCCCATCTTTCTGAGACCGTCAGCAATTCTATTAGCTGTCGCAAATTCTTTTGAAAGTCCAAGGCTTTCTCCCCAAGCTGTACGGACAGCTGGTGCCATCTGTACTACAGTGATCATATCTGGATCTTCCAATGCTTCATAAACTCTTTCCACATCATCACGTGCTCTTAAAGCGCCTACTGGACAGTGAGTAATACACTGACCACAAAGTGCACAGTTCACATCGTTGATTTTCTTGTTATCTCTTACACCTACAGTTGTATGTCCGCCTGTGTTATGTACATCCCAAACATGTAACTGCTGAACTTTATCACACATCTGTACACAGCGCATACATTTGATACATTTTTCAGCGTCACGAACCAATGGGAACTTCTTATCCCATTCTTCCTTCTCCAACAATTCTCTGTATGGAACTTCTCTAATATTGAGGTCACTAGCTAAATCCTGCAATGTACAGTTTGTGTTACGTACACAACTTGCACATTTGAAATCATGCTGAGAGAGGATCAACTGTACATTTGTCTGACGGGCAAGTCTTGCTTTCTTGCTATTTGTGTAAATGACCATACCTTCTTCAACAACATTGTTACATGCTGTCACACAGCGATCAACGCCTTCAATCTCTACCACACAGACACGACATGCGCCGATATCACTAATTTTTTCCAAATAACATAAAGTAGGAATCTTAATTCCAGCCTGTTTTGCTGCTTCAAGAATCGTTGTTCCTTCCTGAACTGAAATATCGATACCATTAATTTTAACGTTTACCATTTATGTACTCTGCCTCCTCTCAATGAACCGAATCCAATCTTATCACATCTCAAGCAACGTCCAGCTTCCTGGCATGCTTCTTCACAACTGAAGCCGTATTCGATTGGTTCCAAATCTTTCTTTCTGTCAGAAGCGTGTCTTTCTGCAACTTCCACACGTCCACAAGGAACGATTTCTCTTACACCTACTGGAGGCACTTCCACATCACATGTAATCAAGTGATTGAATCCAAGATAATTATCAATGTTCGCTGCTGCTACTTTACCTGCTGCAATCGCTTTGATAACCGTCGCTGGTCCTGTCGCGCAGTCTCCACCTGCAAATACTCCTGGGATTCCTTCAAACTTACATGTTGTATCAGACATGAGCTGTCCCCACTTTGTAGGAATACCAAGTTCTGCAAAGTAGTCACTTTCGATATCCTGTCCAATAGCTACCTGCACCATCTCACATGGAATAAATTCCATCTCTTTTTTTGCATCCTTTGGTGCTGGTCTGCCACGTTTTACAACACTGATCATCTGTGGCTGTACCCAGAGACCTTTCACTTTTCCTTCTTCATCTTTTTCAATCTTAACTGGAGAAATAAGTTCCATTACATCGCAGCCTTCTGCTTCTGCACCTTCTACTTCTTCCTTCAGTGCAGTCATATCCGCTTTACGTCTACGATATACAATACTTACACTTTCTGCTCCAAGTCTTACAGAAGATCTTGCACAGTCCATGGCTACGTTACCACCACCGATTACAACAACACGTTTTCCTGTGTAATCTGGAAGTTCATCATCACCAATTGCACGCAACATCTCTACGGCTGAAACAACACCTTTGGCGTCTTCACCTTCAATGCCAAGCTTCTTATCTGTGTGAGCACCGATTGCAATATATGTTGCATCGAATTCTTTTGCCAACTGATCCATTGTGATGTCTTTTCCAACACTCACTTCTTTGTGTACTTCGATACCTGTTGAAAGGATAGATGCGATTTCAGCATCGAGAAGTTTTCTTGGAAGACGATAATTTGGTATACCATAGCGAAGCATACCACCAAGCTGTTTTCTCTGTTCATACACTGTTACTTTATGTCCCATCAGTGCAAGATAGTAAGCCGCTGTAAGACCTGATGGTCCACCACCTACGATTGCTACTTTCTTACCTGTTGCTGGTCCACATTCTGGAACTGGAACATCTCCTGCATGATCAACAGCCATTTTCTTAAGTCCTCGAATATTGATTGCTGCATCAACCATTTTTCTCTTACACTGATGTTCACATGGATGTTCACAGATATAAGCACATGTTGAAGGCATTGGATTATCCTTACGGATCAAACGAATCGCATCTGCATAGCGTCCTTCTCCTACTAATGCTACATATCCTGGAATATCAACCTTAGCTGGGCAGTTGCGTACACATGCAACTGGTTCATCACTGTTGTATACACAGTATCCTTTTT
>CAZYCT010000165.1:0-2645 GCA_964646135.1 uncultured Coprococcus sp. | reverse complement strand
TTGTATGTAAAATCTTCTCCTCTAATACTTTTTTCTCTTTCATATTGCCTCATCAGCATGTCCGCCGAATAACATGCAGCTCGTTGTCCTGGGAACAAATATCCAATCTTCTGAATTTCTACATCTGCTAATTCTCCTGTATCAAATTCAACAATAATATCAAGAATCAATAGAGAACCCTTTTCTGTAATTCGCATGTGTTCCACAGGTAGTGCTCTCTTTACTTTCAATGGTCGTCCAAGAATTGCAGAAAGCATCTTGGAAAGCCTTTCTGGATGTACTTCCGCATTGAAAATGTATTTAAAAAAATTATCGTATGTCATCTTTACACCACGAATCCCCATGCAGAACTCAATAAATTGTTCCTGATAATCCCTTTTCAGATCAAGAAATATCGGATACACGGCTATATTACTTTTAATTTCCTGTAACACTTCTTCTCTAGATTTTTCTTTTCCTAATACATTACTTACATTATTCAAGCTCACTTATATTCCTCCCTACTTATATAACTGTTTTGAGATTATATCAAAGATTCATCCTCCCGTGTAATTTTCGAGATTTTTAGATGTTTTTCGAGAAATTTTTTCTCGTTTCACAATATATATGATACACTTACTTTATGGAGGTGAGCTTATGACTCGAGACGAATTATATCAATCAATCTACTCTCACGACACTATCTATATACCACCTTTTGAGGCCGACAGTGCTCCACTCGAAGTTGCACTTGGCTGCAGCTGGCACAAATGCACATTCTGCGATTTTGCACGTGATAAATTCTGTATTCATCCATTGGACAAAATCGAGTACAATATTCAAATTCTCGGAAAACTCCAGCCGGAAAATACTCGTTTATTTTTGCTGGGTGAAAATGCTTTCGTTATGAATATAGACTATTTATTGAAAATCCTTGAATTAAAAGATCGCTATATGCCAAATGTACAAACTTTTGCCATGTATTCACGTATCGACGATATTCTTCGCAGATCACAAGAAGAACTTTTTCTCTTAAAATCTAAAGGATTATCTGGTCTTCATATTGGAATTGAAAGCGGAAGTGATCTCATTCTGGCTGCAAGAAACAAAGGTGTAAATACTCAACAAGCACTACAGGCACTCGGTATGCTAGACCTTGCTGGAATTGATTATCACATCACGTTGATTCCGGGTCTTGGCGGACGAACCTTGTCTAGAATGCATGCTCTCGAAACTGCTCATTTTTTAAATCAAATTCATCCGAAATCTATCTGGTGTCTCAAATTAAAACTTTGGGATGGGACTCCTTTATATCAAGAAGCTCAGCAAGGACTTTTTGATATGATGACCCCAAAAGAAATATTACAAGAAGAACGGTTAATGATTGAAAATCTATCTCTGGAAAATTGTTTTTACGTGGACAGCACTGTACTTGATACCTACACAATTCAAGGAGTTCTTCCTTTCCAGAAGCAACTTCTCTTAGATGCGATTGACCATTTATTGAATCTTTAATTCTGCGCAAACCATCCAGTTCAAGGTTATGACTAGACATTTAGGTGACTGCAATGCTATACTTACATTTGAATGCATTTATAGAAAAGGGGAAACGAAATGCCAATCAGAGTTCAAAATGATTTGCCGGTGAAAGAAATATTAGAACGCGAAAATATATTTGTAATGGATGAACACCGTGCATTACACCAAGACATCCGTCCTTTGAAAATAGGACTTTTAAACTTGATGCCATTGAAGGAAGACACAGAATTACAGATTTTACGTATGTTGTCTAATACTCCATTGCAAGTGGATATAACATTCATCGTGGTTGCTGGTCACCAATCTAAAAATACACCGGCTAGCCATTTAAATCAATTTTATAAAAAGTTTCATGAAATTCGCTCAGAAGGTTTCGATGGTTTTATTATTACAGGTGCTCCAGTAGAACAAATGCCATTTGAAGAAGTGGATTACTGGGAAGAATTAAAAGAAATCATGGAATGGACTAAAACACATGTCACTTCTACTTTGCACTTATGCTGGGGTGCACAAGCAGGACTGTATTATCACTATGGAATTGACAAAAAACCTTTAAATCAAAAAATGTTTGGAATTTTTGAACATCGTGTTTTAAATCGAAAAGTACCTCTTGTCCGTGGATTTGACGACGTTTTTATGGCACCGCATTCACGCCACACAGAAGTACCTCTTGAAAAGATTCTTGCAGATGATCGTTTAACCGTACTTGCAACATCAGATGAAGCTGGTGTTTTTCTCGTAATGAATGATGAAGGACGTCAAATATTTGTGATGGGTCACCCTGAATATGACCGCATTACTTTAGATCAAGAATATAAGCGCGACTTAAACAAAGGTCTCGATATTGCTTTGCCAAAACATTATTACACAAATGATGACCCAAACACCAAACCATTGCTTACTTGGCGTTCTGCAGCCAACAATCTATATACAAACTGGCTTAATTATTATGTATATCAATTAACTACATACGAAATGGCCTATATTAAACTTTCATAATTAAAAATTCAAAGAACAATCCATCTTCTCTCTTAGAAAAAGTGATTGTTCTTTTTTAAATAACTTTCTTAACAACACAAAAAAACCTGCCGTCTGGCAGGTTTCTCTTCCATATCTTCAAAACTACA
>CAZYCT010000164.1:0-2685 GCA_964646135.1 uncultured Coprococcus sp. | reverse complement strand
CTTGATGAATATACAATCACAAAAGGCTCTGGAAAAATCGTGATGAATCTGAGATCGTTGTAGGAGGACTGGATGTTTGAAGATTACTTGAATCATACCTGTAATATTTACCACATTGCAAGTGAAGTGGTGAACGTTCAGTATGGACTAAAGGTCACGCATATAAAAAGGGCAGGGAAAGAACCAGATGAGAAAAATATTCCATGCCATTTCCATATTCGTCTTAACAGTAGTTTGCGCATCTCGCAAAAAGAACCATATACAGTGCTTACTGGAGAAGAAAAACTTACTTTGCCAGCAGGAACGGATATCCGAATCAATGATGTGATAGAGGATTGCAGAAATGGCATAAAATATCGTGCCGGATTGCCTAAGGAAGTGCATGGAGGACATCACATCATTGTAACCATTTCACGTGATGATGGAGCGGAGGAAGCATTATGATTGATGTTAGCCAGTTACAACAGTTCGCAAGGTCCATAGATGCTGCTGTGGCTGATTTGCCACAATACACTCAGAGGTTCCTTGAAGAAGAGGGAGAAGAATTTTTAAACCTTGTTCAAATTGCTATTGAAGATGCTGGAAATATTGATACTGGAAAACTGAAAGGTTCTTTCCAAAAAGGCGAAGCAGGAAACATCTGGATTCTGGATGCAGGTGGTTTAACGCTGACGATTGGAACAAACGTAGAGTATGCCGCATGGGTGAATGATGGACACCGGCAGAAGCCTGGAAGATTTGTACCTGGGTATTGGGAAGGTGATCATTTCCGGTATTGTAAAGGTGCGAAAACAGGTATGGTGCTGAAGGCATCGTTTGTACAAGGAAGCCATTATTTCGACAAAGCTGTACAAGTGATTGAAAGGATGTTTCCGGAAGATGCGCAGCGGTCGTTCAAGCAATTTTTTGATCGATATTTTTGATGGAGGTAAAGATGAATGGATATCACGTTAGAGCAGGACCTTGCGTCTGCTATACGTTTCATACAGGATAATGCAACAGAGGGGACTGAGTTCTACTTTGGTGAGATACCAGAGGATTACAAAGTTCCCTCGATTTATTTCCAGGTACCGTATTCGTTCGGAAGCAAAGCGACCTTGAGAAGCTACAAAACAAAAGTGACGTTAAATGTCTGGTTCATGGCCGGAACAACATGGGATGCGCAAAGTGATGCATCAGGCATGATGGAAACGATTCTTTTGAATGATTGCGTCTTTCAGCTTGTGGATATGAGCGGAAATAAATTAAAAGCAGGACTTCGGATATCGGATCCGGAAACAAAAAAGATAGAAAATGGAATTGTACAGCTTACATTTTCGTTTAATTCGTATTTCCACCCAGGAAAAGATGTGCCAAAAGTACAGAAGTTTTATGCAGAAATGCAGAGAAATAATAGATAGACAGGAGGGAGAATCGTGGCTAAAAAAGCAGTGAATGAAGCAATGGAATCTGCAGAAAAAGCAGATGAAGAAAATACAAAAGCAGAACAGAAGTATCTTGTAAATAAGCTTCGTGAAAAAAGTATATTGCTGTTCGGTGTATCTCAGAGCACTTTCGATGGTGCCATGTATGGTCATACTGAGCAGGAATATACGATTGATGAAGCACAGGCTATTATCAATGAATGGCTTTATGGAAGAAAGGAAGGTAAAAAATAATGGCAGGTGGAACATTCAAATTATCACAGCCAAAGGTAAGACCAGGCACATATGTTAATGTGAAAAACGGAAAACAGCCAGTAGTATCTGGCTCCATTAGAGGAGTAGCTACAATTCCGCTCATTAAGTATGACTGGGGACCGAGAGGACAGTGGATTATTGTTACAGCGGCATCTCCAGATGAGCATATTGCTAAATTTGGCCGTAGTGTGTACGACGACAGCAATTCGGCAATGCGAATGTTGCAGTTGATGTTGCTGGGGGCTGAAAGGGTATACGTATATATTCCGGATGGAGGAGCAGTAGCATCAAAAGATGTAAAAATGGGGGACGTTACTATGAAAGTAACGGCTAAATACAAAGGAACTCTCGGAAATACAATCAAACTGGTATCTGTAGCAAATCCACTGAAAGGATTTGATGTGTCTGTTCGCATCAATGGCTCCGAGGTGGAGATGTTTGAAGGCGTAGAAAAAGTAGAAGATTTATCGGGAAAATCGGCATATGTTGACATCACAGGATCTGGAAAAGTAGCGGCATTTGCGTCACAGAGCCTTGAAAATGGAACGGACGATACAGAAGGAAAAGCTGGAGTGTCAGATTATCTGGATAAGTCTGAAAAAATCAGATTTAATGTAATGTGCTTTCCAACAGAAGAAGCATCTCTCAGAACTGCACTTCTTACGAAGATTAAATATATCAGAGAGAGCATCGGTTGGAAATGCCAGGCTGTGACACCAAACTATGATGCTGATTATGAAGGAATCATCAATTTGGTGAATTCGTTTGTATATGGTGAAACAGAGCTTTCTACAGCAGAAGCTTGTGCGTGGGTAGCTGGAATGCGTGCCGGTGCAGATTACGTCACATCTCTTACATACACAGCTGTTGCTGGTGCAACCGCAGTTGTAGGGAAATGAACAACGAAGCATCTATTGCAGCCATTAAAGCAGGAAAGACGTTTTTCTCTGTAGATGAAACAGGAAATGTCATTCTTGAGTACGACATCAATAGCCGTGTGAGCATT
>CAZYCT010000163.1:0-2685 GCA_964646135.1 uncultured Coprococcus sp. | reverse complement strand
GTGTACGAACAGGAATATCCAAAGAGCGGAACAATTCTACTGTATATTTCCACATTTTATCGTACCATTCTTTGCTTTCTTCTGGTTTACATACAACGATCATTTCCTGTTTTTCAAACTGATGAATTCTGTATACACCACGTTCTTCAATTCCATGAGCACCTTTCTCTTTACGGAAACATGGTGAATATGATGTGAGTGTCTGTGGAAGTTTTGCTTCATCTGTCATTGTATCAATGAATTTTCCAATCATTGAATGTTCGCTTGTTCCGATGAGATACAGATCTTCTCCTTCGATTTTGTACATCATAGAATCCATTTCAGCAAAACTCATTACGCCTGTAACAACGTTGCTTCTGATCATGAATGGAGGAATACAGTAAGTAAATCCTTTATCAATCATAAAATCTCTTGCATATGAAATCACTGCTGAATGAAGTCTTGCGATATCGCCCATCAAGTAGTAGAATCCGTTTCCTGCCACTTTACCAGCTGCATCCAAATCGATTCCGTTAAATTTTTCCATAATTTCTGTGTGATATGGAATATCGTATTCAGGCACGACTGGTTCGCCAAATTTCTCAAGTTCTACATTTTCGCTGTCATCTTTACCGATTGGAACAGAAGGATCGATAATATTTGGAATAACCATCATAATTTTTTTGATTTTTTCTTCTACTTCTTTTTCTTCTGTTGATAACGCTTCAATTCGATCAGCTTCCTGTTGAACCTGTCTCTTTAATTCTTCTGCTTCATCTTTCTTTCCCTGTGCCATGCATGCACCAATCTGCTTAGAAATTTTATTTTTTTCTGCTCGAAGAACTTCTACTTCTCCCTTGATCTCGCGATTTCTTACATCAAGTGCAATCACTTCATCTACCAATGGAAGTTTATCATCCTGAAATTTCTTTTTGATATTTTCTTTTACCGCATCTGGATTTGTTCTTAAAAATTTGATATCTAACATTTTTCTCTCTCCCTTTTCTTTTATTTCATTATTGACTGTACTTCTGGATCATATACTTCTTGATAAATTGCTTTTTCAAGTGACTGCGCCTCTTCTTCTGCAAGTTCAATGTAGCTTTCTCCACGTACAATTTCTTTCACGTATGTATAGCAACCTTCTCGGCTATGCATTGCATTTAAAATGAAACCGCTATTATCTCCATCTAACAAAGTGATTGCAAAGCTGAGATTTCCGCCCATTTCATTAAATGCGTCATATTTTACAATGCCGACTTTTTGATAGTCTGACTGTACATTTCTAAATAACTGCTTAATATCAGCAGCATTTTTCTTCGCGATTACTTCTACTTCCTCTAATTCATCGAATTTTTCTAAAATGCTTCTTTCTAGATTTTTTCCATCTTTTCCACGCATAAACGAGGAATAGCTACTTTTTAGTCTCTTATATTTCATATTTACGTTGATAAACATGACAAATAATACAATGATAAGTACAAATAGTATAATTAAAATATATGCTGGGTCAATTCCCACTGCCGTTAATATCTTACTTTCCATATTACTCGCCTCCACGTATCGACATCAGTAGTTCGAATATACGTTCGAGTTCGTTATCTGAATAGTATTCAATTTCAATTTTACCTTTTCCGTTCGGTTTATGGTTTACGTGGACTTTTGTTCCCATGATGCCCTTCATTCGTTCCTCAAGATCTTCATATATGAAAGAATTTATAACTTCTTTCTTCGGTACTTCTTTCTTCGGATTTTTAAGGTCTTTCACTAATTTTTCCGTATCACGAACACTGAGTTTTTCGTCAAAGATTTTCGTTGCCAGCATATACTGCTGTTCTTCATCGTCTATAGCCAATAATGCTCTTGCATGTCCTGTTGAAATCATATCATCGATGATCATCTGCTGAACTTTTTCGCTCAATTTTAATAAACGCATTGAGTTTGTCACAGCAGTTCTGCTCTTTGATACTCTCTCGGCAACTTCGTCTTGCTTTAATTTGAATTCATCAATCAATTTTTTGAAAGCCATTGCTTCTTCAATTGGATTCAAATTCTCTCTCTGTATATTTTCAATCAAAGAAATTTCTAGAATTTCCTGTTCTGTATATTCTTTTACTATTACAGGTACTTCTTTAATTCCTGCAAGCTTTGCTGCTCTCCATCTTCTCTCACCTGCAATGATTTCATAATAATCTTTTCTTTTTTGTACTATCAATGGTTGTAAGATACCAAATTGTTTGATTGAATCAGCCAATTCTAAAAGTGCATCTTCTTCAAAACTTTTTCTTGGCTGTTCTCTGTTTGGCTCTACTTCATTAATTTTCATCATAATTTGACCATTTTCAGCTTTTTTTTCTTCCTTTTCAACTGGTTTGGTCAACTTCTTCTCTACTTTCTTTTCAGGAATCAGACTATCCAATCCCTTTCCAAGACCGTTTCGTTTTGTTGCCATCCTTTTCTCCTTCTCAAAAATATAAATTATTCTCGGCTAATCACTTCATCAGCCAACATCATATAACTTTCTGATCCTGTTGATTTCGGGTCATAATGATTGATTGGCAGACCATGGCTCGGTGCTTCTGCTAATCTGATGTTTCTCGGAATAATGGTCTTATAAATAGTTTGATTTAAATTGTCTTTTACGTTTTCTACAACCTGCAATGAAAGATTTGTTCTTGCATCATACATTGTAAATACAACACCTTC
>CAZYCT010000162.1:0-2710 GCA_964646135.1 uncultured Coprococcus sp. | reverse complement strand
TGTTGTATTGACACACTGTCCACCATTTCCTGAGGCACGCATTACGTCAATTCGAATATCCTTTTCATCAATCACAACATCCACTTCTTCCGCTTCTGGCATCACCGCTACAGTAATTGTAGAAGTATGGATACGTCCACCACTTTCTGTCTCTGGAACACGCTGTACACGGTGTACACCACTTTCGTATTTCATACGTGAGTAAGCGCCTTGTCCGGTCACCATGAACACAACTTCCTTAAAACCACCAATACCATTTTCACTAAGGGAAATGATTTCTGTCTTCCAACGTCTGCTATCTGCATAATGTACAAACATTCTATAAATTTCAGCCGCAAACAATGCAGCTTCATCTCCACCTGCACCTGCTCGGATTTCCACCATAACGTTCTTGTCATCGTTAGGATCCTTTGGAAGAAGAAGAATCTTAAGTTCGTGTTCTAACTCTTCTACACGCTTCTTAGAATCATTCAGCTCTTCTTTAGCAAGTTCTCTCATCTCGTCATCTGTTTCCTCTTCCAGCATCAACAGACTATCTTCTATATTTTGTTTGCAATTCTTGTATTCTTTATATGCTTCAACGATTGGTGTCAGATCATTTTGTTCTTTCATTAATTTACGGAAACGAGCCTGGTCATTAACCACATCTGGCTCTTGTAACTCGCCCATCAATTCTTCAAAACGAATGAGCAAATCTTCTAATTTATCAAACATCTCTTTTTCCTCCTGTAATCACTAACGCTTAATATTGTACACGCCACAAACGACTCGGTCAAGTCCTGCTAAGTCCTTTTCTATGCGGATTTGTTCAAATCCTGCCTCTTCAAGTAGTCCTTGCACTGCTTTTCCCTGGTCATGTCCAATCTCCATGTATAACCAGCCCCCTATTTTTAAATAATGTGGAGCATCTTTTGCCAATATTCGGTAAAAATATAATCCATCTTCTTTTCCATCCAGCGCTGAAAATGGATCGTGGAGCCGCACTTCGTCTTCCAGACTTTCAATCACTCTTGTCGGAATATATGGTGGGTTCGATACGATCATATCGTATATTCCAGTCACTTTCGAGAACATGTCGGTCTGGATGAATGTGAGATTCACCTGCATCTTCTTTGCATTGACTTTAGCCATCTCCAATGCTTTCTCCGAAATATCTGCAGCCACACAGTTGATCTCTCCATTTCTCTTCTTCAGACTAACTGCGATACATCCAGAGCCAGTACACATATCCAATACTTCCAAATGATTTCCATTCATTTGTCTTAGCCTTTTCTCAGCTTCCAGCACCAAAAGCTCTGTGTCCTGTCTTGGCACGAGTACGTGCTCATTCACAGAAAACTCTAAACCCATGAATTCCTGTACTCCTGTCAAATGCTGCAGTGGAATCCGCTTGGCACGTTTTTCCAACAGTTGTACATACTTTTCCTCTTCTTCTGCACTCATCTGAGACATTCCATCCACAAAGAAACGTGTTCTTGTCATTCCGGTCACATATTCCATTAAAAGCCATGCATCAGTCGATGCATCACCAATTCCATGCTGCGTCAAAAATCCTTTTCCTTCTTGATATGCTTCCTGATAAGTCACCTTTATTCTTCTCCCTGATAGTTATGATAAGTACGAAGGAACTCCTTCCAGTCAAACACAGCCTCCACCGAAGCAATCGCAACCTCAATCATCGAGTCATCTGGCTCTCTTGTAGTAAGCCGCTGAAGCATCAGACCTGGCTTGCTTAAAAGGCTCACTACAGGATTCGTACTGCGCCCTGCCCACTTGATCAATTCATAAGAAATTCCCGCAATTATCGGAAGAAGCGCAATGCGCACAAGGACTCTCATGACCATAGAATCTACTCTTACAAAAAATAGAAGCACAATTCCTACAATCATTACAAATAACATAAAACTTGTCCCACAACGCTTATGTTCCTTCGAACTTCCACGAACATTATCTACAGTCAACGGCCGACCACTTTCGATACAGTTAATACACTTGTGCTCCGCCCCATGGTATTGGTACAAACGCTTAATATCTTCCATGACTGATATTCCGGCAACGTACCCAACGAAAATCGCAATACGGATAATCCCTTCAATAATCAAACGTACGGTGTAGGATGTAATCCACTGTTTCAACAGATCTGACAAAAAGTAAGGCAAAATCATGAATAAACCAATTGCCAGAATAAACGCCAAAACCATAGTAAATGCCATGAGCACATCTTCCTTCTTCTGTGCCTTACGCGCTTCTGCCTCTGTCAATTCTTCTGTTTCTTCTTCCTCAAAAAAACTTGATGACCACGTAAGGGTCTTCATCCCCAAGACTAATGAATCTACAAAATTAAACACACCTCGAATAAATGGTATCTTCGTCAACTGATTCCACTTTCCAGTAACACTGACATATGTATCTGTCATTGTCTCGATTTCCCCATTTGGCTTTCTCACAGAGACAGCATACGTATCTCCATTCTTCATCATAACGCCTTCCAGCACTGCCTGACCACCGATGTTTGATGACTTCATTGCGATCCTCCTTATATTAAATACGTGTGTTACAACTTGAATTTTTTTCGTCACACGCCTTTATTTTTGGTAAAAAGAACAGGCTGAGATTCACAATCTCAGCCTGAAGAATTCTAAAAAAAATTACTTAATTCCGTATTTCTTGTTAAACTTGTCAACACGACCACGAGCCTGAGTAGCTTTCT
>CAZYCT010000161.1:0-2782 GCA_964646135.1 uncultured Coprococcus sp. | reverse complement strand
TGAAAAAAGTCCGCCGGGAAATGGCGGAGGAAGTTCCGGACAATGCCCGGCAGGCTTTTGCGGAGCTGGAAGGGGAGAACCGCTCCCTTGCCAACCAGAGCCGGTATCTGTGGCAGCAGATGGGCTATCCGATCTATAAAAACACGGCGGTTACCTACTATCCGGAAGCCAAGGAAGCCTTTGAAGAAATGAAGCGGGAGCTGGAACAGGCAGAGCACTTCATTTTCATGGAGTATTTTATTGTAGAAGATGCCTCTGCCTTCCGGGAGGTGGAGGAAATTCTGGTGCGGAAGGCCAAGGCCGGTGTCGAAGTGCGGCTGATGTATGATGACATCGGCAGTGCCTGGGTCAGCAACATGCGGGTGGCAAGACGCCTGAATGAAGAAGGGATCCAGTGCGTCCCCTTCAACCCGGCTCTGCCGGTGCTGAATGTGTTCCTGAACCATCGGGATCACCGGAAGATCACCGTGATCGACGGCCGGGTGGGCTTCACCGGGGGATACAATCTGGCGGAGGAATACTTTGGCCGGACCCATCCCTACGGATACTGGAAAGATACAGGCCTCCGGCTGGAGGGGGAAGCCGTCCGGAGTCTGACGGCCATCTTCCTGGAACTGTGGTGCGTCCAGACCAAGCAGAAAGAGGATTTTTCACGGTATCGGGACGTGTTTCACAGTGTTCCCGCCGAAGGATTTGTCCAGCCCTTTGCGGACAATCCTCTGGGAGAGGAACGGGTGGCGGAAAATGTGTACATGAATCTCATCAACCGGGCTCAAAAGAGCCTGTATGTGATGACACCCTATCTCATCATCACCGATGAAATGAGCCACGCCCTGACACTGGCTGCCAAGCGTGGAGTAGACGTGCGGATCATCACCCCGGGGATCCCGGACAAAAAGACGGTTTACGCCGTGACCCGCTCCTATTATGCAAGTCTCGCCCAACAGGGTGTCCGGATCTATGAATTTACCCCCGGGTTCTGCCATGCCAAGCAGTGCATTTGCGATGGGGAAATGGTATCTCTGGGAACCTCCAATCTGGATTACCGGAGCCTTTACCACCATTTTGAAAACAATGTGCTGTTCTTCGGCTGCGAGGCAGTACAGCAGGTGGCAGCGGATTTTGAGGCCACATTTGCGGTGTGCAAGGAAGTCACCCGGGACTATGCCGCAGGCCGGGGTGCCATGCTGCGGACTTGGCAGTATATCCTGCGGCTGTTTGCGCCGCTGATGTGAAAAAATATCCCCACGCGGCCAAAAGCTGCGTGGGGATATATGCTCATACAGTAACTTTTATGTGGCGGAAAATGCGGGTGAAGCACTTTGCCAGAAGGTCATAGACCCAATTCAGAACGGCGGACAGAGCCAGGGAGCAGCAGAATACGGCGAGTACCACCACAGGAAAGTAGTTGAGCCGATAAATGATGACAGGCTGTATTTTGCTCAAAAGACCATGGAATAACTTGTCAAATATGCCGGAGACAAGATAAGCACCGAAACACAGATCGGAAATACGGGCCAAAACACTGCAGCAGCCGGAGGGTAAACGCCGATAATCTCCCTGGGCCATCAGATTGAAGAAAAGAACGGTTTGCAGGACCACCAGGGGAGAACCCCAGGCATGCCAGGAGGCATCCAGAAATTGTTTGCCGTAACTGACAACATAATTGAAGGTGCCGATGAGGAAAAAGGCAGCCAGGGTATAAATCGCATTCTTTTTTCGGCTGAGTTTCAGCGGATGGTCGCGCAGATAGGCACCCAGGAAATAATATGTAAGGGGATACAGGCGGATCCACCAAGTTGGCAGGAATCCTGCCAGAGTTTGATTGCTGGCGGACAACGTCCAGCCACTGTCCTGCACATAGGAAAGGGCGTTAGTCAACTGGGGGAAGGAGGTCAGTACCATGAGAACCAAGATCAGCATCTGCTTTGCTTTTTGCGTGGAAAGGCCGTTGTACAGAACATTCAAAAAGGGGATCAGAAGGAACAGTCCCCAATACATATCCATGTACCAGGCGTAGGTGCAGGCCTGAAAATGAAAGGTTTGCAAAAGCATCTGCGAAAAATGAAAGGTATGCAGATCCGGGCTGGTACGGTAGCAGGTGAACAGATAATTACAAAAACTTGCCAAAAAATAAATGGCGTAAGTTTTCATCAGCTTTATGTAGTACTGTCGGTCAGGCTGCTTGTTTTTCATTAAAAAACCGGATAACAGCAGGAAAAGAGGAACACAGACAGTGGTTACGCTGCGTAGAATCGTAAACACATATAACCGCGGCCCAACAATCAGAATATCCCAAAAACCGGAATACAGGAAAAAGTGGACACCGATCACACACAGCAGTGCAGTACATCGGACAATATCCAGCGCAGGATTCCGCCGGGAAGGAACCATGGAAACAACTCCTTTATCGATAGTAACCTGATTATACCATAAAATACAGGAAATGCAATCCCAACGCATATCTGCTGGAAAAGGCACTTGCAAACGGCGGGAAACTTGCTATAATAAGGAAAACGTATCATGGTGGAGTGTGTCCGTTGGAAGGAGCGGGAAATGGCATTGACTGGAAAAAAGCAACCGAAAAATATCTCTCCCGCAAAGATCATTGCCCTGGTGTTCGGTGCCATGATCCTGACAGGGGCACTGCTGCTGACATTGCCGGTGGCCTCCCGGGATGGGGTCAGCTGCGGATTTTTCCCGGCACTGTTTACCGCCACCTCCGCCACCTGCGTCACGGGACTGGTGCTTTACGATACTTTCAGCCAGTGGAGCGGATTTG
>CAZYCT010000160.1:0-2890 GCA_964646135.1 uncultured Coprococcus sp. | reverse complement strand
GAACCCCCACGGTCTCCCACCAGAACCTAAATCTGGCGCGTCTGCCAATTCCGCCACACCTGCGCGACTTAACCAGTTTATCATTTTATACTGATTTTGTCAAATGACATTTTTTCAAATATTTACATAAGCAAATGATCGATATCCCACACGCGATAAGAAAAATCTTGATGAAAAGCTGGCTGACATTCGTGATTGCGAATGGCATTTACCAAGTCATCCATCGTCTTGATCTCATTTGGAAAATAAGTTGCACAAGTTCCCACTTTATCCGGATAATGGCAATCACTGCCCCCCGTAATCGCAAAACCATATTTTCTCGCATACATGACCGCCATCATGGTGGCATCTGCAAGTGTACTTCCATTCAAAATCTCTATCGCATCTACACCTCGCAGCGTGTCCAGATTATCCTCCAACCCACGCCTGTTATGTCTGAACGGGTGCGCACTGACCACAACACCACCTTGTTCGTGCACGTAATCAATAAACTCCTGCGCACTCACCCGTTCTTCTGGATAGCGATCAATTCCAAACGCAAGGATATCTCCCTGCAATGAATAAAACTCTATTCCCACGAAAATAGGGAAACCTGTCTTCTTACTATATTCTGCTGCATATTCGCGAAGCCCCATACTGTCATGATCAGTGATACAAATTGCGTCAAGTCCTCTCTTCTTCGCAATCTCAACCATTTCTTCCAATGACAGAAAACTATCCAGCGAATAATTTTTCTCGTGCATATGCAAATCAATAAACATCTTAGTACCTCCAATATATTGACAAAATTAATTATCTTATAGGTTGTACTTTTTGTCTAATCGCTATTATCTATAATATTATTGTACTTTTCAATAACTACTGTACTTTAAAAAATGGGCATCGATTGTGAATACACTGATTATTATTTCTAAATCTTGTACAGGCAATTTCACCGATTTCCATATTCACATTCAGATTTTCTCTGGCAAAATCCACTGCTGACATAATTGCCAGATAAGAATCTCTCTTACAACAACGTGGTCCACCCACTTCACCGATTCTATTAAGCGCACTGGATGTCATTTTATTGCTAAGCCCCCATGTTTCAACAGCAAGAGGTGTTGACTTTGTGGCAATTGATACGAAAATTCCCGCGCTAATTCCTGCACCGCAAGCACCCCAGAATCCACAGACACCACCTGGCACCTGTTTTCCTCGTGAAAACATTTCCAAAATAGCATCCTCAAGATTAATATCACCGCCAGCATTTTTAAATGCAGTCAAAAGTGCAGCTCCCACCATCACATGATGTTCTGGACCATGCATATGACAAAATGGCATATTCATCATCTTTTCTATAATTTCTATTGGATTCTTGCTCTCTTCCTGCAAACACAATGTAATGATTCCATCCATACCACTCGTGTGACATTCATCACACACATAATGTCCATTAACACATCTTGTACGGCTGCTTTCCACTTTGCCACAGAGAACACATTTCATCTCTTCTTCTTTGTCCAAATACTCCAGCGGTGCCTTACACACCAAACATTCTTCCTGCATACTAAGTCTCCTATCTTACCTTTATCAATCTTCCGATTCAGAAAATCAAATCACCGAGCACAAGGATCCTGATGATAAACCTCAAGTTCTTCACCATATACTTTAAAGTTCGATAAACTCTCTGCTGATTTTCCTCTGTTACTTTCACTCCGGTATTTCGTATAAACGGAGCCTGCTCAAGCCCAGTGATCATCAAACACATAACCCTACCACTGTGCCTACTAACATCATAAGGCATGGCGCTTCCATTATCCAGTCTATTTTATTATTTTTTATTCTTTTCCACAGTGTTTCAAAAGTTCCTCATAGACCGCTTTTGTACTTTCTTTATCTTTCCCGCTAAGTACCAGATTCTTTCCGTTTACCTTCAGCACAATCCCCGCATCGCAGTGATCATAGGTATATCTTGTATAATTTCCGAACTCATCGTTTCGAAAGCTCCCCATCTGTAACCGAAAACTTCCGAATCCCCCGATTCTTGTTCCACTTATCGCTTCATCTCGATATTCGATTTCTTCCACTTCCTTATACGCAATTTCTTGATCTGGCCAATATGTGGCCTCTATCGTAAACGAGTCAGCTTCATAATGAATCTTAATATCACCTGTTACGAGCAAAGCGCCTACTGCTACAAATACCAGCAGACAAAAAATTATCACACTCCGTTCTAATTTATTCGAAACGGATCTTTTACTGTCCACATCTATTTTTATATTGGGATTTTGTTCTTTTAAGTATGTGAAAAATCCTTCCTTATCCTTGACTGCACAGATTACTTTCTTTTCGCATCCCTCTATCACGATTCGGTCCAAAGAAGCTGCGCTCGATGCCAGGGCACTATTCGTTCGATAAATTTCTAAAATTTTCGACAATGCCATGGTCTCACGGCTAAATCCAAACACAATCGTCATTTCTTCCTCTGTAACTTCCACATAATTCCGCACCACAAAAGGAAGAAATGCCAGATTATATATGACAAATGCAACAATCGAAAATATCTTGCCTCCATCTAGCATTGTACTTATCACAAGGCCTTCGCCAACAAGCATTACAATCCAGAACCATGAATCTATTTTCCCTTTAAAACGCATTTCTTTTCCTCCTGTTATTGAACCCAACCCCCGTCTAATCTCATATCACGGTCGAATCTGATTGATTACTAAACACATGGTATCACAGGAATATTATGGATACAATACCAAGTTCTATCCTGTCATCCGTTTCGAAGTAAATTGTTTTCGTGCAAAAAAATAACGCAAACCCGTTCATTAGGTTTGCGTTATCTTAGATGAGCGTGCGGGGATTCGAACCCCGGACAACTTGATTAAAAGTCAAGTGCTCT
>CAZYCT010000159.1:0-2987 GCA_964646135.1 uncultured Coprococcus sp. | reverse complement strand
GTAGCTTTGAAAAAGATAACGGTATGGGGCCAGATGCAGTTCATAGCTTTGATAGCGAAATAAGCTGTACATGTCCATATTGTGGTAAGCTATTGCATATAACTGGATGGATTCGCGAGTATCCATTGGGAACTCTTGATTCAGAAGAAATAGTTGTAGACACCTATGACGAAGAATAAAAGCTATCAGATAACAGAATTATTTCTGGAGGAGGACGCATGAAAGGTTCGGAATGTAGACTAATAGAATATATGGAGGGCTCAAAGAAGCGTTTCATCATCCCTGTTTATCAGCGTAATTACGACTGGAAGACTGAGAATTGCAAGCAGCTTTACGATGACCTTATTAAAGTAATAAAAAACAACAGAAGAAGCCATTTCTTTGGGAGCTTGGTTTCTGTTTATGAGCCGTCAGGAAGAAATACAGAGTTTCTTGTAATTGATGGACAGCAAAGGCTGACAACGGTATCATTACTGTTCTTGGCAATGTACAACCTCATTAATGGTGGTGTAATAATTCCGAAGGACACCTTTTTAGGTAAGCAGATTTATGAGGATTTTTTGGTGGATAAATATCAGCCAGAGGAGACTCGCATAAAACTGAAGCCTGTCAAGAATGACCAGAAGGCATTTGGAAAGCTGTTTGATAGCGTAGATGAACATATCAGAGAATCTAATCTTACTGCTAACTACAATTATTTCTATGAAAGGATTCAGAAGCAGGAGATTACAATCGATGAGTTGTTTGATGCGATTTGTAGTTTGGAGATTATTAATATTACGTTGAACAACGAGGATAATCCGCAGCTGATTTTTGAAAGCTTGAACTCTACCGGTCTTGACCTGAGTGAAGGTGATAAAATAAGGAACTTCATCCTTATGGGACTTCCTTCCAAAGAACAAGATGAGTATTACGATAAATACTGGAATCGCATAGAGGAGTGCACCAAGTATGATGTAAGTTCCTTTGTAAGAGATTATCTGAGTGTTAAGCAGATGGCGATTCCATCACAGAAAAAAATATACATAAGCTTCAAAGAATATGTTGAGCAGCAGTCAATAGACGCTGAAGAACTTTTGAAAGAGTTGCTTGCATATGCTAAACGATATGAAATTCTGCTTTGCGGAGAAACAAAGAACAAGGCTTTGGATTCCTGTATTTACAGATTAAATAGACTTGAGACAACGGTTACTAGACCATTCTTTCTTGAGGTCTTAAGACTCTATGATGAGGGAAAAATTGATATATCTCAGGTCGCAGATGTATTCATTATTACTGAAAATTACTTATTCAGAAGAACCATCTGTGATTTGCCTACAAATGCATTGAATAAGATATTCCTTTTACTTCATAGAGAAATCATCAGGTACGAAGGTAATGATGTCGATTATGTCGAAAAGTTTAAGTATGCGATTCTCTCAAAAAAAGAAAAAGCACGTTTCCCGGATGATGACGAATTCTCCGCTGGATTTACCGACAGACAGGTTTACCAAATGAACAGCAAGAATAAAATTTATATCTTGGAGCGTTTGGAAAACTATGGCACCGCAGAGGATAAGGACGTATATGGCCATTGTGACGATGGTATTTACTCCATCGAACATATCATGCCGCAACATCTGACACCGGCATGGGTTAAAGCACTAGGCGATGATTATGAGCAGATTCATGAGACTTGGCTTCATAGAATTGCAAACCTGACATTGACTGCATATAACTCAAAATACAGCAATAGTACATTCGAAGAAAAGAAGACCATGAAGAATGGTTTTGAGGACAGTGGTATTCGAATGAATACGTACATTGCAAAGAAAGATAAATGGACATTGGCTGAGCTTGAAGAACGTAATCAATACTTGATGGGACGTGCCATTGAAATTTGGGCTGCACCAACGACTACATTCAAGCCGGTTGAGAAGCAGTTGGATTCTTATACGCTTGATGACGATACTTCGTTGAGCGGAAGATTGATTGCACGTTTCAGCTATAAGAATACTGAGCAACCTGTTTCTAGCTGGGTCGAAATGTTCCAGAAGGTATTACAAATACTCTATGCGGAAGACAAGAGCATTATCACGAAACTTGCTGCTTCCACAGATGATAATATAGCACTTCACTTCAGTATGAATGAATCGGTTTTCACAAAGAGCGTAGAAATTGGAGACGGCATTTTCGTGTGGACAAACACAAGCACGCAGAGCAAGTTATCCGTTTTGAATAGAGTCTTTAAATTATACGATGCCGACCCAACTGATTTGGTATTCTATCTGCGTGATGAAAACGAAAGCGCTGAAGACGAGGCAGGTACACGATACGAGCTTCGAAGAAAATATTGGACATATGCTTTGGATTTTATCAAAGAAGCACACCGGGATGGAAATACCTTTAGTAATGTAAATCCTTCAAAGGAAAACTGGATAAATGGTTTCTTTGGAGTGAGTGGGTTTAACATCAGCTGCGTAGCCAACTTTGATTCTGCGAGGGTTGACCTTTATTTAGGAAAAGCCAAGAAAGAAGAAAACAAGAAAGCATTTGATATGCTAGTGGCCCATAAAGACGAAATCGAAAAAGCATTAGGCGTTTCGCTTAATTGGAATCGTGGAGATGATATTAAGTCATCAAAGATTTTCTATCAGTTAAAGGGTGTTAGCATTGAAAATGAAACAGACTGGCTGCAAATGGCGAGATTCCATGCAGAGTGGAGCAAGAAGTTTTATGATGTTATCGTGCCGTATTTAGGATAAACATCCACCGGCATAAAGTTTTGTATTTAGATAAGGAGAAATAGAAGATGAAGAAGTTAATTACACTGCTCTTAGTAATGGTTATGATATTTACCATTACAGCCTGTGGAAGCACTGAAACACAAAAGCAACTTACTAATACAGCTGAATACGATAATAGCATTTTAGAACTTGAAGAAGCGAATATCGTTACCACAGATAATGGTGATAAAGTGGTAAAAGTAGAAGCAACATATACTAATA
>CAZYCT010000158.1:0-2997 GCA_964646135.1 uncultured Coprococcus sp. | reverse complement strand
AATATGCTGTGATTCAAGCAGAGCAAAGCAGTCTCGCTGAAAAATATATACGCATCTTAAATGACGGCTTTGTTTCTGTAGATATGGCACAAAATATTTTGGTTATTAAAACAGTAGCTGGAATGGCAATGGCAGTGGCGGCAGCACTTGATGCGATGAAATGGAACGAAATTGTTGGAACGATTGCAGGTGACGATACGATTATGTGTGCTGTACGTTCCGTAGATGACACCATTATTCTTATGGAAAAGATTAAGAAAATGGTTGGAAAATAACAGGAGGATACATGCTACAGAACTTACATGTGAAAAATTTAGCATTAATAGACGAAATAGAAGTGGACTTTTCAGAAGGATTGAATATCTTGACAGGAGAGACTGGCGCTGGTAAATCTATAATTCTTGGAAGTATTAATCTTGCTCTTGGCGGGAAATATTCGGCGGATATGTTACGAAAAGGAGCACAATATGGATTAGTTGAGCTAACTTTTGATATAGAAAATCAAATAACATCTAAAAAATTAGAGGCATTAGATATTTTTCCAGAGAATCAGCAGATTGTCATTAGTCGTAGATTCATGGAAGGAAGAAGTGTTTGCCGAATTAATGGTGAGTCAGTGACATTGAGCAAAGTCAAGGATGTCGCATCCGTACTTATTGATATTCACGGACAGCATGAACATCAGTCACTGCTTTACAAGAAAAACCATTTGTCTATTCTCGATAATTTTTCAAAAGATATTCTTCCTATAAAACAACAAGTTTATGATGCTTATCTGGCATATCGAAAATTGCAAAAAGAATTGCAGGAGGCCGACACAGATGAAGCAGAACGCTTAAAGGAGATTTCATTTCTGCAATTTGAAATTAGTGAAATTCAAAATGCAAACTTATCCGAGAAGGAAACAGAAGATTTAGAAGAAGAATATCGTCAAATGTTGACTGGAAAGAAGATTTCTGAGTATTTGGAAGAAGCATATACTTATGCTTCAAGTGGTAGCCCATCTGCGGCATCGGAATATATTGATCACATAGTAAGAGCACTTTCAATGGCGGCATCTCAAGACCAAAAATCTTCTGAATTATATGAGCAAGCGATGGAAATCGAAAGTTTATTGAGTGATTTTAGTCATGAATTGCGTCGCTATATAGATGATCTCTCTTTTTCAGCTGAACGATTTTATGAAATCGAAACTCGGTTAAACGAAATCAATCATCTAAAAAGTAAATATGGAAATCGAATAGAAGATATTTTACTGTATTGTGAAAAACAAGAACAGCGTCTTTTCATGTTACAAGACTATGATTCTTATTTGGTAGGTCTGAGGGATGCTGCTCACCAATCAGAAGAAATATTGAAACAGAAATGTATTGCACTGAGTAACCTTCGAAGAAAAGAAGCCTTAAAGCTAGAAAAACAGATTCAATCTGGATTAAAGGACTTAAATTTTCTCGAAGTATGTTTTGAGATTCATTTTAAACAAGCATCTGATTACTCCGCAGATGGAATGGATGAAGTAGAATTTATGATTTCTATGAACCCAGGACAGCCACTAAGACCATTGGTGGATGTTGCGTCAGGCGGTGAACTTTCACGAATCATGCTTGCAATCAAATCGGTAATGGCAGACAAAGATGAAATTGAGACGTTGATATTTGATGAAATTGATGTCGGAATCAGTGGACGAACCGCACAAAAAGTTTCTGAAAAAATGGGACTAATCGGAAGAAATCATCAAGTAATTTGTATTACACATCTTGCACAGATTGCCTCAATGGCGGATGCTCATTACGAAATCAAAAAAGAAGTAATTGATAATGTTACTACAACAACTATCTTAAAATTAAGTGAAGAACAGTCAATTAATGAACTTGCCAGAATTCTAGGTGGTGCTGAAATTACTACAACGATTATCGAAAGCGCAAGAGAAATGAAAAAATTGGCAAGTGGTTTAAAAAAGAAATAATTTTCATATACTAGACAGGAAGAAATTCCTGTCTTTTTTATATAGGAACTCTTCAAAACTATATAGAAAGAGTAAAAAAATATGTCAATAAGGGTTTATAGAAGAGTTATGATTATGCTTTTGATTTTCATTCTAAGCGTTAGTGGTGGATATTTTTTATTGAAGTACCAGGAAAGTAAATTTGCTCTTGCAGTACAATCTAGCGATATTTCAACAGAAAAATATGTAATTCCAGGAGGAATGCCAGTTGGTATTTATCTGGAGACAGAAGGTGTTCTTGTCCTTGGAACAGAAGAAATCGTATCAAAAGATGGTGTAAGTAATGCGCCAGCTAAGAATCTTGTAAAAAGTGGAGACTATATTGTAGGTATAAACAACAATGAAATTTCCGATAAAAAAGAATTGGTAGAAGCTGTCGGCCAATTAAACTCGGAACATGTGATTTTACATTTAAAAAGAGAGGAAAAATATATTGACATTACATTAACCCCAACACAAAACATCGAAGGCGATTATAAGTTAGGAATATGGGTTCGAGATAATGCACATGGTCTCGGAACTCTTACGTATATTGATGAAAATTATTCTTTTGGTGCATTAGGACATGGTATCCATGATGTAGATACAAATGATCTTCTTGAAATATCCGAGGGAACGCTTTATGTAACAAATATTAGAAATATCAGAAAAGGAAAGACGGGGACACCCGGCGGACTAGAAGGAGTAATCGTATACAATAACTATAATATTTTAGGGAAGATTACAGATAATTCCGATGTCGGCGTTTTTGGAAAGATAAATAGACTTGATAAAATAATTTCAAATACAAATCCAGTACCTGTCGGAAAAATCGAAGATACGACGCTCGGACCTGCACATATTCTATGTTCGGTGAATGGACAAGTTGAACAATACGAAATCGAAATTATCGGTCTATTTCCAGATGCAAAAGAAATCAATAAAAGAATGAAAATAAAAGTTACAGATGAGACATTGCTAGAAGAAACAGGAGGAATTGTACAGGGTATGTC
>CAZYCT010000157.1:0-3084 GCA_964646135.1 uncultured Coprococcus sp. | reverse complement strand
TTATCATGAACACAAAGAAAATCGAAGCTGAAGGCGTTAAGACAGTAATCATCACTGATGAATATGCTGGTCGTGACGGAAAATCTCAGTCACTTGCTGACTCAGATCCAGCAGCTGACGCAGTAGTAACAGGTGGAAATGCTAACCAGTTAATTCACCTTCCAAAGCTTGATAAAGTTATCGGAACATTAGATTACGTTAACGTTATCGCTGGTGCATCTGACCAGACACTTCAGGAAGATGGATCACTTATGGTAGAAATCCAGGTTATGACTGGTGCAACTAACGAAACAGGATTTAACTTGTTGAGTGCACGATAATAAGGGGGACGTATAGTAATGAGTAAGATTAAAGTTGTACATTATATCAATCAGTTCTTCGCTAATATCGGTGGAGAAGAAATGGCACATGTCCCAGCTGAAATTCGCGTAGGCGAAAAAATCGGTCCAGGACTTGCATTAACACAGAGATTTGGAGAAGAGGCAGAAATCGTAGCTACAATCATCTGCGGTGACTCTTACTTCAATGAAAACCTTGAAAAAGCTAAAGCAGAAATTCTTGAAATGGTTAAGTCTCAGAATCCAGATATCTTTATTGCTGGACCTGCTTTCAATGCTGGACGTTATGGTGTTGCTTGTGGTACAGTTTGTGAAATGGTTCAGGAAGAACTTGGAATTCCAACTGTAACAGGTATGTACATCGAAAACCCAGGTGCTGATATGTTCAAGAACAAGGTATACACATGCCCAACAAAGAACAGCGCAGCTGGTATGAGAGATGCAGTAGGAAAGATGGCTCCACTCGCTCTTAAGCTTGCAAAAGGTGAAAAAATCGGAGCTTCTTGCGAAGATGGATATATGCCAAACGGAACACGTGTTAACTTATTTGAAAAAGAACGTGGATCTAAGAGAGCTGTTAAAATGCTTCTTAAGAAAATCGCTGGCAAACCATTCGAAACAGAGTTCCCAATGCCTTCATTCGATAAGGTTGAACCTGCAGCAGCTATTAAAGATCTTAGCAAAGCTACAATCGCTCTTTGTACTTCTGGTGGTATCGTACCAAAAGGAAACCCAGATCATATCGAAGCATCAAATGCTACAAGATATGGCGAATATGACATCACTGGCGTAATGGATCTTACAGAAGACACATATGAGACAGCTCATGGTGGATACGATCCAGTATACGCAAACGAAGATGCTGACCGTGTACTTCCAGTAGACGTTCTTCGTGAAATGGAATCAAAAGGAATTATCGGAAAATTACACAACAAGTTCTATACAACAGTTGGTAACGGTACAGCCGTTAAATCTTCAAGAGCATTCGCTGATGAATATGCTCAGAAGTTATTAGCTGATGGAGTAGATGGTGTTATCATGACTTCTACTTGAGGTACTTGTACACGTTGCGGTGCAACGATGGTTAAAGGTGTAGAAGCTACAGGTATTCCAGTAGTTCACTTATGTACAGTAACTCCAATTTCTATGACAGTTGGAGCTAACCGTATCGTTCCTACTATTGCTATTCCACATCCATTTGGAAATCCAGCATTAGATAAAGACGAAGAATATGCATTACGTTACAAACTTGTAGAAAAAGGCTTGGAAGCTTTAACTACACCAGTTGACGGACAGACAATCTTCGAATAATCTTAATTTTTTATTTTTAAAGGAGAAAACGTTATGAGCAAACTTTATGACGTGATCGTCCTCGGAGCAGGACCAGCTGGGTTAGCAGCTGGTCTCTATGCAGGACGTGCCCGCCTTTCAGTATTAATTATTGAAAAAGGCCAGGACGGTGGACAGATCGCCATCACAGATGAAATCGAAAATTATCCAGGACAGACAGTAGAAGGTGAAAGTGGTCCTTCTCTTATCGCTCGTATGACAGAACAGTGTGCTAAATTTGGTTGTGAACGTGTATCTGACACAATCAACGAAGTTGATCTTCAGGGCAAAATCAAAGTTCTTAAGAGCTCTAAAGCAGAATACCAGGCTAAAACTGTAATCCTTGCTACAGGTGCTTTCGCTAGACCAATCGGTTGCAAAGGCGAAAAAGAATACCTTGGTAGAGGTGTATCTTACTGTGCTACTTGCGATGCTAACTTCTTTGAAGATTTCGAAGTATTCGTAGTTGGCGGTGGGGACTCAGCTGTAGAAGAAGCTATGTACCTTACAAAATTTGCTAGAAAAGTTACTCTTATCCACAGACGTGATGAACTTCGTGCTGCTAAATCTATTCAGGAAAAAGCATTCAAGAACGAAAAACTTCACTTTATGTGGGATACAGTTGTAGAAGAAGTAGGCGGAGAAGGCATGGTTCAGACTATGACTGTTAAAAATGTTAAAACTGGTGAAACAACAGTTATTAACGCAGATGAAGAAGACGGCTTAATGGGCGTATTCGGATTCATTGGAACAATTCCAAACACAAAGATCTTCGAAGGAACAGGTCTTGAACTTGATGAAAGAGGATATATTCCAACAGATGATGATATGCATACAAATATTCCAGGCGTATTCGCTGCTGGTGATGTTCGCGTTAAGAGCCTTCGTCAGGTTGTTACAGCTGCTGCTGATGGAGCTATCGCTACAACACAGGCTGAACATTATATCAACAACCATTTCGAAGCATAATTTGAAGAATAATCTTATAGAAAGTTCAGGAGGAACAGTAACATGTTAGAAGTAGATAAAAATACATTTGGACCAGAAGTATTAGAAGCAGAAGGATATGTTTTCGTAGATTTCTACGGAGATGGATGTGTACCATGTGCAGCTTTAATGCCACACGTACACGGATTAGCTGACAAATATCATGATTCAAACTTAAAATTCTGTGCATTCAACACAACAAAAGCTCGTCGTGTAGCTATCTCTCAGGGTATCATGGGACTTCCAGTAATGGCAGTTTACAAAGATGGTGCTAAAGTAGAAGAATTAGTTAAAGATGATTGCACACCAGAATCAATCACAGCAATGGTTGAAAAATACGTTTAATTTATAGCTATTGACTAAATCGGAAAATATGCATATAATACGTATGAAGCCTTCGGGCTTTTTACGGAGGACAGTAAGCGAGTCC
>CAZYCT010000156.1:0-3105 GCA_964646135.1 uncultured Coprococcus sp. | reverse complement strand
TTAACAGGTACAACGAGAGTTATAAAGAGAAATGGAGAAGAAGTCAATTTTGATTTATCAAAGATCGTGAATGCTATACAGAAGGCAAATGCAGGTACTGAAAATATTCATCAAATGAATGAGTATCAAATTCGTGCGATTGCGGAGATGATTGCGCAGAAAGTGAAGGAATCTACACATGCGATCAATGTAGAAGATATTCAGGATATGGTTGAGACTGGAATCATGGAGATGCGTGGATATGAAGTGGCGCAGAAGTATGTGCGTTACCGCTATAAGAGAGAGTTGAAGCGTAAGACGAATACTACGGACAATGGTATTTTGGCGTTGATCGAGCATTTGAACGAGGAAGTGAAGCAGGAAAATTCGAATAAGAATCCTGTGATCAACTCTACGCAGCGCGATTATATGGCCGGCGAAGTCAGCAAGGATTTGACGAAGCGAATTCTTCTTCCAGAAGAGATTGTACAGGCACATGAAGACGGAATTATTCATTTTCACGACATGGACTATTTTGCGCAGAAAGAACACAACTGTGATTTGATCAATCTGGAAGATATGCTTCAGAATGGTACCGTCATCAGTGAGACGATGATCGAGACACCAAAGAGCTTCTTTACTGCATGTAATGTTACGACCCAGATTGTGGCACAGGTTGCAAGTAATCAGTATGGAGGACAGTCATTTACCCTTTCTCATTTGGTTCCGTTTGTCGAGGTGAGTCGTAAGAAGCTTTATAAAAGTGTAGTAGAAGAACGAAAAGAAATTGGAGAATCATTAGATCCTGAGATTATCAGCAAGATTACAGAACGCCGCTTGAAAGAAGAGATACGCAATGGTATCCAGACGATTCAGTATCAGTTGATTACATTGATGACATGTAATGGGCAGGCACCGTTTGTAACGATGTTTATGTACCTTGATGAAGTGGCGGAAGGAAGGTCAAGGGATGATCTTGCCATGATTATTGAAGAAGTCTTAATTCAGCGTATGAAGGGTGTGAAGAATGAGAAAGGTGTATGGATTACCCCAGCGTTTCCGAAGTTAATCTATGTATTAGATGAAGATAACATTACACCAGATTCAAAATATTGGTATTTGACAGAACTTGCTGCTAAGTGTACAGCAAAGCGTATGGTTCCGGATTACATTTCCGCTAAAGTGATGCGTGAGATGAAAGAAGGAAATGTCTATACTTGTATGGGATGTCGTTCTTTCTTGACAGTGGAAGAATCACAGAAAAATGCTGACGGAAGCAATAAGTTCTACGGCAGATTTAATCAGGGAGTTGTGACTATCAATTTGGTGGATGTGGCTTGTTCATCAGAAGGAAATATGGAGAAGTTCTGGAAAATTCTGGAAGAAAGATTGGAACTTTGCCATCGCGCACTTCGCTGCAGACATGAGCGTTTGTTGGGGACAATCTCAGATGTAGCGCCGATTCTGTGGCAGCATGGGGCACTTGCACGTTTGAAGAAAGGGGAGACCATTGACCGTTTGTTGTACGATGGATATTCGACGATTTCCCTTGGATATACAGGTCTTTACGAGATGTGTATGAGAATGCTTGGCAAATCACACACAGACCCAGAAGCAAAGCCATTTGCAATTGCAGTAATGCAGCGCCTGAATGACAAATGTACAGAGTGGAAGAAAGCGGAGAATATCAGCTATTCTGTATATGGAACACCGATGGAATCTACGACTTACCGTTTTGCAAAATGTTTGAAAAAGCGTTTCGGAATCATTCCGGGAGTAACGGATAAGAATTATATTACGAATAGTTATCATGTGCATGTGACAGAAGAGATTGATGCATTTAGCAAATTGAAGTTCGAAGCTGAGTTTCAGAAATTGTCTCCAGGTGGGGCAATCAGCTATATAGAAGTGCCGAATATGCAGAACAATATTCCTGCTGTTTTGAAGGTTATGCAGTACATTTATGAGAATATTATGTACGCGGAACTGAACACGAAGAGCGATTTCTGCCAGTGTTGTGGTTATGATGGTGAAATCGAAATCAGAGAGGATGCGACAGGTAAATTAATCTGGAGATGTCCAAATTGTGGAAATGCAGATCAAAATAAACTGTTTGTGGCCAGAAGAACATGTGGTTATATCGGAACACAGTTCTGGAATCAAGGACGTACACAGGAAATCAAGGATCGTGTACTTCATTTGTCAAATGGAACATTGAAAGAAGACGAGACTCTTTAAAGGAGTAGAAAGGGATGCATGTAGGAGAAATTTTAAAAGCTGACAGCGCCAACGGAGAAGGCATCAGAGTCAGTATCTTTGTCTCTGGGTGTACCAATCGTTGTCCGGGATGTTTTCAACCGGAGACGTGGGATTTTCACTATGGAAGGCTGTACGATGAGAGTGTAGAGAAATTGTTATTCGACGAGTTATCAAAGCCGTATTATGATGGACTTACTATTCTTGGCGGAGAGCCATTTGAACCATCAAATCAGTTGGGAATCATTGAAATCATCCGTCGTGTGAGGAGTGAACTTCCTGATAAGAATATCTGGATATATACTGGATTTGTATATGATAAAGATTTGGTTCCAGGAGGTCGCAAGTACACAGAGGTGACAGATGAGATTCTGGATTCGATTGACATTTTGGTGGATGGAAAGTTTGAGGAAGATAAGAAAAATCTTCGATTGAATTTTCGAGGAAGTGAAAATCAGAGGATTATCGATATGAAACGAACAAGAAGCGAAGGAAACATTATTCTGTCTCCGCTAAACAATTAGATAAAAAATTTGGAAGATTCTGGCAACGCTGGAATCTTCTTTTTATAGAGGGAGAAAGAAAATCCACGATTCGTGGAATGAATTCTTATATCCGTAGTTCGTCAGTGGAGGAAAGTGCAATGGACGTGAGAAAATATATTATTGACAAATAGAAAAAGTGGTTGTAAACTGACAATGAAAATAAAAAATGGCGACGGGGAGCTGGCAGCAGCCGGCTGAGAGTGAGACTTTAAGCGTCTCAGACCCATGACCTGATCTGGATAATGCCAGCGTAGGAAGAGCAGAATTATAGTGTGAATGTATTTTAGACCTCGCAGGATTTATCTTGCGAGGTTTTTATTTACTA
>CAZYCT010000155.1:0-3150 GCA_964646135.1 uncultured Coprococcus sp. | reverse complement strand
ACAGATAAAACGTATTACGGGTTACAAATTTAAGGATTGGGGAAGATTGTCTAAAGCGTTTTTAGAATTGCCCGGCTGTGATACTTCTATTGGTGAAAATGTTTCTTTGATTCGTATGATGTGGGAAACAAATCTTAATTTGATGGAATTGGTTAATAGTCCTCAATATACATATGTAACAGAACTTTGTGAAAGACAAGATCAAGCAATGAAAGTGCTTAGTGAATTGCAACCGGAGGATTTAGATGACTTTTATTTCTCAGCACCTGTTAAAAGGATGATTTGGCAGACAATTTTGTTGATTAAAGAAGTAGAACAGATTATGGGACGTTTGCCAGAGCGAATCTTTATTGAAATGGCAAGAAAACCAGATGAAAAGAAGGAAAGAAGCATTTCTAGAAAGCAAAAATTTCTTGAATTGTATAAAAATATAAAATCGGAAAGCAGGGATTGGAAATCAGAAATAGAAAAAGCAGATGCAGATGGAACTTTGCAAAGCAAAAAAATGTATTTGTATCTGACACAGATGGGACGCTGTATGTATACTGGGAATGAAATCCCCTTAAGAGATTTATTTAGGAATGATTTGTATGATATTGATCACATTTATCCGCGACATTATGTGAAGGATGATAATATCAACAATAATTTGGTCCTTGTAGAAAAAAATCAAAATCAAAATGTTAAAGGAGATAAATATCCATTAAATAAAACTATTTATGAAGCCCAAAAAGAAAATTGGAGATATTTGCGCGAAATTGGTTTTATTACAGAGGAAAAATATAAGCGTTTAATGGGAAGAAATCCATTTACAGATGAACAGAAAGCAGATTTTATTGCACGTCAATTAGTGGAAACAAGACAAGGAACCAAAAATGTAGCAGATTTATTAAAAAAAATCCTCCCTGAAACAACAAAAATAGTATATTCTAAAGCATCAAATGTTTCGGAATTTCGTCAATGTAGAAAGTTGTACAAATGTCGTAGCATTAACGAGTTTCATCATGCTCATGACGCATATTTAAATATTGTAGTTGGAAATGTATATTTTACAAAATTTACGCAAGATCCATTAAATTTTATACAAAAAGATTATCGAAACGACAAGGAAAAATATCATTATCATCTTGGTAAGATGTTTGATTGGGATGTGATAAGAAATGGAGAAATAGCATGGATTGGATCAAAAGATGGTGAAGCAGGAACGATTGCAACGGTAAGAAATACATTAGAGAAAAATACACCGCTTATGACAAGACGAAATTTTGTAGGACACGGTGCGATTGCAAATGAGACATTGTATGGAAAACAAAAAGCAAGTCCGGATAGATATATTCCGTTAAAGTCTCAAAATGAAAAGATGGCAGATGTCAATAAATACGGTGGATTTACGAGCGTATCAACAGCATATTTTTTCTTAGTAGAACACACTGAAAAGAAAAAGAGAGTTCGTACTCTAGAAACAGTACCGATTTATCTGGTAGATAAAATTCAGAATAATCAAAAGGCATTAATAAACTATTGTAAAGATGAATTGGGATTAGTAGAACCTAGAATTTGTTTGGGGAAAATTAAGTTACAGTCTTTGATAAGGAAAGATGGATATTTGATGTATATTTCCGGTAAAACGGGAAATCAAATTGCTGTAAGAAATGCTGTGAATTTATGTCTGAAAAAGGAATGGGTATATTATGCGAAGTTGCTAGAAAAATTCATCTTAACAGAAAATCTGAGTGATGGTATTACAATTGATAAAAATCTAGAATTATATACGGAATTCATTGATAAATTTAATCACGGAATATATTCCAAGCGTCCAAATCCAATGGGTGAAAAGTTAGAAAAGAAAAGGGAGCAATTTGTGAAACTAAAAATAGAAGAACAATGTAAAGTGTTATCGGAGATTTTGAAATTGACAATAATCGGGGTGAATTCTGCAAATTTAAAATTGCTAGGAGAAGCGGAGCATGCAGGTGTTATGCATATACCAAAGAAAGTGGATGGTGCAGAGGAGTTTTTATTGATTCATCAATCGGTTACTGGAATATATGAAAAATCCATCGATTTATTAAGCTTATGAGTTGGCGAACAGTGGTCATTTCCAATAGTGCAAAGTTAGATTATCAATTAGGATTTTTGGTTGTGAGAAGAGAAGACGTGGTGAAAATTCATATGAGTGAAATCACGATTTTGATTATTGAAACAACAGCAGTTTCTTTAACGGCAGCATTATTGAGTGAATTGACAAAACGAAAAATAAAAGTCATTTTTTGCGATGAAAAGAGAAATCCATCTTCGGAGTTAATTCCGTATTATGGTGCACATGACACCAGTGCAAAAGTACGAAAACAAATAGAATGGTCTTCGGAGCTAAAGTCAGCAATATGGACAGAAATAGTAACGGAGAAGATTCGCAAACAGGCAGAGCTGTTGGAGCACTTGAATAAAGAAGAAGCACAAATGGTGTATGGTTATATAGAAGAAATTGAATTTGGAGATAAAACAAATCGAGAAGGGCATGCTGCAAAAGTATATTTTAATGCATTGTTTGGAATGGATTTTACCAGAACCTCTGAAAATAGTATCAATGCAGCATTAAATTATGGATATGGTATTATATTATCTGCTTGTAATCGGGAAATCACAGCAAATGGTTATATTACACAGTTGGGATTGTTTCATGATAATATGTTTAATCAGTTCAACTTGGGATCAGATATTATGGAGCCGTTTCGTCCGCTAGTAGATGAAATAGTAAAAAAGATGAATCCACAAAAATTTGATCATGATGAAAAGGTGGAGATTCTGAAGTTGCTGCAGAAAGAAGTAGTGATTGCAGGACGTAAAGAAAATGTGAATAATGCAATAAAAATATATTGCCGAAGTGTTTTTGACGCATTAAATGATAAAGATGTTTCACAATTAAAATTTTACAGATACGAGTTGTAGATAAAAGAGTTGTTATCTTGACCTGCAAATGTTTCCTAGATATTTAAAGAAGCAGGAGCAGGTCGGGATGACAGTAAATGAAAGGTTACTTTTATGAAAGTTATATATTCACAATATCAAATGGAAATAGATGTGGAAGAACAACACATAACCGTATTATCGATTGAAAATCAAAAAGCATATAGAGAGATTCTTTCAGAT
>CAZYCT010000154.1:0-3267 GCA_964646135.1 uncultured Coprococcus sp. | reverse complement strand
TGTTCTTGCATCATACATTGTAAATACAACACCTTCCATCTCAAGATTCTCATTCAAACGACTCTTCACCAATTCAATTGTCTTCATCAACTGGCTAAGTCCTTCCAGCGCATAATATTCACATTGGATTGGAACCAAGACTGTATCAGCTGTAGTCATAGCATTAATTGTCAACATGCTAAGTGATGGTGGACAATCTATGATAATAAAATCGTAGTTATCCCTCACCTGATTTACCTTATCTCTTAATATAAATTGCTTATCATCAACATCTAACAATTCAATTTCAGCACCTGAAAGGTCTATATTCGTCGGCAATACATCCAAATTTTCAAATACATCTTTGCAAATCACTTGATCTATGGCGATTTCATCGATCAATAAATCATATACCGTGTACTCTACAGCATCTTTATCTACACTCAATCCACTTGTCATGTTTCCCTGTGGATCCATATCGATAGCAAGTACTTTTTTGCCTTTTGCAGCAAGGCAAGACGATAAGTTAATTGCTGTTGTAGTTTTACCTACTCCGCCTTTCTGATTTGCAACCGCAATTATTCTTCCCATATTATAGTCCCCTTTCTTAACAGCGGTTTTCAAATTCTCATAGAGATATTGTATCATTAATTCGTTTTTATTTCCACCTGATTTATATAATAAATTATTCGATTAAAGAATAAAATTGGTAATTTTTCTTAGATTTACAAAAAAAATGTTTCACGTGAAACATTTTCCTGTTTATCAGTACTTGATGTTTCACGTGAAACATTTATTTGATTGGTTCTTTTGCTGGAAGTCCAGCTTTTCGTGGAAACTTCTTTCCAGTATTTTTATTCTTTACGATTTTAACAAATGATCTGTTTATATCACTTCCTGGAAGTGTGAATTTTATTACTTCTTTTTGAGAAGCTCCTAATACCTTTATTGCAGTCTGTGCGTCTTTCACTTCATCTTCTATATCACCAGATTTGTAAGGGATAAACATTCCGCCCACCTTCACATATGGTATGCACAATTCTGATAATGTAGAAAGGTTTGCCACTGCTCTCGACACTGCTAGATCATACTGTTCTCTGTACTCGCCCTGTCTTGCAAAATCTTCAGCTCTTCCATGAATTGTTTGGATATTTTCTAATCCCAACTCATCAATCACTGTATTCAAATATTTTATTCTCTTATTTAGAGAATCCAACAATGTTATTTTTAAATGTGGAAAAGCAATCTTTAATGGAATTCCCGGAAATCCTGCTCCGGTACCAATATCAATCACTGTATTAACATTTTTCATATCAATTGCTTTAACAATGGACAAGCTGTCAATAAAATGTTTTTCATTCACTTCTTCATATTCCGTGATTCCAGTTAGATTCATCACCTTATTCCACTCAACGAGCAATTCATAATATTTATCAAATTGTTGATATTGCTTTTCCGTTAATGTGATTCCCAATGCACTTAATTTTTCATCAAATAATTTACTCATGTAATTTGCTCCAAAATTTTTCAAAATTATTTTAATATCCTAAATATACCAACAAGACTGATATATCAGCTGGAGAAACCCCGGAAATTCTTGAGGCTTGTCCAATAGAAATTGGGCGATACTGTTTTAATTTCTGCACAGCTTCTATACGAAGACTTGGAACTTTATCATAATCAATATTTTCTGGAATTTTTCTATTTTCCAATTTTTTAAATTGTTCCACTTGTTTTAGCTGACGTTTAATATAACCATCATACTTAATATTAATATCAATTTGTTCCATGATTTCTTCTGAAAAATCACAAGGTCTTGTCTTGTCAATCGGCTTCAATATTTCATAAGAAATTTCTGGTCGTTTAATCAAGTCAGCCAAAGTTGTTCCTGATGTAAGCAATGTACTATGATACTCCTCAAGCAAATTTTGTACTTCCGGTGAAGTACCAACATTCACATGTTCCAATCGTTCAATTTCTTCTTGAATAATTCTTTCTTTCTCCAGCAATTTCTCATATCGCTCATCTGAAATAAGACCTACATCATGCCCAATTTTCGTAAGACGCTGATCAGCATTATCCTGTCTAAGCAAAAGTCGATACTCTGCACGTGACGTCATCATTCGATAAGGTTCTTTGCTTTCTTTTGTCACAAGATCGTCGATCAAAACTCCAATATATGCTTCTGACCTATCCAAGATAATCTGTTCTTTTCCAAGAATCTTCATTGCGGCATTGATTCCAGCTACAATGCCTTGACCTGCCGCTTCTTCATATCCCGAACTTCCATTAAACTGTCCGGCACTGTAAAGACCCTGAATATTTTTAAATTCCAGTGTTGGCTGAAGCTGACGTCCATCAATACAATCATATTCAATTGCATATGCATTTCGAACAATTCTAGCATTTTCAAGTCCTGGAACACTACGGTACATTTCATACTGTACATCCTCCGGAAGAGAGCTGGACATCCCACCAATATACATTTCGTTCGTATTCAGTCCCTCTGGCTCAATAAATACTTGATGTCTATCTTTATCTGCAAATTTCACAACTTTATCTTCGATAGACGGACAGTACCTTGGACCTGTTCCTTCGATCATACCTGAAAAAAGTGGTGATCTGTCCAAATTTTTCTTGATTATTTCATGTGTCTTTTCATTTGTGTAAGTCAACCAACAAGAAATCTGATCAATCTGAACATCTTCTCTATTCGTTGTAAAAGAAAATGGAACAACTTTTTCATCGCCAAATTGCTCTTCCATCTTACTGAAATCAATACTTCTTCGATCAATTCTCGCTGGAGTCCCTGTTTTGAACCGATACATCTTAATTCCCAAATCTTTTAAACAATCAGTCAAGTAATTTGCAGCTTGAAGACCATTTGGACCTGTCTCGTTACTCACATCTCCATAAATGCATCTTGCCTTTAGATAAGTGCCAGTGCAAAGTATTACCGCATTACAGTGATAAATCATTCCTGAATATGTCTGCACTCCAGTTACTTTTCCTTCTTCTACCAATATATTTACGATTTCGGCTTGCTTAATTTCTAAGTTTTCTTGTGATTCTAACACCTGTCTCATAGTGTTACTGTATCTATTTTTATCTGCCTGTGCACGCAATGAATGTACAGCAGGACCTTTAGACTTATTTAGCATCTTAGACTGGATAAAAGTCTGGTCTATTACCTTTCCCATCTCTCCGCCAAGAGCATCTACTTCTCGAACAATATGTCCTTTTGAACTTCCACCAATATTAGGATTACACGGCATCAATGCAATACTG
>CAZYCT010000153.1:0-3268 GCA_964646135.1 uncultured Coprococcus sp. | reverse complement strand
GTGCGCAGAGGTTAAATCTCCGAATTGGAAGACTGTGAGCAAAGAAGAAATAACCTTTGCAGCAGATGTTCCGGAAGCAACCAAAGAAGAAGCTATGAACCCAGGAGCAAACCACGATACAAGAAAACGGTATCCGCCAGAGGTAAAAAAACTGATCGTGAGGTTACACACGGAAGACGGATATACCTTTGAACGTATCACGAGAGAATATGGTGTATCAAAGGCAACTGTGACAAAGTGGTGTAGCGATGCGAGATTTGTCAGCAAAATAAATCTCGGCAAGAAAGAACAGGAAATGCAGAAAATCATAGAAGAGAACAAGAAAATAAAAGAAGAAAACATGTTCTTAAAAAGGATAGTGGTTCTTCTGTTCGGACAGGGAATGGAGGTAGATAACACATGACAGCATTAGAACAGATTTTTCAGGGATATTATGATGAACGCATTAACGAAGATTCGGATCCGGAAGAAATGCAGGTGTTACATATGAAACTCATGGAAGCACTGGAATATCTTCGGATTGAAACGAAAGTACAAGGAAATATCATGGAGACAGTCAGTGTTTTGGAGATGCAGGCAGAAAAAATAGGATTCATGGCAGGGTTCCGAATGGCTTGGAAATTATTAAAAGACATACAGGATATTCCGGTGTGAGATTGAAAAGAGGTGAACTCAATAAAATGAGCCACCTCTTTAATTTTTTCATTTTTTGTAAACAACAGTATTGACACTACTAACCTACGTGATATATTAAACTCATAAAAATGAGTTGTATAGATATTGAAGCTCAAAGAAATGAGTTCGGGAGGAGATATGGAACGATACGAAATGGCAAACGGGCAGGTGTTTGAAATCATCAGATTTTCAGATGCATGTGCAGTGGTCCAAAACGGACAACTTGTGTATTACGGCAGTTATTCTGAATGCCGTAGATACATAGAAAAGCGGAAATAACCAATAGGAGGGATGAACATGGCAGCACAGATCATTAATTTTCCAGGTAAAGTACAGCAGAGTAACGGGTACGATAATTTAGCCAGACTTATTGCGGTTGCTGATACTACAGAATCTCTTAATTTTTATATGGAATGCATCGGGGAGCTGAAAAGCAAGGGGTTCTTACTCGATGGAGAATCAAAAAAAACTGATGGAGCTGGGAAGAGAGAAGCGTATAAATATCTCTACTCCTGCCAAGCAGGACCCGGAGGAAGTGACCGGATCCGGAGTATATTCTTATACACCAGAGGTCGGACAACAGAAACCAAATTGTCAGATGGAAGCAAGCCTTTCATATTACGGCAAGCATTATTTCATTGATACGCCGATTGAATTGAAAGGCAGAGGAATAACACTGGTGAAACAGTACACAGAAAAAGATTTTGTCAATCCAGATAATTACAGGATCGGCTGGTACGAGTACCAGGTGACAAAGCTTGCCTTTGAGAAGCTGAAAGAAAAATATTCCATCAGCATGGAACGAAACTTAGATTAGTTAAAAGTAGCCCCGGTTTTATCGGGGCTGCAGGATAGGGGGTGCAGAGAGGACATGGTGAAGTGGAGCCAAAGAACAATAAGCGGAGTTACTGCTCGTGGAATGATGGCAGATGATATGGTCCAGGAAAAATTACTATGCCTTGCAAATGCAGCAAGAGATGTCATTAAGACGACAGATTATGATCATGTACTTTATGGTATGAAAATTTACGATAAGAACCAGTTAAAAACAGTTCATTTCTATATGTGGCCAATGAAGGATGAGCAATTCAAAAAGGTTACCGCACATGCTGGAAATTCGGTGATCTACGCTATTCATAAATGCTGAGGTGAAAAAGATGGAATTGACAGATATCTATGTAATGAAAAAAGAAACAGGCGAAATTCACAGAGTAGGGGATTTTAAAAATGACAGTATTTGGGTAGACGAGGAAGGCATAGCGTCTTACTGCAATATGGGTGCTGGAGAAGAACATGCAGCCTATATATTGCTGCAAAGCGCATGCGGGGTAATTGTGCAGCCTGATAAATGCGTACTCGAAAAACGTAATAAATGCAGCTATCCGATATCAGAGTGTAAAAATTGCCCTGTTCGAGAAGAGTTGAGTGATGAGAAGAAAAAACAAAGACAAGGTTGGATATATGCCGGAAGATGTTCGTGTACATATCAAGAAGGAATAAAGCGAGTAGTGTTTTGGAATGACGCAGATAATTCTATTCTTGGTGAACGAGATGTTACAGACGGAAATGAAGCATTGAACTGCATGAAGAAATGGAAGGAACTGGCACCTCATACGGTGACGTGCAGGATCTGCACTCCATTTTACCAAAATAAGGAAACTGGAAAATATTATGTATACAAGGAAATGCTGCAGGAATGGAGGAGCAGATACGAGGGAATCAATCCGGAAACTGGATTATTCCGGTATCATTGGCATACACGATATGATTTCGTTCCTCAAGACAAATAAAGGAGGATCTATGTTTGGATATGATGAAGATGCGTACTGGGAAAATAAGCGAGAACAGTTGGAAAATCCCAGGTATTATCATAAACGGTTATGGGGCGAAGAACCGGAATACAGACACGGAACGGTATTTCTTGATGAAGAAATAGAGCAAATAGAGCAGCAAAAGGGCTACTCGATGGAGGAGTTGTACGAGGGAGATCTTTTGGATATATTACAGGAATTTAAAGGGATTAAGGCTGATTCGGCGGTATGGCGTCCAGGGTGGGATGCCATAGATTATACCGTCAGAATTGCTTAGCAAAGAAAGGAAGGAAAATGAGGGCAAAATACGGAGAAACATTCAGCGAGTTGGTAAAGGTAAAAGGAATCATGTGTGAATTTTATGATATCCGGATAGATCGGGATAGTGTACCGAAAAGAAAATATTTTTATGAAGTCCGCCATGATGATGAAGACTGGAGCTGTCCATGTCAGGTTGCGAAAGGTATATTGGTAAATTTTTACGGCACATTGATTACAGATGAACCAATGCCACTGGACGAAGATGGAAAATTGCAGCTTGATGATGATGATTTTAAATATCTATACGTGTAAATACGGGAGGAAATGAGATGGCAACAAAAAGATTTAGGGCAGCAGACGGGTCACATATGTGTGCGTTGTTTTTCTGCGACAGAAAGAGAGAACGTCATTGCTGTACATACTGTGAAGATAGGGATAAGTGCAGAAATAAGTGCATGAACAATCCGGAAAAATGCGGAGAACATTTTATCCAAGGAGAATCACATGATTCTATCCGGACG
>CAZYCT010000152.1:0-3270 GCA_964646135.1 uncultured Coprococcus sp. | reverse complement strand
TTCTCTTTAAATTTAGATTGTGCCTTTGTATATGTCTCACTACAAGTACCGTTAACATATTCATCAACAGATGTAAAGCGCTTTATTGATTCGTCATCAAGTTCTCGCAAACACAATGGACACACTGAACCTGCATGTCCAAACAAATTAACATTCTGCTTGTGAATACATTCATCATAATATTCTTTCCCAATTTTCCAAAGGTTTCTCCAAGCTTCAAGAGAAACACTAACCTTATCGTATTCAGATGCATTTTCTGTGAACAAACTTTTAGCCAGTTCATACTGCTTTTTAGCCACATCAAGTTCTTCATGCGCCCTAATAAGATTGTGACGTTTTTCGCCCTTAAATGCCTGTTTCAATCTCTGCATATCAGAGAACACATTCTCCAACTGCCTCTTTTTATTTCTACAATTTTGTAATTCTCTTTCTACCTGCTTTGTATCTAAAAGTTTCTTTAATTCATCAACTCTTTCAAGATCAGCCGAAGTCCAAATTCTACATTTTTCTGGAATAATAGTATTTTCGCTAATAGTAGTAAGCCAACTTGCATCTTCCCGTTCAGAAAAAGTGCCCGGAACAGTAATTTGAACATCTGAAATGGACTCCATTTTGGCTTTCACTGCATACTCAATACGCCCTGCTGTTTCTGCCAATTCCCTTAGCACACCAAAAATAAAAGGTTCATATGAAACACTATTCGAATTGGTGATATAGGCTCCAGAAATACGAGTATCAAATACATCACACTGACGTAAACGGTTATCCGAACTATCAATGCCCAAATCGCAAGATATTATCTCTTTTATACCATCAGTGCAAACAGTAACATTACATTTTGCCTGTCCTGTTGCTGTTTTCTTATAAACATTATGCTGAATTGGCTCTGCATAACGATGTCCACTAACATGCTTAAAAATTCGCATGAATCCCGACTTGCCTGCACCATTTAACCCATAAACAACCGAAACACCTTCCGGACTAAATTCAAGACTCGTATTTTCTGCGAGAGCATTAACATTTTCAACATTTGTGATACTATGTATCGCCATCTTTGTTTTACTCAGTACAGGTATTATTGAACTATCCTCTAACCGCTTGTATTCGCAAGGTTTATTTTTAGCTTGCTGTATACACATTAAAATGTATTCATCTATTGTTTTTTCATCTATTCTCTGATTATTATATAATCTCCACGTAGCATCTTGAAGCCAAAAAGGTTGTTTTTGCAGCCACTCTCCAAATTGACGATATGCTTCATCTATCATATTGTATCTCCTTGTCACGATTCGCTTACATATAAAAATCAACTTCTATAACTACATTACACAAATTGTCTCCTCTATAAGTCATTATTTTCGAAAAATAATATCATTATGATATTCAATAAATTGGAGATCCGGCAGAAATTTATCTGGTCGGATTATCTCTTGATGATCATACTTCATAAACCAATCTTTTGTATTTTGATCCATTTCTGTATTTTTCAATTGTGGTGAAATAATAATTTCATATTTGCTATTGATCGTTATCAAACCTTTATCAAATGCTTTATCATGAAAAGCATTCAAACATAATCCATTTTTCGGATTTGTACGTTCTGTCTTCTCATCGCTTACATTCCATGGTTTAATATGACTTGCAATCAACAATTGTGGTTCTTTTATTCCTGTGATACAACATCTATATGCATAAGAATTTAATATTGCCATTCTAAAGAAATACTGTCCAACTCTTTGTTTCATTCGTGTCTCTCTGTACTCTCCTAAAGGAATATTTTCAAACTCAGCCTCTATATCTAGCATCTTTTCAACTGTCACGCCTTGTTTGCTAGCCAATATTTTCTCAGCTTCTAAAGATAACGTTTCCCAATCATCTACGAATTCTGCACATATTTCAGCATCCAACTTACTGCCGTGTGCCATTCCAGAACGCTTTCGTTTCTGTACTTCCGGATCATAGTGAGCTAAATTTGCCATCTTTAATCCAACAGAACTTGGTGTACGTCCCAAAAGTTTAGCTAGATTTATAATATCTTCATTTGTTTTTGATATTTTTGCAAAAGGCGTACGGCAATACAACTCAAACGCAAGTATCGTTTCTTCTCTAGACCATTTTTTCCCAGTTCTGTCTTCCACAAGCTCACCTCTTCATCATTAATAATTTTCACTCTCTATTTTCTAATTTCCAAAGCATCTCTGGAAGCAATCCTATCAATGTTAAGGTCTAATTCTATTGATTCTGAATTCACCCACGTATCAGATTCTAGCTCACCAATCTTCATATCAAAAATAGTCTCTTCAATTACTCTCATACATTCATCTAGATTCTTTTTTATATCATTACCCCAAAAACGAATTACTGTCCAGCCTTTAAAAAGCAATTCTTTATTAATTTTCTCGTCACGTTCACGATTTTTTGAGATCTTATCTAACCAATATTTACTGTTATTAGACTTCTCTAATTTTGGACGTAATACCTCCCAATCCTTACCATGAAAGAATTCACCGTCACAAAATATTGCAATCTTATATTTGGTCAGTACTATATCCGGTTTTCCGGGTAACTCCTTGTAATTTTTTCTGTATCGATAGCCTTTTCTCCACAATTCTTTTCGAAGAAGGCATTCTATTTTCGTATCTCGGGAACGAATATTCTTCATATTTTTCTTTCTCTGTTCTGAAGTTAAATTATCCATCCCGGCCTCCTTAAAACTGTAAAGGCATCCCTTCTGCTATTAATCGTTCTCGCGCCTTTACTATTACCTTCGCCTGCTTTACTGACGGAATACGACCTGTTATATTCATATTTACAATCATTTTCAAAATAGATTTTTCCATATCCGATAATAATCGTCTAGAATCACTCCATTCAAGCACATTTCTCCAATATTCCGTACCCGCAGACATAATAAATTTCAAGACATCTACTTCATTAGCTACTTTTCTTTCTTCTTTTGCCTCTTTTTCTTCGCTATTAATAGTTTCTTTGGAGACTAAAGTTTTTCGAAAAGACTCCTTAAACGTCCAATTATTCTTTTGCGCTCTTTCCCAACATTTAGACTGTTTACACCACTGTGTTACGTTTTCTGTCAAACGATCAGATCTGGTAATGAATTCATATACTTCGTTACATAAAATTCTCATTTGTCCAGCCAACTCTGATGAAATTCTCTGCTGATTCCATATCTGCATAAAATCTAATTCATATCCTTTTGCTGAGGTTCTAATATGATGAAACAAAATACTCATGCTATATGCAATGACGTTT
>CAZYCT010000151.1:0-3272 GCA_964646135.1 uncultured Coprococcus sp. | reverse complement strand
GGGCAGGTGTATACTGCCCTCTTTTGATAGGAGTAGCTATGAAGTCGTTAGAATTATATATCCATATTCCATTTTGTGTAAAAAAATGTGCATATTGCGATTTCCTTTCTGGACCATCGGATGAAAAGAGCCGGGAAAATTATATTGAATTACTTTGTGATGAAATAAAAGCGTCTAAAGGCAGAGTAGAAGCATATGAGGTTTCGACGATTTTTTTTGGTGGTGGAACACCTTCTATTTTGCGAGGAGACCAGATAGAGAAAATTATGGATGAAATTAGAAAAGCGTTTGAATTGGCAGACGATGTTGAGATTACAGTGGAAATGAATCCCGGAACTGTGACGGAAGAAAAACTTGTGGCATATAAGAAAGCTGGAATCAACCGCCTGAGCATAGGTCTGCAGTCCGTACATGATGAAGAACTAAGGCTTCTAGGGCGGATTCATACCTTTGAAGAGTTTTTATATTCTTATGAGTTGGCAAGGAAAGTTGGATTTAAAAATATCAATATCGATTTGATTTCTGCAATTCCAGGTCAGACTGTGGAGAGCTGGGAAGAATCTTTAAGAACCGTCATTGCACTAAAGCCAGAGCATATCTCTGCGTACAGTTTAATTATTGAAGAAGGAACACCATTTTATGAGAAATATGGAGGCAGTGCTGGAGAAAATCTGCTCCCGACAGAAGATGAGGAGAGGGAAATATACTGGAGAACAAAGAAGATTCTTAAGGAAGCTGGATATGAACGCTATGAGATTTCTAATTACGCAAAGCCAGGATACGAGTGTAGACATAACGTCGGCTACTGGGAAAGAACACCGTATTTGGGATTTGGAATTGGTGCTGCATCTTTATATGAAGAAACACGACATGCAAATCCATCAGATTTGAAAGTTTATTCAGAACGTTTGAATGAAAAATTTCATGCAGAGAAATTAAGCGTTGAAGAACAGATGGAAGAATTTATGTTTCTGGGACTTCGCATGATGAAAGGAATTTCAAAAGAAAAATTTGTGGCAGAATTTCGCGTGGACATAGAGGAGGTTTATGAAAACCAGATAGAAAAACTGAAAACCCTAGAACTGTTAGAGGAAAATGGAGATAGAATCTATCTGACAGAAAAAGGAATCGATGTCAGTAATGCTGTATTTGTAGAATTTATGTTTTAATAAATCACAAGAAACAATATTTGCTATGTAAGAATTAACAGAAATCAAAAATTCTAAAATATATATAAAGATGCTTGACAATAATATTTGTAAGTGGTAGATTTATAAACGAAGAAAATGTTAGCACTCAAAAATAATGAGTGCTAATAAAACAAGAGGAGGTGGCATATGGAACTGATACAAGAACTTAGTGAGAGAAAGCAGAAGATTCTTCATGCGATCATTAAGAATTATCTTGATACAGGAGAACCGGTTGGATCAAGAACCATTTCTAAGTACACAGATCTTAATTTGAGCTCCGCAACGATTCGAAATGAGATGGCAGACTTAGAAGAACTGGGTTACATTATGCAGCCTCATACATCGGCAGGAAGAATTCCTTCGGATAAGGGATATCGATGGTATGTTGATATGCTGATGGATAAGAAGGTACAGGAAGTTGAAGAAATGAAAGAGCAGATGCTAGAGAAAGCAGACCGTATGGAACAGCTTCTCAAGCAGGCGGCGAAGGTTTTGGCAAATAATACAAACTATACTTCTATGATTTCCGCACCGGTGTATAATCGGAACAAGGTAAAATTCATTCAGTTATCTCAAGTCGACGAAGAACAATTGATTGTTGTTGTTGTCATGGAAGGCAACATTGTGAAGAATCAGATTGTGACGATGGAAGAGACACTAAGCAATGAGGCACTTTTGAAGTTGAATATGCTTTTGAACACAACGTTGACCGGAATGGCTTTGGAGGAAATCAATTTGGGCCTGGTGGCAAGATTGAAAGAACAAGCTGGTATTCACAGTGAAGTGGTTGGAAGTGTGATCGATGCTGTGGCGAAATTGATTCAAGTCAATGATGATATGGAGATTTACACAAGCGGAACGACGAACATTTTCAAATATCCAGAACTGAGTGATAAGGAAAGCGCACAGGACATCATAAGTGCTTTCGAAGAGAAACAGCAGCTGACGAGTCTGATCAATAAAACGATGGCTCATGGGGAAAATAAGGATATTCAGGTCTATATTGGAAATGAGACAGATGTAGAAAAGATGAAGGAGTGCAGTGTTGTGACGGCAACCTATGAATTGGGTGATGGTCTGCAGGGAACAATAGGAATTGTCGGTCCGAAACGTATGGATTACGAACATGTCATGCGAACATTGAAGACCTTGATGGCTGAGTTGGATGATATTTTCCACAAAGATGAATGATACTCGTGATGAGTGATAGATAGAAAGGTGGTTAACCATTGGAGAAGAAATTAAGTAATGAAGAGATGGTGAAAGAGGCTGTAGAAGAAGCGAAGAAGTCAGCAGAAGCAGAACTTTCAGAAGAAGAAACTTGTGAAGCGGCAGAAAGCGAAGAGACAGAAGAAACTTGTGAAGCTACAGAAGAAGCCGAAGCACCAAAGAAAGATAAGAAAGATGAACAGATTGCAGACTTGACCGATAAACTTACTCGTCAGATGGCAGAATTTGATAATTTCAGAAAGAGAACTGAAAAAGAAAAGACTGCGATGTACGAAATCGGAGCAAAGGATGTAATTGAAAAGATTCTTCCAGTTGTAGATAACTTTGAACGAGGATTTCAAGGTGTATCAGAGGAAGAAAGAGAGAATCCATTCATTCAAGGCATGGACAAGATTTACAAACAGATGATGTCAGTGCTAGAAGGACTTGGAGTGAAGCCGATTGAAGCGGTTGGACAGGAATTTAATCCGGATTTTCACAATGCGGTGATGCATGTAGATGACGAAGAAGCTGGTGAGAATATTGTGGTAGAAGAATTCTTAAAGGGTTATATGTATCGAGACAGTGTTGTCAGATACAGCATGGTAAAAGTTGCAAATTAATACATTAATAGTTATATAAATTTAGGAGGTCTCAGTTATGGGAAAAATTATTGGAATCGATTTAGGAACAACAAATAGTTGTGTAGCAGTTATGGAAGGTGGTCAGCCAGTAGTAATCGCAAATACAGAAGGAGCAAGAACAACACCATCTGTAGTTGCATTTACAAAGACAGGAGAACGTCTGGTAGGTGAACCAGCAAAACGTCAGGCAGTAACAAACGCAGACAAAACAATTTCTTCTATTAAAAGA
>CAZYCT010000150.1:0-3313 GCA_964646135.1 uncultured Coprococcus sp. | reverse complement strand
ATTTTACGCCAGCAATTCAGCCATCAACCAGGCATAGACTTGCTGATTTTTTTTCTGCCAGTTTGTGGCAATGCTCTCTGCTTCGTTTTCGGAAGGGACGGAAAGAGTCAGTTCAATCAATGGTTCTGCGCCTTCAAGGACCTGACATCTGACAGAATATTCACCAGCTGTATTTTTGTAATAGTCTGCTTTGACAGCGGTTTCATTCTTGAGGTCGTATTTCTTTTCTTTCATAAAAGTGTCGATATCTTTTTGAATCGCTTTTGAAATTTTGTTTTTGAAAAATTGAATGGATTCGCGCCCGTCATCGGTCAAGTGATAAAGGGTTCGATTGTGAGTGATTTCTTCCCGGACAAGCTCTGCCTCACAAAGTTCGGAAATCGCCTGTTGGAGTTTGAAGTAAGTCGTATAGCCCTTCGTCAATATGAAGTCAGAAATCTGTGCGTTAGTGAGCGGAAAGTCCACTTTTGATAACATATAAAGCACAATGAGCTTATATAGAGTAAATGTTTCGGTCATGTAAATGCCTCCTTATGATGGTGAATAGTCTTTGCCTTGCCAGATGTGATGTTCACGGAAATACTTGTGCATACTGTTTAAGACCAGCCGCTTATTGCCCGTCCACAGAGGAGCGATTAAAAGGGATTTCGGTCCATCACCAGTGAGACGATGGATTACAATATCTGGTCGCAGACGACAAATACATCTGCCTGCAAGTTCAAAATATTCTTCCATATCAGGAAGATGAAACTTGTTCATGGCGTAAATTTCTGCAAGATCTGTATGTTCCAGTATATGAAGTAACTGTAATTTGATGCCTTGAATGGGAAGTGTATTTAAATATTCGATGGTTTCCAACATGTTATCTACACTTTCACCTGGGAGAAAAAGAATCACGTGTGTGATGACTACAATGTTTAATGCTGCTAAATTTTTTACCGCTTTCTCGAACACTGGCAGTTCATACCCGCGGCGAATAAAATCAGCACTTTGTGAATGGATGGTCTGAAGACCGAGTTCCACCCAGACGGGTTTGTGTTCATTTAATTCTTTTAAAAGAGCAAGAACCTCAGAATCCAGGCAGTCAGGACGGGTGGCTATAGACAAAATCTTTACTTCGGGATCCTCCATTGCCTCAGAGAAAATCTTTCTTAGATGCGAGATGGGAGCATAGGTATTTGTAAATGCCTGAAAGTAGGCGATGTAGCCACTACCTTGATATTTATTGCTAAGGAGTTCCTTTCCGGCTTTGAGCTGCTCCTTGATTGGAAGGAAAGCTGGGGAAGCAAAATCACCAGAACCGCCTTCGCTGCAGAAAATGCAGCCGCGATCTCCACAAGTTCCATCTCGGTTTGGACAAGTGCAGCCTCCGTTCAGTGCAATTTTATATAATTTCTTTCCATAGTGCTGCTTGATATAGTAGTCTAAAGAATAATAGGGCTTTTCGCCCCAATAGGTTGGTCTCATAATCATTACCTGTTCTTTTCTATTTCATATATGATAACATTAAAGAGTTTTGAAAGCAAATGAAAATAGTGCTTTTCATTTCGAAATAAATGTAGTATACTCTTACTTGTCTAAACAAATGTATGTCGAATCAGACGAAGTGAATCCCAGTAATAATGAGTAATTTAATAAACAACGAGATACAATGAACAGTGGAATGTCAAGGAGGATAAGATGACAAGAGAGAAGTATGAATCACTGCCGCTTGCTACGTTGAAAGAATTAGCAAAAGCGCGCGGTCTAAAAGGTGTATCAACTTTGAAGAAATCAGACTTAATAGATGAAATGCTAAGAGAAGATGAAAAGGACAGCGTAAAAGAAACGAAAGAAGAAGTAAAAAGCGAGAAAGCGGGAACTGCAGACATTGAACAGTTGGATAGTGGAATTACTGTTACTGGTATCTTAGAAGTTATGCCAGATGGCTACGGTTTTATTCGCTCGAAGAACTATTTGCCAGGAGAGGACGATGTGTATGTTTCGCCGTCACAGATCCGCAGATTTGGACTGAAGACCGGTGATATTTTGTCGGGAAATACAAGGGTAAAGACTCAGACGGAGAAATTCAGTGCCCTTCTTTATGTGACAAGAATCAATGGACGCCATCCGGCGGAAGCTGCAAAAAGAGTAGCGTTTGAAGATATGACGCCTATTTTCCCGAATGAAAGACTGAGTCTTGAGACAGGGAAGGCAAGCACAGCCATGCGAGTGATGGATTTGATCTCGCCGATCGGTAAGGGACAAAGAGGAATGATTGTTTCGCCACCGAAAGCAGGAAAGACTACTTTGCTGAAAGAAGTGGCCCTTTCTATTCGACAGAATAATCCAGAAGTACATCTCTTAATTCTGCTGATCGACGAACGACCAGAGGAAGTAACGGATATCAAGGAAGCAATTGAGGGAAATAACGTCGAAGTCATTTATTCGACTTTCGATGAATTGCCAGAACACCACAAGAGAGTATCTGAGATGGTGATTGAGCGCGCAAAGCGTCTGGTAGAGCATAAGAAGGATGTAGTCATCTTGCTTGACAGCATCACGAGACTTGCAAGAGCATACAATCTTGTCGTTCCGCCAAGTGGAAGGACATTGTCAGGTGGTCTTGATCCAGCAGCCCTCCATATGCCAAAGCGTTTCTTCGGTGCTGCGAGAAATCTCCGCGAAGGAGGAAGCCTTACAATTCTTGCAACAGCACTTGTTGATACAGGAAGCAAGATGGACGATGTGATTTATGAAGAATTTAAGGGAACAGGAAATATGGAACTGGTTCTTGACAGAAAATTATCTGAAAAGCGCATCTTCCCAGCAATCGATATTCCAAAATCAGGAACAAGAAGAGAAGACTTGCTTCTCACGAAAGAAGAATTAGAGGCGGTTGACACTATGCGTCGAGCAATCAATGGCATGAAGCCAGATGAGGCTGTGGACAATATTTTGAACATGTTCGACCGCACAAAGACAAATGTAGAATTTGTACAGACAGCGAAAAAAATGAAATTTATTTAGAATTCGTCTTGCAATGTCACTATATCTGTGTTACAATAACAGAGCTGTTTAAAGACATTAGCCGCGTATATTACGCGTAAAACGAATAAAATTAAGAAGAGGTGAAAATCATGAGAGAAGGAATCCATCCAACATATCATCAGGCAACTGTAACTTGTAACTGTGGTAACACATTCGTAACAGGTTCTACAAAGGAAAGCATCCACGTTGAAATCTGTTCAAAATGTCATCCATTCTACACAGGACAGCAGAAAGCTACTCAGGCTCGTGGTCGTGTTGACAAGTTTAACAAGAAATACGGAAT
>CAZYCT010000149.1:0-3333 GCA_964646135.1 uncultured Coprococcus sp. | reverse complement strand
AGCACTTGACTTTTAATCAAGTTGTCCGGGGTTCGAATCCCCGATGCTTCATTGTAAGGATTCAAACAATTTGTTTGGATCCTTTTTTGTTGCTATAAAATAAAAAAAATGTTATCTTATTATTAATCAATATGTATGGTATTAAATAGCGAGGTATAAAAATGATTATAAATAAATTTGGAAAAAGAATTGCGGGCATTATTTTAAGTATGACTATGACACTTTCGCTCGCATCTTTCACTGTATTAGCAGTGGATCCAGAACCTATAGATACACGTACGAAAGAAGGAACAGGGATTAGCACAGAAGAAGCCTATGCCAGAGCTGTGGATTCTAATAATTGGAGTAACTGGCCGCAGGGTCCAATGACATCAGGAGAGGGAAATATCATCTTAGATGCGGAGACTGGAGCGATTCTGTATGCAAAAAATATTGATGGAAAAGCATATCCGGCAAGTATAACGAAAGTTGTTACCATGTTGATTGCATTGGAAAATGCTAATTTAGATGATACAGTCCGTTTTTCACATGACAGTGTATATAGTGTTCCATATAGTTATGCACATATAGGTATGAAAGAGGGCGAAGAGATAAACTTGAAAGATGCTCTATATGGCATGATGCTTGCATCGGCAAATGAGGTGGCATACTCAATCGGAGAGAGTGTTGGAGAAAATTTAGGAGAAGATTATGACTGGTTTATTCAGAAGATGAATGAACGTTGTAAAGAGTTGGGGGGGATGAATACCAACTTTACAAATACCAACGGATTGGATGATGAAGAACACTATACAACAGCCAGGGATATGGCGCTGATTACGCAAGAGCTTTTGATAAATCATCCAGAATTTGAAACTGTTTCGCAGACATTACAATATACAATTCCAGCGACCAATATTACAACAGAAACCAGGACATTTCAGCAGAATCATAAAATGTTTTATTCATCGAATCAGCATTATGATGCCAGAGTAATTGCTGGAAAGACAGGTTATACAGACACGGCACTTAATACATTGATTACCTGTGCAGACGATGGAAACATGAAATTAATTTCCGTAAACTTGAAAACACATGGTGCAAATGTGTATTCAGATACAGAGAATTTATTAAATTATGGATTTGACAATTTTGAACAGTTAGATGTTTCGGAGATGGAGACTTCAAAAGACATAGGTTCATATGTAGGTAATAGTTGTGTTACAGTGCCAAAAGGAGTCACATTTGATGAATTGGAAATGTCGCTGGAGGAGAATGGCGATAAGAAGACAGCCACTGTGATTTATACCTATAACGGAGTGTTGGTGGGTAAAACCGAGGTTGAGTTGAGCGAATCATATATTGCTGCAAATTATCTAGAATTACTGAAACAAGGTGAAGAGAATAAAGATACTGAAAATAAAAAAAATATATCGTTTCAGAAAATTGTGTTAACTGTGTTAAAAGTGATAATTGCAATTATTGTGATTCTTGCAATTATCGTAATTTTCCTTATTATTAGAAAAAAACGAATAATGAGGGAGAGAAGAAGGAGAAGACAAGCTGCAATGAGAAGACGTAGGATGCAGCAACAAAGAAGAAATAGAGATTGATATTTTTTAACCGAGAAACCCTTGACGATTCAAGGGTTTCTTTATTATAATGATAAAGTGTAAAAAAGTGTTGACGAAGACAGTAGGGTATATTTGAAAGACAAAGCGAATCAGGGAGGGTGAGAGCCTGGTGTGAGTAGAATATATTTGAATATCACTTCCGAGCTGCATCATTTGAACGCTCAAGCAGTAAGTAAAGGATGACGGGCATTTCCTCCGTTATTGGAAACGCATATGTTAGTATGTTGTAACAGGTGGTTAAAATGGAAGCAATAGCTCTCATCCTATTACAGGGTGAGGGCTTTTTATGTATGAAAGGAGTAACAAAATGTCGATGTACAAGAAAGTGTCAACAGACATGAACTTTGTTGACAGAGAGAAAGCAACAGAAGCATTCTGGAAAGAAAATAATATTTTTGAGAAGAGTATGGATTCTCGCAAAGAGGGCGAGACATATACTTTTTATGATGGTCCTCCAACAGCAAATGGAAAACCACATATTGGTCACGTATTGACTCGTGTTATTAAGGATATGATTCCAAGATATCGCACGATGAAAGGATATATGGTACCACGTAAGGCTGGATGGGATACACATGGTCTTCCAGTAGAGCTTGAAGTAGAAAAGCTTTTAGGATTGGACGGAAAAGATCAGATTGAAGAATATGGTTTAGAACCATTTATTGACAAATGCAAAGAGAGTGTTTGGAAATACAAAGGAATGTGGGAAGATTTTTCATCTACTGTTGGATTCTGGGCAGATATGGAAAATCCATATGTAACCTATGATAATAACTTCATTGAATCTGAATGGTGGGCATTGAAACAGATTTGGGAAAAAGGTCTCCTCTATAAAGGATTTAAAATTGTACCATATTGTCCACGTTGTGGAACACCACTTTCAGCACAGGAAGTTGCACAGGGATATAAAGACGTAAAAGAACGTTCTGCAATTGTTAGATTTAAAGTAAAAGATGAAGATGCGTATATTCTTGCATGGACAACAACACCTTGGACATTGCCTTCTAATATCGGTCTTTGTGTAAATCCAGATGAAGATTATGCGAAAGTAAAATGTATTGATGGAAATGTATATTATATGGCTTGTGCACTTCTTGACACGGTACTTGGAAAACTTGCGACAGAAGAAGAGAAAGCATATGAAGTATTGGAGACATATAAAGGTATCGAACTGGAATATAAGGAATATGAACCACTTTACCAGTGTGCAGCTGATGTTGCAGCAAAACAGGGAAAGAAATGTTTCCATGTAGTATGCGATAGCTATGTAACACTTACAGATGGTACAGGGGTTGTTCATATTGCTCCAGCTTTCGGTGAAGACGATGCAAAAGTAGGACGTAAATATGATTTCCCATTCGTACAGCTTGTAAACGAAAAAGGTGAGATGGCAGATTCCACACCATTTGCTGGATTATTTGTCAAAAAAGCAGATCCAGTTATCTTGAAGGAATTAGAGGAGAGAGGACTTCTCTTCGATGCACCAAAATTTGAACATAGTTATCCACATTGCTGGAGATGTGATACACCACTTATCTACTATGCACGCGAATCTTGGTTTATCAAGATGACAGACGTAAAAGAGGATTTGATAAGAAATAATAATACAATCAACTGGATTCCAGAAAGCATCGGTAAAGGACGTTTTGGAGATTGGTTAGAAAATGTTCAGGATTGGGGTATCAGCCGTAACCGTTATTGGGGAACTCCTTTAAATATC
>CAZYCT010000148.1:0-3410 GCA_964646135.1 uncultured Coprococcus sp. | reverse complement strand
GTATATCCGTTTTTTATAATAGTGAAATGGATGGTTTGCTGGACAAATTAAATAACAAAAAAAGAAAAAAAATTCAGAAGGATGCTGCAAAGAAGAAAAAATATTCTTTAATAGATTTTTTCTGTGGTGCGGGTGGTTTGAGCTTGGGTTTTTTGCAACAAGGATTTAATGTAAAATTAGCAAATGATATTGAAGATGTTTGCATTCAAACATACAAGTATAATCATCCTGAATTGCCGTCAGATAAATTAATACAAGGAGATATTAAAGAAATTGTTGATAATATAGAAGATTATATAACGCAACCTATAGATATTGTTGTTGGCGGTCCTCCATGTCAAGGATTTAGTGAAGCTAACCGTCAAAGAGTAATAGATGATCCTCGTAATAAATTATATAAGTATTTTGTTCAAGCAGTAGAAAAAATTTCTCCCAAATTTGTAGTAATGGAGAATGTAAAGGGAATGCTGAAAGTTGCGGAGCAAGTTGTAGAGGATTATGGTAAGTTAAGAGTTAACGTTGATGGCAAGGTTTGTAGTTATTTGGTGGATTATAAAGTACTTGTATCTCATAATTTTGGAGTTGCCCAAAGCAGAGAACGTTTAATATATATTGCTATTCGTAGCGATATTGCAAGCCAAAATAATATAACGCCGAAAAACATTTTTGATGACATAGAACAAAATTATTATAAGGGTAAGCATCATACTTTAGCGGAAGCGTTGGAATATATTAAAGAATTAGAAGCTCCTAGAATCAAAAACACTAATGAAGTTGATAGTGATATTACAGGGAAAAAAATAGATGTAAATATGTTTGAAGGTGATGATAACGAGTACTTGCGTTTAATAAATATGGGGCGGAAAATACCATATGTATATAATCATAAAGCAAGATATCTTAGTGATGTAAACTATGAAATATATTCAAGATTAAATCAGGGGGATGATGCTTCTGATGAAAAAATAAGAGATATTATGCCATATACGCATAGATTACATTGCTTTAAAGATAAATATTTTAAGTTATATGCAGATAGACCATGTAGAACTATAACAGCACATTTAAGGATGGATTGTCATTCACATATTCATCCATATCAGGTACGTGCATTAACACCGAGAGAAGCTGCTAGGGTGCAATCATTTCCGGATGACTACTTGTTTTTAGGGGCTTACTTGAAAACATATATGCAGGTTGGAAATGCTGTGCCGCCAATGATGGCACGAGGCATTGCAAAATCGATTAAGAAATATTTATGATATAGATGGAAGGTGTAAATGTGAAGATTATTCAGATAGTAAAAAAATTGAATAACACAGAGTTGGGAAAAGGTGGAACTCACGATACATATGTTTTAATTCCTAATGATTTAGATGTAACAGATGTTTTTGAACAAAATGTTCCAATGAATTTTGTAGATAAGCATAGCGGCGAGATAGTTACAGTTAGAAATACGGTTGGTCGTGAAAAACGCATTGTGGGATTAGGTCAATACTATAGGAACATGAACTTATCAGCTGGAGATGAAATCATATTCGAAAAAAAAGAAGGAACAGATGAAACCAAGCTGATAATTTATACCAAAAGATATGATGATAGCATTGTAATACAGAAATCTAAACATGGGTTTGAAATTCTTACACCAGAGAGAACCGAGAGATTTAAAGAAATACTCAGTGTAATGGATATAGATATTCAGATAGAATTTAAAGTCTCTGAAAGAAAGAGAAATGATTCTCCAGAAGCAACGGATTTTTATGATGTGAAAATAAATGGAGATAGCTTGTTAAACAAATTTTCAGGAAAAGAATTGGTTGAATTATCGGTGCTAGATAATAAGGTAACTATATCAAGTTTCTATGGTTGGAAAAAATATATATTCGAAGTGGAGGAATAAAAATGGCAGGTTTTTATATTATATCAGTGGATTCTTTTCAAGATGTTTTTTCAATGGTTGATGCAACAAAAGTATGTACTTTCAGTATGAAAATTCAAAATAAGGGAGATGTTTTAAAAACTATTTCTAAAGGAGATAGTATTTTGATTTACAGAAAGTCACCTATAGCAGGAATTAATGTTTATATGACTGTTCTAGAAAAGGCAGAGGATAAAATATTACTGAAAAAAAATCTTGAAGTATCAAACCCTATAGCGGTAGATATAAATGGGTTGGAAAATAATTATTTAACATCCATACAAGAGGATAAGTTTAAGGAAATATGTAAAAAAATGCTTTTTCAGATAGAAGAAGCACTTCAAATACAAGAAAATACAAATGAGGTTAAGGTAGACAGACAAACTGGTGGAGAAAATATTTTATTATATGGTGTTCCGGGTGTAGGAAAAAGCCACGAAATACAAGAAAAGTATTGCAATGACGATGCTCGAATGGAGCGAGTAGTTTTTCATCCGGATTATACATATTCAGACTTTGTTGGACAAATCTTACCAAGACTTGTTGATGGACAATTAAAATATGTATTTACACCGGGTCCATTTACAAAAATATTGAAAAAAGCTTGGGAGAATCCTGAAAAAGAGTATTATCTTATTATTGAAGAAATAAATAGAGGAAACGCACCGGCAATATTTGGTGAGATTTTTCAACTTTTGGACAGAAAATCTGAAGATGCACACAAATATAATCCTAGTGAGTATGGCGAAAGCGAATATGCCATTACTAATTATGATGTAGCAACTGTAGTATACGGGGACGAAGAACATGGCATTCGAATTCCTTCTAATATGTGGATATTAGCTACAATGAATACAGCAGACCAAAACGTGTTTACACTTGATACCGCATTCCAAAGACGATGGAATATGAAACAGATGAGAAATAATGTAATGGCTGCAGGACATGCAAAAAATAATATTGAAGGAAGTGAAATCCAGTGGGGAGCTTTTGCACTTGTTATAAATGATATGGTAGCAGAAATGAATATTGATATGGCAAGTTCAGAGGATAAGCGTTTAGGTGCGTACTTTGTTAAACATGCAGAATTATCATCGGGAAAGTTCCCTGAGAAAGTTTTAAAATACTTATGGGATGATGCGTTCAAAATGGATAAGGACGCTATATTTGATGAAAAATTCACATCACTCGAAAAAGTTATTGAGACATATGAGGATACAGAAACTGATAAACTGCGTGCAGTATTAAGAGCAGATGTTTATCAAAAAATGCTTAATAGAATGGCAGAAGAAACATCGAATGATTAGTAAGGCGGTGGATAAATGGAGCGTTTCAGCATTCGAGACAAGTGTAGAGTAAATACTAATTGGAATGAAGATACATTTGTAGGGATAAAGTGTGAGGATGGAGATATTAGTATTAATTTTCCATTGGGTTTCGATATAGCAGAAGACGATAAAGAATTGCGTAGAGATATTTTATTGTTAATAAA
>CAZYCT010000147.1:0-3525 GCA_964646135.1 uncultured Coprococcus sp. | reverse complement strand
ATGGGACATATGATGTGGGGATGGCCAGTACCAGCATTTTTTGAGCATAATCATGTGGCACAGGGAATTTTACAGATGCTTTTGGCTGGCATTGTCATGGTGATCAACCAGAAATTCTTTATCAATGGTTTCAAAGGACTTCTGCATAAAGCGCCAAATATGGATACGCTGGTGGCAATGGGATCGGCAGCTTCTTTTTTGTATAGCACATATGCACTGTTTGCTATGACAGGTGCCCAGGTAAATGGCGATATGGAAGGCGTCATGTCTTACATGCATGAATTTTATTTTGAATCCGCTGCTATGATTCTTACTTTGATTACCGTTGGTAAGATGTTGGAGGCAAGATCAAAAGGCAAGACAACGGATGCACTGAAAAGTTTGATGAAACTTGCACCAAAGACGGCTATAATTCTTGACGAAGATCAGGAAGTTGAAGTGTCGATTGAACAGGTGAAAAAGGGAGATATTTTTGTAGTTCGTCCAGGAGAAAATATTCCAGTTGATGGAATTGTCCTGGAAGGGCACAGTGCGGTAAATGAGTCAGCATTGACCGGCGAAAGTATTCCTGTAGATAAAGCAGTAGGAGATCAAGTTTCGGCGGCAACGCTGAATCAGTCGGGATTTCTAAAATGCGAGGCATCAAGGGTAGGAGAAGATACAACTCTTTCGCAGATTATACAGATGGTAAGTGATGCAGCAGCCACAAAAGCACCGATTGCAAAAGTGGCAGATAAGGTGTCTGGAATATTTGTTCCATCTGTAATTACAATTGCAGTTGTGACAACGATCATCTGGCTTTTGGTTGGAGAGTCCTTTGGCTTTGCGCTTGCAAGAGGAATTTCTGTTCTTGTTATCAGTTGTCCGTGTGCGCTGGGGCTTGCAACACCAGTAGCTATTATGGTTGGAAATGGAAAAGGTGCGAAAAACGGAATCATGTTCAAGACTGCAGTATCTTTAGAAGAAACTGGTAAGATGCAGATTGTGGCGCTTGATAAGACCGGAACGATTACATCTGGTGAGCCAACCGTGACAGATGTTCTTCCGAATGAGGGAGAAACAGAGGAAATGCTTTTGACATGGGCATATGCATTAGAAAGAAAGAGCGAACACCCACTTGCCAAAGCCATCATCTCTTACGGCATTGCCCGTCAGATTGAGGAAAAAGAAATGAGTGAATTTCAGGCACTTCCAGGGAATGGTCTTACTGCAGTTTGCGATGGAGAGAGTTTGTTTGGTGGCAATCTGAAATTCATTGAAACAAAAGCTACTGTTTCAGCTATTATGAAAGAACAGGCTGAAAAGCTCGCAGAAGAAGGAAAAACACCATTATTCTTCGTGAAAAATGAAAAACTACTCGGCATTATTGCTGTGGCAGATGTTATCAAAGAGGACAGTCCACAGGCGGTAAAAGAGTTGCAGAACATGGGAATTCATGTGGTTATGCTCACCGGTGATAATGAAAAAACAGCCAGAGCGATTGGAAAGCAGGCTGGTGTTGATGAAGTAATCGCAGGTGTACTCCCAGATGGAAAAGAACAGGTGATTCGCAAACTGCAGAAAAAAGGAAAAGTGGCTATGGTTGGCGATGGTATCAATGACGCGCCTGCACTTACAAGAGCCGATATGGGAATCGCGATTGGTGCAGGAACAGACATTGCAATAGATGCAGCAGATGTAGTGCTGATGAAGAGCAAATTGAGTGACGTGCCAGCAGCTATTCGTCTAAGCAGAGCAACACTTAAGAACATTCATGAAAACTTGTTCTGGGCATTTTTCTATAATATTATAGGAATCCCGCTTGCAGCAGGAATCTGGATTCCAGTTTTTGGCTGGAAATTGAATCCAATGTTTGGCGCCGCAGCAATGAGTTTGTCAAGTTTCTGTGTAGTGTCTAATGCATTGCGATTGAATCTGTTCAAGATGTATGATGCAAGTAAAGATAAGAAAATACAAAGAAAGCAAAAAACGGAGGAAAAAGAAATGACAAAGACTATGAAAATCGAAGGTATGATGTGCCCCCATTGTGAAGCACGTGTGAAAAAATGCTTAGAAGCAATTCCACAGGTCGATGTGGCAGAAGTAAGCCATGAGGCAGGGACAGCGGTTGTAACATTGAATGCAGAAGTGGCAGATGATGTGCTGAAAAATGCAGTAGAGGCACAGGATTATCCAGTTCTTTCAATTGAGTAGTTTGAATGGAAGTGAGAATATGATTATTGAACGAGCAAGAAAGGAAGATATTCCTGGTATTGATCAATTGTTAAATCAAGTGTTGATGGTTCACCACAATGGAAGACCAGATCTGTTCAAAGCAAATGTAAAAAAATATACAGATGAGGAATTACAAATTATTTTGGCAGACGATAACAGACCTATATTTGTGGCAAGAACCAAAGAAAAGCAAGTAGCCGGCTATGCATTTTGTATAATGCAGGAATATAAGGACAGCCACATCATGACAGATATAAAAACATTGTATATCGATGACTTGTGTGTAGATGAAACAATTCGCGGACAGCATGTGGGAACAAAGCTGTACGAATATGTAAAGCAGTATGCTAGGGAGCAAGGATGTTACAATGTGACATTAAATGTGTGGTCATGCAATGAAAACGCGATGAAATTTTACGAAAAATGTGGATTAAAGCCACAAAAAATAGGAATGGAAGCGATATTGTAATGAATAGAATAAAGACGAAAATAATAAAAACAGCAATGACAGAAAGATATAAATTACGATTTGCATTACGACTTTTCATTTTTATTTCTGTTTTTATAGGATATTTGAAAGATCAGGACAAGCTGTATGAGCTTGTCCTTCAACCTATTCGATTCGGCGTGACCCCGCTACATGTATTATGGTTAGTCTTTATGGTGACCATGATTTTTCATTTGTTTCCGACTGATAAGCGTTCGATGGCACTTTTGAAATCAAAAGAGAAACAATATGTAGAAGTTCCCGGTTATTCAGAATTGGAACTTTATCAATTTGTACAGCAACAGAATTTACGCGCGTGGAAAGTTATGTTGATTTGGCTGAGTTTTAATGCAATGTTTGGAGTTCTGTATTTATTACAGATTATTGATAACGCGGACTTGTTGATGCTGACGGTATTTTATTATCTTTGCGATTATATTTGTATTCTGTTTTATTGTCCATTTCAGTCTGCAATTATGAAAAACAAGTGCTGTGTAAATTGCAGAATTTATGATTGGGGACATTTTATGATGTTTACACCGATGTTGTTCATTAAAGATTTTTTCAGTTGGAGCCTGTTTTTTACTTCGTGTGTAGTGTTGATTCACTGGGAAATCGTCTATGCAAAACATCCAGAACGCTTTTGGAGCGGTTCAAACCAGAGATTAAAGTGTGCAAATTGTCAAGATAAGACTTGTCAGATAAAGAAACAGATACATCCACTTAATTAAAAGAAAGATTTCTTAGTTAAAATTGACAATTGAATATGATGAGCGTATTATCATAAGTCGAAGGGAAGTGGATGAAAATGATGAATGATTTAA
>CAZYCT010000146.1:0-3528 GCA_964646135.1 uncultured Coprococcus sp. | reverse complement strand
TGTTTTTGTTCTTGGAAAAGAATAAGGATAAAATACAAATGATTCGAAAAAGCAAATATAAACATGAGTTTTATAATCGTTTGGTAGATATCTTTTTAGATAGTTATAAAAGTTATGAACATTATTATGATGATACCCCAATGAGTCATAGAGATGCACAGTATTGGGATTATAACACAGCTTATGGAATTATTGCAGGAATTGAATGTTGGGCACAGAGAGGATTTGAAGAAGACCCAGCTGATTTGACGAAATTACAATATAAACTGATTGAATATAACAATGTATATATTAAGGCTCATTAAAGGGTGTTGTCGTGAAAAAAGCACGACAACACCCTTTTTTTCGGAGGATTCGATGAATAATTCGAATTGAAAGAGCAAGAGGCGCTTTTTGCGAAAATATCAGAAAATAAAGGGAAATGGATAAAATAAAAAATGCAATTCAGACAAAATGATAGCATTTGTTGCAAAGAAAAGATGAATAGTGTTTGGTTTTCAAACACCGTTTTGTTGGTTGTGAGAAAGAAACTGAACAGATATAATAAGTGTCAAGAAAGCCAAAGGAGGAAATGAATTATGGCAACAGCAAAAGAAATCGTATACGGAGCAATCGCAGAAGCACTGAACGTAGAAGAAGCAACACTTACAGAAGATACAAATGTATCAGCTGGATTAGGTGCTAGTTCGGTGGATTTCGTACATATCGTTGGTACTATCCAGGATAAGACAGATCTTACAGTACCATTTATGCCATTCCGTCGTAATAAGACAATTGGTGAGATGGTAGAGTACATCGAAGAACTCATGGAAGAATAAGCGCGACAATGTAGGTAGTTTTTAGTTATCCAAACATGAAAGGAAAACAGTTATGGCAGAGGAAAAGAAAAATTTAACCCAGGATCAGTTCACAGAAGAGATGCTTGACATCATGAATGATGGTGGATACACAAAAGATATGGCTGAAGGCGAGGAATCAACACGTTTCCTTACATCTATCGAACAGGATACAGTAATTCCTATCGAATATGCAACAGGAACAGTTGATGTATTATTCCGTCCAGACCCAGGTGCAGACGCTAACACATACATGGGTGTAGATGACAACTTCAAGATGACATTGAAACAGCAGACATTCGTTGCTGAAGGCGATATTTTAGTAGAACAGGACGTTCCTGTTACAATGCGTGACGGTGCTAAGATTTATGTTGATATCTTCCGTCCAGCTAATACTACAGAAAAAGTTCCAGCAATCATCGCTTGGGGATTCTATGGAAAAGGTGACTCTGATGAGGCTAGTGACTGGGCTGCTATGGGTGTTCCAACAGGTGCGCTTTCTAAGTTCATGAAATTTGAAGCAGCTGACCCAGGATATTGGGTAAGAAAAGGATACGCAGTAATCAACGTAGACAGCCGTGGTGCTGGAAACTCAGATGGAAACGTAATTCTTTTCGGTAAACAGGATGGAGAAGATGGTTATGATACAATCGAATGGCTCGCTTCTCGTCATTGGTGTAATGGTAAAGTAGGTATGTATGGTAACTCAGCTCTTGCTATGTGCCAGTGGTGGATCGCAGCTGAACAGCCACCTCACCTTGCTTGTATCGCTCCTTGGGAAGGAACAAGTGACCTTTACCGTGAATTCATCCTGGAAGGTGGTATTCCATGGCCAGCATTCAGTAACATGGCTTGGAATGGTATCCGTACACATCACTTAATCGAAGATATGCAGAATATGTGCTACAAATACCCACTTATGAACCCATACTGGGAAGACAAGATTCCAGATTTCAAGAAAATTGAAGTACCTGCATATGTATCAGGTGGATTCTGTCACTTCCATCTCCGTGGTTCAGTAAATGGATGGCGCAAGATGAAATCTAAAAAGAAATGGCTTCGTTTGCATCGTGAATTCGAGTGGACAGATGGTATCAACAGAGAAAATCTTGCAGATTTGACACTATTCTTCGAACGTTACTTGAAAGGTGTATACAATGGTTGGGAAACAACACCAAAGGTACGTCTTCAGGTTATGGATGCTTATGATCACGATTATCAGACAAATCGTCCAGAAGATGCATTCCCACTTAAACGTACACAGTACAAGAAATTATACCTTAATGCAGAAGACTGCAGCCTTAATTGGGATCCAGTTGCTAACGAAAGCTGCGTAAGCTATGATAGCGAAAAAGGTGTTGTTAACTTTGATATCAAATTTGAAGAAGAAACAGAAATCTCTGGATTTATGTCACTTCATCTTAATGTTGCAGCTGAAAGCTACAATGATATGGATATGTTCTTCAATATCGAAAAACTTGATGAAAACGGCGAAATGCTTCCAGTAAGCGTTGTCGGCGAACCACATCCAGGTGCTTGGGGAAGAATTCGTGTATCTCATCGTGAACTTGATCCTGAACTTTCAACAAAATTCCAGCCAGTTATGGCACATAGACGTGAACTTAAGTTGGAACCAGGTGAAATCGTTCCTATCGATGTTGAAATCGCTCCACACAGCCGTATCTGGCATAAAGGCCAGACACTTCGTATCGAAGTAGCTGGAAGATGGATTCGTGACGAAAACTGGTTCTATGCATTCCCATGCGATACAGATAACAAGGGTAATCATCTGATTTACACAGGTGGAAAATACGATTCTTACATCAAGATTCCTGTAATCCCACCTAAATATGTAGCTGGAGATTATGTATTTAGATAAGATCTAAATGAAGTCGGTGGGCGCATGCTCACCGACTTTTTGTAAAAAGCTCAGAAAAGGAGAATTGTTATGAGATATAATATTGAAGTAGTACCTTGTAAAAATGAAGAAGCAAAAAAGAAATTATACTTAACAAAATATACATGTGTGGCAAGTGATCCAACAAAGAATATCGTATGTATTCACGGTCTTACATTCTCTCAGCACGTGTTTGATATTGACTACAAAGATTACAGTGTAGCACGTTACTGGGCAAAGAAAGGCTATACAGTATGGCTCCTTGATGCAGGTGGACACGGACGTTCACAGAGATACAAAAACGGATTTGATGTAACAACAGCAAGTGTAGCAAAAGATGTTACATATGCAATGAAAGTCATGATGGAAACACAGGGCGTTGACAAAGTTGACTTACTTGGATGGTCATGGGGAACAATGGTAATGGCACAGGCAGCAGCACTTTGTCCAGAACATACACGTAAACTTGTTCTTGTTGGACCTGTAACAGGTGGAACAATGCCAGCAATGCCAAAAGAATGCTTCCCAGATGACAAACTGCCAATCGAATACGAATTTGCTGGACGTTTATTCCGTCAGGCAAATGTAAAGAGTGGTGAAGTAAGCAGTGATACAAATTATGACTTTGATATTACAGAGCCAGAAGTTATCAACCTTGCTATGCACAATCTGCTCAGATACGATATGATAGCAGCAAAACCACAGGGACCAAACGTAGAAGTTATGTGTGCAGGAGATACAATTCTGATTGATGGAGCAGCTGTAAAAGCACCAACACTCATCATCAGAGGAACT
>CAZYCT010000145.1:0-3531 GCA_964646135.1 uncultured Coprococcus sp. | reverse complement strand
GCATTGCTGTCAATATCATTGCGGCAGTCGTACTAATAGTATCTATAATACTATACTGTTTTACCGCAGATATGATTCCAATCGGAACTCCGATCAAAACAGCAAGCAGAATTCCAAAAAAAGCGATTTTGAATGTGGTAGGAAATCTATCCATGATTTCATCTTGCACCGGCTTGCCATTATGGTATGAAATCCCAAAATCCCCTTGAGCCACATCTCCGACATAATTAAAATATCGAACCCAAAACGGATCATTAATACCAAGTTCTTCGCTCAGTTCATCAATCTGCTCTTGAGAAGCATCTTCTCCTAAGATCATTCTAGCTGGATTTCCCGGCGTAAAGTCCAAGATAAAAAATATGATAAGCGAAATTCCTAAGACAACAAAGATCATTTGAAACAATCTTTTCCCTATAAAACGAACCATTGCTTCCTCCTGTTTAAAAATCCAACCAGAAAGCAATTGCTTTCTGGTTAAATAAGAAATTATTCTGCCCAAGCATATTCGTAAACATAATGGTTTTCGTTCACGCCAGGACGTACACCCGTTAATTTGCTATTTGCTGCAATACTGACATTATCCGTAAACAGCGGAATGAAAGGAGCCTCATCCCTTACATATTCGCTAATCTTATAGTACAGTTCCATTCGCTCTTCCTCATTGGTAGAAGTACGCGCCTGATCAAGCATTTTATCTACATTCGGGTTTGAATACTTTAAGTAATTGGTACTCCCAATATTATTACTGTGCAGCCGGCCATAAAGAACATAATCTGCATCTGTGTAACCTGCGGTAAACATGTACAGTGTAATATCGTAATTCGCATCTGTAGTTACATCCTGAAGAAAAGCGGCTCTTTCTTGCAGCTCAAATTCCAAATCAATTCCTATCTTGCGAAGCTGTGCCTGCAGAATCTGCGCAGGTTCCGTATATGTGGAACTCTGATTCAGTTTGATGGTGCATGAAAATCCGTTAGGATAGCCTGCTTCAGATAAAAGTGCTTTTGCTTTTTCCAAATTATATTCATTATTCTTAAAAGACGGATCATATCCAAATACGCTTGGAACAATCGGCATCTCAGTTACAATGCCAAACCCATCTAAATATCCGTCTACCATTTCCTGTCTATCTATCGCATAGCTAATAGCCTCACGAACCTTCTGATTCTTAAATATTTCGCTTTCATTATTAAAAGCAACTACCCACATGTATACAGATCCATCCTCATTCAAAAATTGAACGTTTTCTAGTGATTCCAGTTGGGTACGGTCTGCTGGGCTTGGTGCATAAAGCACATCTATTTCTCCGCTTTCCAAAGCAATAGCAGCTGTATTTTTATCAGTCATAATCATAAACGAAATATCTTTGATTGACGGCTCACCCTGCCAATACTCATCAAAAGCCTCCAATTGGATCTTTTCGCCGCTAGACCAAGATACAAACTTATAAGGACCTGTGCCGATCGGTGCATTGGCAAAACCTTCATCACCTACATCTTCTACATAAGCCTTTGGTACAATTCCCATACAAGCTGCAGACAGACATTGAAATACCGGACCAAAACCCTGCTTCATATACAAAATTACATGTGTATCATCGATAGCCTCTGCGTGATTCATGAGCTCCGTATAGCTGGATGTAAAGGACGATTCTATCGCTCTATTGAGGGAATATGCCACATCTTCCGTCGTCATAACTTCTCCATTTTGAAATTTTACGCCTTGTCTAATTAAGAAAGTAATCTCTTTACCATCTTCTGATATTTCCCAACTCTCAGCTAATCCAGGTACAATACCCTTTTGTGGATCATTGCGCACAAGTGTGTCATAGATCTGATAATGGATGATACCTGTTACCGTATCCTTTGCCATGTGCGTATCCAGAGAAACAATATCTGCATCGATACTGAATTTTAATGAAGAGGCTTTCTTTCCATCATCGACATTGCCTGACCCTCCGCAGGCTGTAAAAATGCTCATAACCGTAATTATCAATATGGCGGCTATTATCTTCTTTGTTTTCCTCATATTCTTCTCCTTTCAAGAACCTATAAACGGAACTTCCTAATCTATATCCAGCTTACTGCAACTTCCTCAAGGAAGGAAACAGTGTACTTGATACCATTAATGTAGTCTTTTACTCGAACATTTTCTCTAGTGGAATGATTCCCCGATGTAAGAGATGAAACCCCACAGGCACAAATAATAGGAATGTTCGGTGAAATAGACCTTATCATATATGCTGGACCACTTCCCAACTGTGTAATGGATGCAGTTAGAGGTCTTTCGTATACCCTCTTAGCCGCTTTTTCTAATATGGCTCTCCACGGCGATTCAAGCTCAGTTCGAACGGGAAAACCGTCGCAGGCTTCACAGGATACCTTTATGTCGCTAAACCCATTTTTCTCTAAGTGTCTCTCTATTTTTCTCAATATATCTTCTGCTTTTTGATTTGGTACAAGAATCACGGAAATTCTGGCCATAGCCGTATTCGGTACAATATTTCGATACTCCTGTTCATGATTTTGTCCCGCTTCTAATCCGCAGATTGTCATCGAAGGATGTAAAAATATCTTTTCCTTTAATTTTTCTCCTCTTAGCCCAAGAACAAAAGAATCAATCTCTTTATTCTTTAGGATTTCATCATCATCGTAGGGATACGCCGATACAACCTTAATATCTTCTTCTGTAGGCTCTAAGACATCGTCATAAAACCCATCCAATAAAATTTCCTCCTCCTTATTCTTTAAAGAAGCCAATGCCCATATAAGTCTCCATGCTGCATTTGGAAGCTCCGCTCCCATTCTCCCATGTTCATCTCCATTTGATGTTTTAACTGTTAATTCGATGGCAAGCATACATCTGACTCCAAATGCAGCTTCTGGGCTTCCATCCGGAAGTACCCTTCCATTTTCCCAAATACATAAATCAGCATCCGTGATGTCCAACAGGTGCTCCGGAGAATTCTTTAGAAAATATTTTATAGTATCACTTTCGCTTTCTTCCTCCCCATCGTATAAAACGGTCACCGTGCATGGAAGCTTCCCTTTTTTTTCGATGATTGCCTCCATCGCTTGCAATCTGGCCAACAGCCCGCCTTTATTATCCGAAACACCGCGCCCATAAATAACTCCGTCTTTTATTACGGGATCATATGGGTCGTGTTCCCATTCGCTTCGTTTTCCTTCAGGCACAACATCATAATGGTTATAAAATAGAATGTTCGGCCCGTTCTCTTCTCTTCTTTTTGCGATGATAATCGGCACACCGCTTGGGCCTTTTTTTTCATCAATTTCAAAGCACAAACGTTCTAATTTTTCTACAATTTGTTTTTTTGTTCCCTGCAATCCTCTTTTGTCACCTTTCACACTTCTATTGGCGCACAGGTCGCACAGTTCCTTTATGTACTTTTCTGATGAATCTTCAATATAATCGAAAATTGATTGCATAAAAAACCTCTCTTCATATTTTCTAACTTTAACCTAATTTCTAATCTTTCTTTTTATAATATTTTAGCATAGGGTGTTGAAA
>CAZYCT010000144.1:0-3775 GCA_964646135.1 uncultured Coprococcus sp. | reverse complement strand
CAAGCTCCATCATATTTTTGATGAGGAGAGTGATTAAGCCTATGCTGAATGTCGAAGAACTTTTTGAGTTAGAAGAAAACATTAAAGAAGAACTTGACGATCATTTGACAGCAGCGCTTTCAAGAATGAACCGTTCCGGGCAGTTGGAAGAATTTCTCCGATTGCTTGGCATGGAACACCTACTCCAGAAAGAATCGGGATACGAGGTGTACAAGACAGGCAAGATTGTTGTCATTGGTCAGTCTGATGTGAAACCTGAAGTCCTGCTGTCCATTGCTAAGCAGCTTGGGCTGGACAAAAATCGTTTTGAATTATATCTGGAATATGAAGATGCTAAAAAATTCAACTTCCAGAAGATGCAATGGCAGCCGACATACAGCTTGCTGATGGTTGGTCCAATGCCACACAGTGGCTCTGGAAAAGGCGATTATGGAAGTATTATTTCTGCTTTGGAATCGGAGGACGGCTATCCTCCAGTTGTAAGACTTGGAACCAACGGCTTGAAGATTACCAAGTCGGATTTTAGAGCAAAATTGTCAGAAATGATCGAAACAAAGAAAATTGCATAATAGTCCGATAGAACGGACACTACCCTTACTATAATTGATAAAAGGGAAAATAAAGAATTGAGGTACACAAGATGTCTGATAATAAAATCCAAGCAGTAGGAGTTAATATCGCAGAAAAAGCTACGATTATTTGGAACGTAGCCGATATGCTCCGTGGTCCCTTTAAGCCCCATGAATATGGACTTGTAATTCTGCCGATGACTGTCGTAAAGCGTTTTCACGACTGCCTACTTCCTACCCATGAAGCAGTTCTGGCGCAGTATGAAAAGGTCAAGAAATTGGCTGTAATTGACGGTTTTCTGACGAAGGCTTCCGGGTATCAGTTCTACAACACCAGTAAGTTCACATTTGATAAACTACTGGCTGACCCGGACAATATTGAAGCTAACTTCCGTGACTATCTGGCGGGATTTTCTCCTAATGTGCAGGATGTACTGTCAAAGTTCGATTTCGACAATATCATCAAAAGAATGGTGGAGAGCAATACCCTTTACCTTGTCATCAAGGAGTTCAACACACCGAAAGGCTATCTTGGCCCGGATAAAATCAGCGCTGTGGACTGCGGCTATATCTTTGAGGACTTGGTTAAGCGTTTCTCTGAATCCTTTGGTGAAGAAGCAGGAGCACACTTTACCAGCCGTGACATTATTTATTTGATGACCGATCTGCTGCTGTCCGATGCAGATCTTTCAGAAACGCAAAATGTTACGGTATATGATATGACTATGGGAACCAGTCAGATGCTGTCATGCATGCAGGAGCGTATCCACGATCTGAATGAGGATATTGAAGTTACCTGTTTCGGTCAGGAATTCAATCCCTCCACTTTCGCAATTGCAAAGGCTGATATGATGATCCGTGGTGGCGATCCAAACAATATGCGATTCGGTGATACGCTGTCTGACGATCAGTTCGGTGGCTATACATTCCAGTACATTATTTCTAATCCGCCTTTCGGTATTGATTGGAAGCGTGAACAAAAAGAAGTCGAAAAAGAAGCAGCCAAAGGCGAACTTGGGCGCTTTGCTCCTGGACTTCCCAAGATTTCCGATGGTCAGCAGTTGTTTGTTTTGAACGGCTTATCCAAGCTGGCTCCGACCGGTAAGATGGCCATTATTCAAAATGGTTCTCCGTTGTTCGCTGGTGATGCAGGCAGTGGTCCATCGAATATACGTCAGTATATTCTGGAAAATGACTGGTTGGATTGCATCATTCAGCTGTCACCAGACCAATTTATGAATGCTGAAATTTCAACTTATATATGGGTTATTTCAAAAGACAAGCCTACTTATCGTGCTGGTAAAGTCCAGTTGATTGATGCTTCGCAATGTTATGTACAGAGAAGAAAAGCAATCGGTCAGAAGAAGAATGACATAACCGATGAGTGTCGAGAAATGATTGTTAAAGCGTATGGTGAGTACAGAGATGCCATATACGAAGATGAAAATGGATTACGTTGTGAATCTAAGGTTTTTGAATCCGTAGAGTTTGGATTCCATAAAGTTGTAGTTGAACAACCCAAAAGAACAAAATCGGGTCAGATCGAACGCAAAGCAGGTAAACCAATTCCTGATAAAGACTTGAGAAGCATTGAGATTATTCCTCTTACGGAAGACATTGATAACTACTTTGAAAGAGAAGTTCGCAGTAAACTTCCGGATGCATGGATTGATCACACTAAAACTAAAGTTGGATATGAGATCGTATTTGGAAAGCTTTTTTATAAGTCTGCAATGTTCAGAAAACCGTCTGAATTGTTAGAGGAAATTCATGCTCTTGAAGCAAAGGAACTCGAATTAACCACTTATATTTCTTCGATTTTTTGTGAGCGAAAAGATGCTTGTGTTCGCAGGGAAAGTGATTATCAGGAAACTGGCATCGAATGGTTCCCCGTTATCCCTGTGACTTGGGATCTTGTTAAGGGTAAATATGTCCTTGAGTTGCAAAAACGACCAATTAAACCTGATGATGGAGTAATCACTTGCTTTAGAGATGGAGAGGTTACTTTAAGAAGCAATCGTCGAGAAGATGGTTTCACTTTTGCGGATAAGGAAATTGGATACCAAGGTATAGAAATTGGTGACTTGGTAATTCATGGAATGGATGGTTTTGCGGGCGCAATAGGTATTTCTGATTCACGTGGCAAAGGATCACCTGTACTCAATGTTTGCACAGTAAAAGAAGGCTATGACATTACCTACGTTATGTGGTATTTGCGTTACTTGGCTTATCAAAACGTATTTATGGCTACTGCAACAGGCATTAGAGAAAGAAGCTGTGACTTGAGATGGAGTAAGATATCCAATTTGCCTTTTGTGATGCCTCCGTATGATGAACAGGTAAGAATCGTGGAGCAGATTAAAGAGATTGACCGCCTGTTTGATCCGATTGGAGAATTGTCTCAGCTAAAAGTCAAAAAGGATGAATTGTACAAGGAATACAAAAAGGCCCTTATTGCGGATTTGATTTCGGGTCAGCAGGAGGTGTGATGATATGCCTGATAGTATTGGTGAAGCTTTAAAAGTGTTTCTCGAAAAGCACTTAGTACCAACCGTTATTTCTGTGGTGGCAGCAATTGTTGCACTACTGGCACTGCCGACAGATTATTGGATGATCGAGAAAATAGGAAAAACTCTGTTTTTCTTTCTGGTTGCCGGTGTGGTTTTTCTCGTTATTCAAGCCCTTGTTCTTTTGTGGAAAGGTATTCAGCACCTGAAACATAGAGCTTATATTTCCAAAGAATACAGAGAAATGAAAATCCGTGAAAATCAAGAAGGTCTGGAAGAATGGCTTTCCTTTGTTGATAAGCTTCCTCCGGAAGATCGAGAACTGATTCACCAGTTCTTGCGTACGGATAATAAACCGATTGTAGAACGCAGACACGTTTATAGAGCCTACAACCCAAACTCCATCCACGGCACAAATGCGATTGTCACAACAGAGAATAGTGATGGATCTCGTTTGGTGAAATTGGATGACCGTTTTTACAGAACCATGAAACAGATATATGAAGATCGTGGTTCGATTTCTCACTTTGACTAAGGAGGTGGGCAAAATTGGAAATACCCGTAACACTACAATCTGATAGAAAAGGATATTTTGACAGAGAATGTCCAAACGAAAACTGTTTGTACACCTTCAAAATCAATATGCAAGACTGGGAAGAAAAGGTTTCCGATGAGGAAGTCCATTGCCCTATGTGCGGG
>CAZYCT010000143.1:0-3784 GCA_964646135.1 uncultured Coprococcus sp. | reverse complement strand
CTTTCTATCAATTGCAAACACACCACGTGGCCACGAAGATGGTGAATTGATAGTTGGGCCAGACAGTTTAACGTCTTGTCTGGGACATCGGATTCACACTAAGAAAATCCTTCAAGGATGAAAAATGTCCTTAACGCGAACTGGAAATTTGACAAATGGACATTGGGTTGCTATAATATTTACAAAGAGATTTTGTCAAAAGAACGCAGTTGCCATGTGTCGAGTCTATTATAGAAAATGCCTTATATAGATTTGGGGATGGAATGGTACAACGTGGTACATCTTGGTACAAATCTTTTGAAGGGAGGAAATTTTGTGGAGTTCAAAGAATTTTTTTCAATGATGAAAAATCGAATATCGGACGGAACAGATATTCCTTATTTTTTTAGAGATTTGATTGCCATGATTACTGATGTAGCAGAGAATGAGTGGGGAACACCAAAAGATCCTTCAACAAAATTATCGAAGGAAAGTACTTTGCGTTCGTATGCAAAAAGAGGATTATCACAGAAGTTTGCACAAAGTATTGTGTACAGGTTAAATCCGGAAATGTTCATAGAGTCCTTGAATACAAGGCCTGTTACAGTACGTCAATTATTAGCCGATGACTTTAAATCATACGATTCGACTGCTGATACTAACAATATTGCAACTAAGCTAGCGGATGTTTTTATTGATATTATCAGGAGAGCCTCTGGCTTAGTGGAGCCAACGGAATTAGAAAAACAAAAGCTGCATCAAGTTGAGCAAGATTTAAAAAGTAAGTTTGGAGATTACCTTATTAATGAAGCTAATCACGTATGTCCATTTCCGGGATGTGGACGTTCACTAGTAGTGACCAATGCTAGTAAAGCGACAAATTTATATAACGTGGGTTTAATAGACAAGAAAAAAGCACCAGCAGTTGAAAATCTGCTGGCACTTTGTCCTCGTTGTTATGCGACTTATTCAATTGATGATAATGCGAAAGTTTGTAAAGAACTGAATGGTGTTAAAAAGATTCTGATAGCACATCAACAGAGTGTTCATTTGCTAGATGATCTGCCGTTGGAAAAAGGAATAGTTGGGGTTATTTCAAAGGTGAAAAACCTAAAAGAGAAAGATTTAGAAGATGCATCGCTTGACCCAAAAGAGATAAAGCAAAAACTTAAGCCTGCTGACAATATGGCACTATTCATTACAGTTAATACATATGTTACAACCTATTATCTCAAATTGAAAGAGATTATGATGAATGCGGATAAACGTGGAGAAATTGACTATGATGAAGTGCAAGATCAGATGCATGCAATATATAAAAGATTGAAGAAAGCTAGGAAGACGAAGGTCGAAATATTTAATGAGATTGCACAGAAAATACATAAGGTGAGCTTACAAGAAGATGTTTTCTGCCAGATAGTTGTTTCGTACTTTATTCAGAGCTGTGAGGTGTTCGATGCAATTACCTAATAAATTATACTCATATAAAAACAGCACACTGGCTTTGATTCCGGTGGTGTTAAAAGAAATAAAAAATGGTCCACTTTCTGTAAAAGACTTATACAGAAAAGTTAGGCCAGCTCTCAATGACCCGACAGATTTTATTTCTGTTATGGATTGTTTGTATGCATTGAGGGCTGCTGACGTAAATGATGAAGGAGAGGTGTTCATATGCTTATAGAGATGAAGTCACCAGCTTTTAAAGAGCGTGGTGTAGAACGTCCGCCTATTACCTTCAAAGAAGGATTGAATGTTGTGCTTGGTAAAGAAGATGGTGCAATGTCAATTGGGAAGTCGTCAACCTTATTGGCTATCGATTTTGTATTTGGAGGAAGCGCTTATATTAAGAGCGATGGCGTAAAGAAAGAAGGACATCATACGATTTTCTTTACGTTTAAGTTCAATGGTACAGAGTATCATTTTGCTAGAAATACTGGAGAAGCAGACACCATATTCATTTGTGATAAGAATTATGACTTCACCGGAAATAGCTATACCAAAACAGAATTTGTAGACTGGCTAAAGAAACAGTACGAAATAGACTTTGTAGGTCTATCCTTCAGAACTGCACTTAGTAGCTTCTTTAGAATATATGGTAAGAAAAACACAGATGAACTTAATCCTTTACAGGGTGTTCCGGGACAAAATATGGAAAAATCCATTACATCTATATTGACTCTCTTCAATAGGTATCAGGCTATTGAGGAGTTTAAAGATAGTGTTACTGAACATAAAAAGAAGTTAGATGCGTTTAAAGACGCGAGGAAATATCATTTTATTTCTGATCTTGTTGGTGGAAATAAAAAATATGAAGAAAACCTAGCGACTATTCGTTCACTGGAATTGCAACTTGGAACGCTGATGGAAGAAGCTGAGAAGGGTCATTCCGAAGAAGATATAGAGAAGAATAAGAAGAAAGCTGCACTTACAACTGCAAAGCTTAATGTAGAAAGTGAAATTCAGTCTAAGGAGATGAAACTTCGACTAGTAAATATGAGTCTGGAATATGGTTTATATCCTACAGAAGCTGATATGGCTGCTTTACAGGAATTCTTCCCAAGTGTGAACTTGCGAAAGCTTTATGAAGTGGAACAATACCATCAGAAACTTGCGAAGATTCTAGGCGCACAGTTTGCTGATGAAAGAGCAGTAATCGAAGCTGATATTGCTACTCTTCAGGAACAGCTGCAAGCAGTAAAAGTACAAATTAAAGAATTAGGCTTTGTAGGTAATCTTTCAAAGGAGTTTCTTGATAGACATTCTGCGTTAAAGGCGGAAATTGATGCTTTGAAAACGCAGAATCAAGCGTATTTAACACTTAAAGAGCTGCAAGCTGCTAAGGCGAGAGCTGATGAAGCGCTTAAAAAGAGCATTGAAGATATTCTTTTGGAAATTGAGAATGAACTCAATACTAAAATGAAAGAAATAAACGATTCCTTGTTTAGTACACCAAGGAAACCGCCACATATTCATTTTAATAAGCATGACAGCTATAAGTTTGAAACACCAGATGATACTGGTACTGGTTCAAATTTCAAAGGCATGATTGTTTATGATTTGGCGGTATTATTATGTACTGCATTGCCAGCTTTGGCACATGATTCTCTTTTGTTTAAAAATTTGGAGAAGGATGTCGAAGATGGTTTAATCCGAATCTATGACAGCACTGATAAGCAGGTATTTATTGCTTATGATAAACAAGGTGACTGCAGACCTGAAACCAGAGAACGCTTAGAGAGAAATGCGCGTATCAGACTGTCAACGGATGGCTGTGAACTTTATGGTAGGTCGTGGAATAAAGAGGAGAACAAACCGAATGAAGATGAGTTACAACAAACTGTGGAAACTATTGATTGATAAGAAAATGAAAAAATCTGATTTACGCAAGAATGCAAAAATCAGTTCATCAACACTAGCGAAGCTCAGCAACGATGAAAATGTTACTACAGACGTTCTAGTAAGAATATGTAATGAATTGAAATGTGATGTTGCCGATATTATGGAATTTGTACCGGGAGAACCTGCAATTTCAGAAAACAATGATTCAGAATCCAAATAATTGGAAGAGTTTTATATAGTAAAAAGAGGGTGATTGCATGTTTGATTTTGGAAATGCTAACGAAGGTCAGAGATTGGCTATTTCTACTACCGAGGGACCTGTTCTTATTACTGCCGGTCCCGGTACAGGAAAAACTTATACCTTGGTTCAAAGAGCAATCTTTTTAATAGAGGAATGTGGCGTAAAACCGGAAGAAATATTTATTGCAACATTCACAGAAAAGGCTGCAAAGGAGTTAATCACTCG
>CAZYCT010000142.1:0-3833 GCA_964646135.1 uncultured Coprococcus sp. | reverse complement strand
AACACCGAAAAAGGTCACAGCCGCTGGCAGCACCACAACAGGGAGCCTTCTGCCCTTTGGCTTGGACTGTTCTGGCTTCGTAACATGGGTATTCATCAATGCCACCGGGAACACAAGCTATGCCAATATCATTGGGCATGGAGCAGCCAATCAATATAGCAGATGTGAAAAAATCTCGTGGAGCGAAGCGCAGGCGGGCGATTTGGTTTTCTATCCCGATTTGGGACACGTCGGCATTATTGCGGGAAGGGATGAAAACGGAGAGCTGTTGGTGGTGCATTGTGCCTCCTCGCAGAAGGGTGTGGTTGTGACGGGGGTGCGGGGGTTTATAAGGATTGGCAGACCGGTTTTATATGCAGAGTAAGGAAAGTGTGCTTGATAAAGATAAAAGATACTTCTGTTTTTTTGTGCGAAAAATCAGAGGTATCTTTTATTTCTGTTTCTTTTGTTGTTTCAGGGTCAAGTAATCAATATAGTCATTCAACAGGAATATATTTTCAGCATCCAGCAAAGCGATATCATCCAGCAATTCCTTCAATGACCTTTTTCCGTACATTTGATGAGAAATAGATGTTAAATCATTCTTGTTTACGGATATGCCAAGCAGATAATCTGTAGAAACATTATAAAATTTCGATAATGGTTCTAAAAAATGCACAGGAAGTTCGTGCTTGCCGCCTTTGTATCTGGAATAAACCTGCTGTGATATATTCAGATATTCCGCAACATTGGTTTGCTTTAGATTTTTGCTTTCTCTTAAATCTTTCAATCTTTTGCATAAGGAGTATACTTTCATCTCAACACCTCTTTCATTTATCCTATCAGATAAAATCGAAGATTTTATGATTATTGCGAAAAAGATGTTAGAAAATACTTATACATTTATTTCGTGTTTTATATTGACAATATACTACAGCACATAGTACTATAAAACTACAATATGTAATATGAAGGGAGGTGAAAATATGGAAAAAAACAGCAGCATTTCTGAGGCGGAAATGAAGGTAATGAATAAGGTTTGGGAAATGCAAAGAACGGTCTCTGTGCAGGAAATGGTAGATATTTTGAATGAGGAAGGAGAAGAATGGGCGTATCAGACAGTAGCAACCTTTTTGAAAAGGCTGGAGGCAAAGGGCGTTTTATCTGCAACAAAAAAGGCAAGGAAGCTTTCTTATTTTCCTCTGCTGAGCAAGGAGCAATATGAAAAGCAGGTAGCGAGGGACTTTGTTGAGCGTAAATTCAGCGGCTCTTTGAAGAGCTTTTTGGCAGCCTTTTCGGGCAATCAAAAATTAGATGAAAACGATATAAAAGAATTGAAGGACTGGTTAAATGAGTTTGATAATTGATAGAGCCTTTGTTGCGGTATTGTTGTTGTCGATGAGTGGGTTTGTGTGTAGTGCAATTTTTTTGTTAATTGAGAAGTATGCATATAGATTCACTTCCGCAAAAACAATGGTGCTCGTAAATACAGCGGTGTTGTTTTCATTTGTAATCCCTTTTTACTTCGTTGCTTCAATTATGGATAGAAGCGAGTATTATTTTGCGAAAAACGGAGTGCTTGTATTTGCGGATGCAAGCAAATATGAAGGATTTGTTGGGATTGTCAGAGGATTTGGATGGATAGAATACCTGGGAAGCATTTGGCTGCTGGGTGTGATTGTGTTTTTGATTTTCTATCTATCGAAATATATTCATTTCACAAGCTGCGTCAGAAGGGATACATTTTTTATCGACGATGACGCATGGGCGCTTCGATTTTCTGAACTGAAAAACGAAAAGAATATGCCGGATGTGAAGCTGATTGGGTGCAGCAGTATATCGACACCTTGTACATTTGGCGTGAAATCCAAATATATTGCAATTCCATCCTACATGATAAATTCGTTTGATGCAGAAGAAATTGAATTTATTCTAAGGCATGAATTGTATCATGTTGCACACAGAGATTTGCCGAGGAAAATTCTGGTTACAATCCTAAACTGCCTGAATTGGTTCAATCCTTTGTATTACTTGCTGCGAAACAACCTTTCAGATTGGATGGAGGTTGCCTGCGATGAGGAAGTAACAAAAGGATTGAATAAGGCTCAGCGGATGAAATATTGTCAGCTGATTATAAAAATATTGGAATTGGAGCAAAATGCTCCTTCCGGCAAAGAAATTTGTGTTGGCTTTATCGGAATAGATATGAAAAATTACAAGAGGAGAATGATGAATATTATGAGAAAAAATGGCGGAAATAGCATTTGGGGCAAAGCGGCGGCGGCTTCCATAGTAGTCGTTTCGATGGTATCGGGAAATGTTGTGGCAAAAGCAGCAGATGCACCTGTGAATCAGATGTTCTCTAAAAATGCAGAGGTTGTGACAACGGAAGAAGTGGAGGTCATCGAAGGCGAATATGTTGCATTTGAAGATGATTTTGCATATATCGAACATGAAAGCACCGGCGAGTTCGAGGAAATTCAATGGAATCCTACGGAAGCTGTAGATTTTGAAATCGTTTATCAGGACGGTACAACAGAATCGCTGACGGCAGATGCTGTACAAGCTGAAGCAAAGCACGCACATATGTTAAAAGATATTACGATTAAGGAGCATAAGAAAAATAGCGATGGCTCCTGCAAGACGACTTATTACGATGGACAGAAATGCACTTCCTGCGGGACTACATGGAAAGGCGATGTAATTAGAACGGTTACAGATGCAAAATGTACCCACTAATCCATAAACTGCGATAAGTACACTTTTTATAAGTGATACTTATAAATTTAAGATGAAAGGGATTGGTTTTATGGGGAAAAAGATTTTGAAGGTGGAGGTGATAAAAATATCCTGAATGAAAGGGCAGAAGCGTGCGAGAACACAAAATCTGTTTCAGACAGGATATAAAACAATTATACCTTAGATATAGCGCAGAAGCTATATCTAAGTATCACAAATTTTAGATAACACAAATGTCTGAAAGTATGAAATATTAAGATTGGAGGATTGTTTATGTTGAAAAATTATGTGCATTTTGTTTGGCTACAATCATGGCGTTAGGTACAACAATGTCTGCCTTTGCCGCTGAACCTGTTGGCTCTGAAGATTCACTTGCAGATAAAGTCATGGTAAGCGAAGAACGCATTCCTGTTGAAGATGAAAATGGGAATACATTTTATGTAGTCATTTCTGAGTATGTGGACAAAGAAGATGCTGGAATTGCACTTCAGGGCATTTTCCCTGAATACGAAGTAGGAACGAAAAAAACATTTACTGTAGAAATTGATAACGATGACCTTGGAAGTATTTCGGCTGGTGCAACGATTAGTGCGGCAGTACTAAAGCAAATTGCAAAAGTAGCATCACAAGAAATTGCGAAAAAAATCGGCACCGCTTGGATTCCTGGATTAAATGCGGCATCTACAATCTTGACATTTATTCAAGTTGGTACTGCAGTAGCAGGGAAAAATGGCGTTCGTGTTATCGTTGACCTGAAATACTCCAGCGTTTACATCCACAAAGAGGGACATGATATGTATGGTTGGGATATTACCGGCGCTACAATGAAAGTATATTAAATTTAATAGTCTTTCCCCCTTGTAGCGTTGCTATAGGGGGGGAGCTTTCATCAGTTCGTTTTAGGAGGTAAGATGAAAATGGAGAGAAAAAATTTTTTTAGGGCTGCGGTTGTCATTCTGGGAATTATTTGTATGGTTGTGGTATTTATGCAAAATGTAAAATATGGCAATAGATATAATCTTTCTGATGAAGAAATCTTGGCGGATTATCCGGAGGTACATCACACAAAGCTTAATTCAACTTCCATACCAGTCTCTTATAAACATCAGACGCTG
>CAZYCT010000141.1:0-3867 GCA_964646135.1 uncultured Coprococcus sp. | reverse complement strand
TCCTTGCGGCCTATAAGGACTTTGAGGATCGCGTGGCGCTTGTAGAAACCAAGCTGTCCGCACTGGAAATGGTGCGCAGAGCAAGCAAGAACAGAATCGGACGGTTCAATAAACAGGACATCCGGGAACTCTGCCCGACGCTCAGTGACAGTTCCATTGAGGGTGCACTCCGCAAGCTGGTCGCAGCCGGAGAGCTGAAAAAGGAAGGACGCGGAAAGAATACCTGCTATTTCAGGCTAAATTAGATTCCGTTCAATACGAGCGACTTTTTAAAGGACCGCGCCTGCTCATATGAGCAGGTGCGGTCCTTTTGATAAGAGTAGCGAAGTTAGCATCCCAATAGGCAGAAAAATTGTTGTCACACAATTGCTTCTCTTGGAGAAATACAAAACTTTTAGTCGCTGTTACCATATGACTGCCGCTGCACGATGCAATGTACTAAGAGATTGAGTGTCTCTTCAGCTGTTGATCGTTTCAGTTCACATTCCCAAACTACAATCACATTCCATCCGAGCTTGGCGAGGAGGGCGTGATTTTTAACATCGCACTCAATGTTGGAGCCTATTTTCTTTTTCCAAAATTCCGCATTGTTCTTAGGCCACACAAAATAGTGACAACCCTCATGTCCATGCCAGAAACAACCGTTTACAAAGATCACCGTCTTATATTTGGGAAGAACAATATCCGGTTTTCCTGGAAGACGAGCGTCATTTTTTCTGTATCGGAATCCTTGAGAAAACAAGTATTTTCTGACAAGTTCTTCTGGTTTAGTATCCTTTCCACGAATACGGGACATATTATAGCTTCTGGTTTCTGGAGAATGGACATCGGCCATAACAATCCCCCATTTCAATTAGTCTTTGTAGTAGTCTTTCAGTTTTTGATGACATATTCTCGTAATCGCAGCTTTATTGGATATATCCGTGCTCCAGATGTCCGGAGAAACAGAAAATACATGCGAGTCTTCGTTATAAAAGAAAAAGCCGCTCTCTATTAATGCCTTTACGGGGTTAGAAAGAAGATTTGCGATTATTTGTGCATCGGTCACATCGTCTCTCAGATATATACACTGTTTCTTCTCAATTACCAGTCCTTGTGCTTTCCTATTTGAATAGTATTCACGAAAATAGACTGCAGCATTTTCAATAGAAATACAGCCATCCCGGTCACCATAGTGAAGTAGTGCCAGAATTAAAATTGGTTTGTAAGAATATGACATTCTCATGCTGTTTTATCAGGTTATATTTGTTTTGATGAATTGAGAGAGATGTCTGATGAAGCAGTCATTAAAAAGTTGACCGCTTTACGAGGAATAGGTACTTGGACCGCTAAAATGTATCTCATCTTCGTACTGGACCGCCAGGATGTTCTCCCCTTTGAGGATGGTGCATTTCTGCAATCTTATCGTTGGCTTTATAAAACGACCGACAGTGCTCCTGCATCGGTAAAGAAAAAATGTGCAAAGTGGAAGCCTTATTCTTCTATAGCCGCCAGATATCTCTATCGCGTTTTGGATCTTGGACTAACAAGGGAAGAGTTCCACTTATTTAAGTGAAAGGAGTCGAATCATGAGTATAAAAGAAGATGCTGCCGTTAAACTAAATGAAGCGTATGAAGCTGCATTAGTAACACCACATCCCGTATGTCGACATGGCAAGTTTATTGACTATGTAATTGATAACACCCATTTGACTTTCAAATATATTCTGTTTACAGCAATTTTGGCTAAAGCGACCGATGCATCAATTAATCCACTCTGCCTTCAAAAGAAGTCAGAACTGCCAGGTGCGTATGATGCAAGAACCGTGTGCCACAAGGTTATTGTTCCGTTTGAGATGGAAACTTTGGAAAAAGCATTAGGTGGTTCCAATGAGCCGTTTTTGAATAAGCCTGCAAGGTTTCCAGAGCTTGACAAGAATAATGCTGTTCGTAGAGGTAATGATCAGGATCTGTTAGATGCGCTTTGTGACAATCTTCCTACTATACAAACCTCCGAAGACGCATACGAGTGCCTGATTTATCTCCTGCGGAAATTGATTGTGATCCGCGAAGAGAAAAAACAGCGTGCCATTTTCTCACTGCCGGATTCTGCGAACCTGCCCTCTAAGTTGCTGTCCTATATTGAAACTGCACTGTGCCGAAGCTATGAAGGAGAAGTTTTAACTCTTCTTGTTGCTGGTGTATATCACTTACTTTACAAAGGGAAAAATGCATTGGTTGAAGTCCATCCGGTAAACCAATGCGGTGCATCCAGCCATGAAATCAGTGATTTGGATATATATGTTGATGGTGTACTTGTTTCTTCAAACGAACTGAAAGATAAAGACTATACAGAACCGGATGTTCGACACGCTGCCGACAAGGTATTGCAGTCGGGAGGTAATAAGATGCTGTTCATCGAAGGCCCCCGGAGTGCAGCAGATGGAGATGCAGGGATATTTATGATTGAGGAAGTGTACATATTTGCATTGCTACCAATTACATCATCAAATACTTCAGTACTGCCCCCCTAATTCAGCAAGCATTTCCTCATCGTAGTGACCAAGTTCATATTTCATCGCAGCCCTTGAAAAACTCAAACCTTGCTCGTCTAAAAAGGCCGGAAATTCTCCAAGTCTTTTTGCGGTTTCGTATGGTGTGCGAAGCAATTGAAGTGCCAACACATAATCAAAACTATCGCCCTTATCATCGTTTGAGCGAATCTCACCAGGGTATATGTGTTCAGCGATAAGTGAAAACCTGTGAAATACAATTGCATTAAGAACATGCCCGAGCCTTAATTCGATGTTTTTCAGAGAATATGCACTCATGAAAAGTACAGGTGAGACATCGCCATATTTGAAGTACTGATTTAAGCAGAGAATAAAATCATAGTAATAAAAATTCCTGGCAGCCCAATACAGACCGATGTTTTGGAAAATGTCTGCCATATCCAAAACCACAAAAGATAGAAGTTCTTTGCTTTCTTCGTTGTAGAGGTTACTCAATGTGCGGCTGAAATAAACCAACGCCTCGTATGGCTTCTCATCTTTTAACTTGCGACCACGGTTCATGAGAAGTTTAGCGGTCTCGATATTTCTCTTCTGCTCGCTCATGATATCGACGGAACGCTCAAACATCTCAGGAAAGCGCTTGGTATTTTCGAATACAGGAAACTCTTGGATAGCACGACAAAGAGGGCGAATGTCCAAATCAAGATGTCCAAAACTTGCCGCCAAAATCAGGATGATATCATCAGCTATTGCATCTGGATTATCCCCCAGGAAGAAGCGTATTAATTGAAATGCAGCCTTAGCCTCAATAGCTGTATTTGGCTTAGAAGGGTCACTCGTATAGCGAGCATACTCGTCTTTTAGAATCTGAGTATGTTCATCTATAGAAAATGTGTTGTCGCTCAAGGACAGTGAAAACAAATTAATCCAAAGAGTGATTAGATCGATAAAGAGATGGACATTTTGACTTTCCACCACAAGTTTTTCATAATCTTTATAAAAACGATAGTAGTGGTTTTTATCCTCATACCACCAATATACAGTCCAGGCTGCATCGCGTACAGCATTGGCGTGGTCAATAGTGCTCCCCTTTTTTGCTGAAAGCCTAATACTGCGATCAATAAGCCCTAATAGCTGATGCAAAGGATATTCGAGTTCTCTTGCTAAAATAACATTTCTTTGTGCAAGAGATACGAGTTCTGACTGCTTGGTTTGCTGGGAAGCAAGTTTTTGTTCATTTTCTTCAAACTCTTGTTTCCGCTTTAAATCCTGCGATCCTATTCTTACCTCATCGCGAAAGCTGTCAGAGAAGCCAAAAACAGATATTGTCATATCAGTGTTTTGAGGTGAGGAAAAGACCTTATCGAGAATCCAG
>CAZYCT010000140.1:0-4122 GCA_964646135.1 uncultured Coprococcus sp. | reverse complement strand
TTCTCGAAGTTCAAAAGGTTTTACTTCAAGAACTAAGCCGCTAAATTATCATTTACGATAGGAAGGAGGGGAGATTTTATGAATAAAGATGAAATTCTAAAATTGGCTAAGGAATTACATTTGGAGGCATTTAATGCAAATTCCTACTATTCTATTATGGAACAGTATAAAAAATACCATAAAGAATATAATTCAGAAATGAATATATCACCAGCATTTCATCATTTAGTATACGACGCTTTGCAAAAGGCTTGTTTTATGGAAATTTCTAAGCTTTATGATAAAGCAAAAGGAACATTTTCTATTGGAACGCTATTAAAGGAGTGCCAGGATAATATTTCTATCTTTCCAGAATATCGTAATAAAGTATCAATTAAAGATGACGGGAACGAATATAGTTTCCAGGTACCGTATCAGCATACTCTCAGACCCTCCGAGGAGCGTTTTTTTATAGATGAAGTAACAATACAACGTAAAATATATAAAATTTTTGATGCTTCTTCTGAAAAGAAACCAGTTCAGATAGACCTTACGTTTCCAGATTTTTTAGAATTGTATCAAAAGGGATTTTGTTCGTTGAGAAAAAAACAAGAAAATATCCGCATTCAGAGAAATAAGATATACGCACATAATGATGGACAATCAATGATGGATTATGAAGCAATATACCAATCGAACCCAGTGCTATATCAGGATATAAGAGAACTTATTGAATTTGCACTGGATTGCACGGGACTGATTCTTGGTAGTTTGACTGATACGACTTATGCTACTACATACTCAAATATAGATGATTTAGAAGGAACATTGATGTATGCGAGACTTGGGTTAAAGTATCAGGATTACGATTTAGAGCTTAGGGAAAAGGCGTTTGCCGAGAAATTAAAACATAAACTAAGGGGTGAAAAAAATGACTAATTTCAATGAACACGCATTAGAATTATCAATCATGGAGTTGTTCAAAGATGAAGGTTATATCCATCTAAATGGAAGTCAAATTCATAGAGAAAGAACAGAAGTTTTGTTGCAGGATGATCTGAAACAATACTTGTATGAACGATATGCAAAGGATGGCATCACTCCAAGTGAAGTGGATGGTATTCTTCTTATGCTACGTAATATTTCCGGTACTTTATATGAAGCAAACAAGGCTTTTTATAAATTGCTTTCAGATGGATTTATTCTTAATCGTGAAGATAGAACACAGAAAGACATTTATATACAGCTTATTGATTTTGATGACCCGGATAAAAATATTTTTAGGGTAGTCAATCAGTTTGAGATTGAGGGAATTAACAATCAGCTACGTATCCCTGATGGGATTGTATTTGTCAATGGTATTCCAGTTGTTGTTCTGGAGTTCAAAAGTGCGGTTAAAGAAAACACTACAATCATGGACGCTTATAAGCAACTAACTGTACGTTACCGTAGGGATATTCCGGAAATTTTTAAGTATAATGCATTTATTGTTATAAGTGACGGTGCGAACAATAAATATGGCTCTTTCTTTAGTCCGTATGACTTCTTTTATGCTTGGAGAAAGATAAACTCTGAAGATAAAGAGTTAGATGGTATCAGTTCGCTTGTGACAATGGTAAAGGGACTTTTCCGAAAAGATAGACTTCTTGCAGTGATGAAAGATTTTATCTATTTCCCGGATACATCAGACAAGGACACCAAGATTATGTGTCGTTATCCGCAGTTTTTTGCTGCCAATAAGCTGTTTGATAATATCAGAACCCATATGAAACCAGATGGCGATGGTAAAGGTGGTACATATTTCGGTGCAACCGGCTGTGGTAAAAGTTACACAATGCTGTTCTTGACTCGTATGTTGATGAAAAGTCAGATTTTTAATTCGCCAACAATTTTAATCATCACTGACAGAACAGACTTGGATGATCAGTTATCAAAGCAGTTTGTAGCATCGAAAAAATATATCGGTGACGAAACTGTGGTTAGCATTGAATCTCGTGAAAAACTGGGCGAGGAATTACGTGGTAGAGAAAGTGGCGGTGTATATCTGACCACAATTCAGAAATTTACAGAGGATATTCAACTTCTGACTGACAGAGCCAACGTTATCTGTATTTCTGATGAGGCACATAGAAGTCAAATTAACCTCGACCAAAAAGTTCGGATTACAGATTCTGGAGTGGAACGTAAGTATGGTTTTGCAAAATATCTTCATGACTCGTTACCAAACGCAACGTATGTAGGATTTACCGGAACGCCTGTTGACGGAACCATTGAAGTTTTTGGTCCGGTAGTGGATGCGTACACCATGACTGAATCTGTTCGTGATGGGATTACGGTTAATCTGGTATATGACGGTCGTGCTGCAAGGGTAACACTTGATCAGGCTAAGGTTCATGAAATAGAAAAATACTATGATGAATGTGAACGATTTGGAGCCAACGAGCATCAAATTGAAGAAAGTCAGAAAGCAGTTGCAAACATGGAGGTTATTATAGGTGATCCAGACAGACTTCGTGCAGTTGCAGAGGATTTTATCAATCATTATGAGACTCGTGTAGCAGAGGGTGCATCTGTTGCCGGCAAAGCAATGTTTGTATGTATGAATCGTTATATTGCATACGATTTGTATAAAATTCTTATTGACCTAAGACCTGAATGGGCAGTAAAGAAAGTTGCTGCTGATGGTGTAGAATTAACTGAAAAGGACAAAAAAGAACTGAAGCCTATTGAGATGCTCAAATTGGTCATGACTCGTAACAAAGATGATGATAAAGAATTGTATGATATGCTTGGTACGAAGGATGACAGAAAAGAATTTGATCGCCAGTTCAAAAATCAAAAATCTAATTTCAAAATTGCCATCGTAGTAGATATGTGGTTGACGGGATTTGATGTCCCTGAATTGGATACGATATATATAGACAAACCAATTCAGCAACATACACTCATTCAGACAATATCTCGTGTAAATAGAGTTTGTGAAGGTAAAGATAAAGGTCTGATTGTCGATTATATTGGAATAAAAAAGAATATGAATCTGGCACTCAAGAAATATACAAACTTTGAATGCGACGAATTTGAAGGTGTAGAGCAGTGTGTTGTTATTGTAAAAGACCAGCTTGAAGTTCTTGACCAGATGTTCCACAACTTTAAGAGCAAGGATTATTTCCAGGGGTCTCCGACAGAACAGCTTGCTTGTTTGAATAGAGGAGTCGAGTATGTTCAGTTATCGGAAGAACTTGAAACTCGCTTTATGGCAGCTGTTAAGAGAATGAAACAGGCATTTAATCTTTGCAGTTCAAGTGATAAACTGTCCGATACAGAAAAAGATTATATTCACTTTTACTGTGCTGTTCGTTCTATTCTTTTTAAGCTTACTAAAGGAGATGCACCGGACATCACTCAGATGAATGCTCGTGTTCGAGAAATGTTGGAAGGGGCAATTCAGTCGGATGGGATAGAGGAATTGTTTGAAACAGGTAAGCATATTTCGGTAGATATTTTTAGCGATGAATACATGGACAAAATAAATGCTATACAGCTTCCTAATACTAAAATCAAGATTTTACAGAGACTGCTTTCTCAAGCTATTGACGAGTTTAGAAAAGTCAATAAGATTATGGGAGTGGAATTTGCAGATAGACTCAAACGTGTGATTGATGATTATAACAATCGCCGTCGTGATGAAGCGTATGCTAATGAAGTTCTTGATGATGTTGCAGAGCAGTTGGCACAACTTTTGGAAGAATTAAAAAACGAAAAGAATTCTTTCAAGGAAATGGGAATTGACTATGAAGAAAAAGCTTTTTATGACATTCTGAAAGCAGTTGCAAAAAAATACGAGTTTGAATATCCGGACGATAAAATGATTGAGCTGTCCAAACGTATTAAGGCTATTGTTGATGATAAAGCTCATTATACTGACTGGTCTACTCGTGAAGATATAAAAGCCAATCTTCAAGTGGATCTTATTCTGTTACTTGATGAATTTGACTATCCACCAGTGACTCTTGATGATGTATACAAGGAAGTTCTGGAACAAGCAGAAAACTTCAAAAAATATGCAAATTAAGAAAGACATCAAGGGATATGGAACGAAAAGAATTATTTGAATGGGCAAAGGAAAGGTATGGAACAAATCCT
>CAZYCT010000139.1:0-4132 GCA_964646135.1 uncultured Coprococcus sp. | reverse complement strand
GCTCTGTCATATAGCTCTGGCAAAATGCCATAATCTCTCTGTCTGATTTTCCTTTCGGATCAAAATCAGATCCACCTTTTCCACCGCCAATCGGAAGTCCTGTCAAAGAATTCTTGAAAATCTGTTCAAATCCCAAGAATTTGATAATTCCAAGATTCACTGACGGATGGAGACGAAGTCCTCCTTTATATGGTCCAATTGCACTATTAAACTGAACACGATATCCTTTATTAACATGAACCTGACCATTATCATCTACCCATGGTACGCGAAAGATAAGTGCTCTCTCTGGTTCTACTAATCTTTCCAAAAGCGCATCTCTTTTAAACTTTTCTTCATTTGCTTCAACAACAACTCGGAGTGATTCCAAAACTTCTTTTACAGCCTGGTGGAACTCTGGTTCCTGTGGATTTTTCTCAACTACCATTTTCATTACTTCATCTACATATGACATATCGTATTACCTCCAGATGTTATTTTCCGGCAAAAAAGGAACCGGCATTCACCAGTTCCCTTGCTTTCAATGCCTTTATTATTTTACCACTTTAAAGCATTCGCGTCTTCGTGTCAAGAGTATATTTTAAAAAGTTGTCGTACAACGTTTCTTGATTTTGCATGGTACCTCCATCCGAAACGGAATATCTTCTTCCCCAGCAAATAGTTTCAGCATATTGTCAATCGTATCATTACAAAGTTTCTCCAAATGATTGTCCACTGACGTAAGCTCTGGCTCACATCCCACGGAGAGCTGTGAATTATTGTAGCCCGTAATAGAAATATCTTCCGGTATTCGCAAGCCCTTCATCTTTGCATATTTCAAAGCACCGATTGCCAGACAATCATCTGTTGCCACCACACTGTCAAATTCCAAATTTTCAGCTTCCAGCAGCTGATCCCGCACATAATGAATCCGGTTTTTCGTGTAAAATTTCAATTCATCGAGTACTGGATAGCCTGCATCACGAAGAGCCGCCTCATACCCAGCCAGCTTTCTTCTGGCACTATATGAATAAGAATCACACAAAAATAGTATTCGCTTTTTCCCTTGTCTTAGTAGCGCGCTCGTCACATCATGCACGGCGTGAAAATCATCGCCATAACAGCAATAAATGTTGTCTCCTTCAATAACTCCATTAATCAAAAATACTGGTGTACTTTTCGCCGCTTCATAAATGTAATCCAGCTTATTGTCATCATTGCCATGACCAGCATAAGTGGAACCCACCAAAATCAATGCATCGATTCGCTTAGAAAGCAAAAGTGTCATATGCTTTTTCTTTTCCTCAACCTTATACCCACTGCAGCTGAGGATACAATCATAACCATACTGATGCAGCCGATTTTCCAAAAATGCAACAGCCTGTGCAATAAATGCATCTGAAATATCTGGACACATAATACCGATGGTCTTCATAGAATCCAATCCCAACCCTCTCGCAAAGACGTTTGGAGTGTAACCAGATTCTTTCATTACAGCCAACACTTTTTCTTTGGTTTTTGCACTGACTTTATCACTTCCATTTACCACGCGAGAAACCGTGGCAATCGAAACTCCTGACAATTTTGCAACATCATATATGTTCATAAACAGCCTCTTTCAATCATATTCTTAGAACTCAAAATACTGAACTACATTATTGTAAGAAATTGCTTTTACAATCTTCTCCAATGTTCTGTAATCCTCCGGATATTCTCCGTTATCTACCCATTTTCCAATAAGATCACACATAATACGTCTGAAATATTCATGACGTGTGTAAGACAAAAAGCTTCGAGAGTCTGTCAGCATACCAACAAAATTGCTCAAAATGCCTAAATTTGCAAGTGTTACCATCTGGTCTGTCATACCAACTTTATGGTCATTAAACCACCAAGCACTTCCCTGCTGGATTCTTCCAACTGTCTTCTCGTTCTGGAAACAGCCTATGATAGAGCCTATAGACGCATTATCATATGGATTCAGAGAATAGAGAATCGTCTTTGGCAGCTCATCTGTCGCACTCAGGGCATTTAAGAAATCTGCCATCTGTGCTGATGGAGCATAGTTATTGATGCAATCATATCCTGTATCTGGGCCAAGCTGGTTATAACGAAAAACATTATTGTCTCTCTTACATCCATAATGAAGCTGCATTACCCAATTTCGTCTATTATATTCTTTTCCAACTGCAAGCATAAATGCGGTCTTAAATTTTAATTCTTCTTCTTTTGAAACAGCCTCTCCTGACAGACGTTTCTTGTAAATTGCTTCAATTTCATCTTCTGCTGCCGGTGCATACATCACATATTCCAATGCGTGATCTGATACACTACATCCAACTGATGCAAAATAATCCATACGTATTTTCAGTGCATCGAGTAAATCTGCAAAACTTTGTATTGAAGTCTTGCTTGCTTCTTCCAACTTCTTGATATAATCTAGATACTCTGGCTTTTCAAGGTTCATCGCTTTATCAGGTCTCCACGCTGGAAGTACTCTCACATCAAAGGATTCATCTTTTGCAAGCTGTTTGTGATATTCCAGTGTATCAACCGGATCATCTGTGGTACAGATAAGTTCTACCCCTGAGCGTTTGATAATGCTGCGCACCGTCATATCATCTTGGCTTAACTTCTCATTGCAAAGATTCCAAACCTCTTCTGCTGTCTCTCCATTCAGATATCCTTCATATCCAAAATAGCGTTTCAGCTCCAAGTGACTCCAATGATACAATGGATTCCCGATCAATTTTTCAAGAGTCTCCGCCCACTTTTGGAATTTCTCTCTGTCTGATGCTCCGCCTGTGATGTAATATTCATCAATACCATTTGAGCGCATCTGACGCCATTTATAATGATCTCCGCCAAGCCATACCTGGGTAATATTTTCAAACTTACGGTTCTCCCAAATTTCCTGTGGATTAATATGGCAATGGTAATCTATAATCGGCATGTTTTCAGCGTAATCATGATATAACTTTTTTGCAACATCTGTCGTTAATAAAAAATCTTCATCCATAAATTTCTTCATATCTCGAGTCCTCCTGTAACTATGTACTACTGCAGAATGTAAGTACTTACATTTTACCTCGTTTTTTGTCAGAAAATCAACATTCTTCCCATATTCTTTATTGCCAAATTTCTTTACTCCATTTTGTGCATCTTTCCATAATTGGAAATATTTTTCAATAGTTTTTCAAATTCCATTGACCCTTTTTTCAAAATATTGTATTGTTAGTGTAAGCGCTTACACACTTTTTTGTGTGCGCGCTTATTATATATGGATTTAAAAGGAAAGAAGGAATCTGCCATGAAAGAATTTATCAAAATTCACGCAAATGATAATGTCGCCGTTGCGCTGACTTCTTTATCTGCTGCGTCCACTCTTGATGTAGATGGAATTTCAGTCACACTCACTGAAGATATTCCTCGTGGGCACAAGTTTGCTCTGACTGCCATTTCTCGCGGAGCCGAGATCATTAAGTACGGCAGCCCTATCGGCATTGCCAAAGAGGACATTTCTTGCGGAAATTGGGTACACACCCACAATATTCAAACCGGTCTCGGAGATCTTCTTACCTACACTTATCATAAAACCAGCGCCGAACTTCCAGAAACTGCACCTTGTACCTTCCGCGGTTACAGACGTTCTGACGGCAAAGTTGGCATCCGCAATGAGATTTGGATCATTCCTACTGTGGGCTGTGTAAACAATGTGGCAACTGCCATCGAGCGAAAGGCACAGCGTTTTGTCCACGGAAACATTGACGGCATTGTTGCTTTTCCACATCCATACGGCTGTTCACAAATGGGAGACGACCAGGAAAACACGCGGACAATTCTTGCTGATCTTATCAATCACCCGAATGCCGGCGCCGTTCTTGTTCTTGGACTTGGCTGTGAGAACAGTAACATTGATGTGCTCAAAGGTTATATCGGAGATTATGACCCAGAACGTGTCAAATTCTTAGTTGCTCAAGAATGCGAAGATGAAATTACCGAGTCTCTTGCAATCATTGAAGCACTGTCCGAAAAAATTGCAGGTTACGAGCGAGAAGACATTGACTGCAGTGAATTGATCATCGGTATGAAATGCGGCGGCTCAGATGGACTTTCCGGAATCACAGCGAACCCAGTGGTCGGAGCATTTTCT
>CAZYCT010000138.1:0-4179 GCA_964646135.1 uncultured Coprococcus sp. | reverse complement strand
AGGATGGTGTGGTGTATCATTTAGTACATGACATTCCGGAAGAAGATTTTGATATTAGTGCAGGTGGTCAGGTTGAGATTATTGGCTGGCTGTATCAGTATTATATTACGGAAAAGCATGAAGAGGTAATTGATCCACTACATGGTAAGGTGATTACTAAAGATGATGTGCCTGCGGCAACACAGTTGTTTACTACTGACTGGGTTGTAAAGTATTTGATTGACAATTCTCTAGGCCTTTATTGGATGGAACGAAATCCTGAAAGCAAATTGAATGAAAAATTAGAGTATCTTATTTGGAAAGAGAATGAAGTAGAAAAGATCGATGAATATATTTCGCCAGATGAAATTAAGGTTTTGGATCCGTGCATGGGATCGGGACATTTCTTGGTATATGCATTTGATGTATTGATGCATATTTATGAAAGTGCGGGATGGTCTGCACGTGAAGCAGCGAGGAGTATTTTAGAAAACAATATTTATGGATTAGATATCGATGATCGTGCGTCACAACTTAGTTATTTTGCAGTAATGATGAAAGCACGTCAGTATGATAGGCGTATATTTACAAGAGACATTCGTCCAAATGTATATGCAATTAGAGAGAGTAATGGAATTAACAGGAATCATTTAAAATATTTTGGAACAGATCTTAATGATAGAGAGAAAGAAGAAGCAATAAAACAAATAGAAGGGTTGCTGAATACTTTTACAGATGCAAAAGAATATGGTTCTATTCTGAATGTTAAGGCTTGCGATTGGGAGTTACTTCGTCGATTTATTGCCACTACAGATGTAGGAGGGCAAATTTCATTTGAAACGTATGGTCTTGATGAAACAGCAGAGAAGCTAAGAGATTTGATTGAAATTAGTAATATAATGGCACAAAGATATGAAGTAGTGGTCACAAATCCACCATATATGAATAAATATGATTCAAAGCTCAAGGAATATCTTTTTGGCCATTTTAAGGTTTTTTCAAGTGATTTATTTAGTGTATTTATGGTGAGAAATCTAGGTTTCTGTAAGGAAAATGGATATGCAGGATATATGACACCTAATGTGTGGATGTTTATTGTTTCATATCAGAAATTAAGAGAATTTATAATCGACAGTAAAACAATAAGTAGTTTAATTCAGATGGCTAAAGGAGCTTTTTTTAAAGAAGCGACAGTAGATATTTGTGCTTTTATATTGCAAAACAAAAAATCAAATTCTTACGGACGATATGTCCGTTTGGAGAACTTTAAGGGTGATATGGAAATCCAAAGAATAAAATATAAAGAGGCACTGGAAAGATTTGATTGCAAATATATATATGAAACAAATCAAAACAATTTTAAAAGCATTCAAGGCTCTCCGATTGCATACTGGGTTAGCGATACTACATTTAAAGTATTTACTGACAGCAAATACACTGTTGAAAGATATGCAGAGAATGAAGGCAAAAATGTAACAACTAAGAATAGCAAATATATTTTAAGCTTTTGGGAAGTTGATAGAAATAAAATAGGTGCTTTTGATAAGAAGTGGCTTCCGTGTGCAACTGGTGGCGATTATCGAAAATGGTATGGGAATATTGTCAATGTAATCGACTGGTCCCCAGAAGCACGTCATTTTTATAAAGTATCCCCTGCGGGAAGAATAATTCGTGAAGAGTTTTGGAATATGTCCGGAATCACATGGGGAAAAATAAGTTCGGCGGCATCAAGTTTTAGGGTTTTAGATCATGATCAGATGTATCAAGAAACAGCAATTATGCAAAGTGATGAAAATGATAGCTATTATATATTGGCATTGTTAAACTCTAAGCCCGCATCACATTTTTTAGACTTTTTGAGCCCGACAGTGAATTTTCAGTTACAGGATATCTGTTCTATACCAGTGCCAAATGTTGATGAAGAAACAAAGGCAAATATTGTAGAGAAAGCAAAATTATGTATAAGTATTTGTCAAAGTGATTGGGATGATTTTGAATTATCTATGGATTTCAAAACTCATCCTTTGGTTGGAAAATTCGACACAATTGAAAACGCATTTGAGTGTTGGAAGGATAAATGTAACACACGTTTTTATGATTTGAAACTTGCTGAAGAAGTAATTAACAACTATTTTATAGAGGCATATGGCTTTGAAAACGAGTTGACTCCAGATGTAGAGGATAAAACTATTTCTGTTAGAAAAGCTAATTTACAGAGAGAAATTAAAAGTCTATTATCCTATGCAGTTGGTTGCATGTTTGGTAGATATTCGCTGGATATGGAAAATGTTTACAATCAGAGCAATAAAGTATATCTGTCAGATGATGATGGTATTATTCCAATCTTAGATGAAGAGTATACTACTGATGACATAGTATCAAGATTATGTGAGTGGCTGAAAATCACGTACAGTGAGACCATGTTGGAAGACAATTTAGACTTTATTGCTAATACATTGGGAAAAAAGACAAATGATATATCAAGCAGAAGTGTTATTAGAAAGTATTTTATGAATGACTTCTATAAAGACCATTGTAGTGCTTTTTCTTTTGGAAGTTCTGGGAAAAGACCGATTTATTGGTTGTTTGATAGTGGAAAACAGAATGGTTTTAAAGCTTTGATATACTTACATAATTATACGACAGATACCATTGGAAATGTGCGTGTCGAGTATTTGTATCGTATGCAAAGAACTTATGAAGCTGAAATTGGACGTATGCAGGATATGATTGATCATAGTAGCAATAATAGAGAAGTCTCTCTTGCTAGCAAACGTAGGGAAAAGCTTCAGAAACAGTTAAAGGAATGTCGCGAATATGATGAAAAGATAGGTCATTTGGCACTTTCTCGTATAGAATTAGATTTAGATGATGGTGTAAAAGTGAATTACCGTAAGGTTCAGACTGCTTCTGATGGTAAGTTCTATGAAATCTTGGCAGATTCAAAAAATATTATGGCGAAGAAGTAGGTTTTGATAATGTTTTATGACAGAAGACAAACCCTGCAAATGTAATGGTGTTTGTACTTCTGTCAATTAACAATTATATATAGTCTATGTTAGCTGAGAATGGAATAGAGGGTAAAAATGGTTGTAAGGGACGAAGAATACTTAAAAAGAAATATTTTAATTACTTTTAGAAAACAAGCATCCCAGTATAAGAATCGTCCATATTATCGGTTCATGGGACTACGAGAATATGAAACATTGTTAAAAAACAAAACGATATATTTTACGGATCCGGTAGAATGGAAGTTGTCAAATACTGGGGATCAAAATGAAACATATTTTGAAGACTGGTTTCTTGATGAAAATAACCTTGCAAGTACATATAGAATGATAAAGAATAAATCCCAAGAACGCTATAAGCAGTATTGCTCTCAGCAAACAATAATGGGAGTATACAGTGGATTTGTTGCGGCAGCTGCATTATTACAACAAAACAGTTTTTGTTATTGTATAACAGACACATATGCTAATCATAAAATGATTGATGAGTATCATAAAAAATACAAAAGAAATGTTATAGTAAAATTTAAAACAGATTTTTACACTAAGCTATCGATATTAAACGATATTGATTTTGTACCATCCGGAACATATTTATTTGCAGATGTGATGCCAATGGTGTATGTGAATAATCTGGAAACATTTATTGAACATTATATCTGTAATGAACATGGATTGAGTGATGTGGCAAAAAATGCTTTTGATTATGGTGCTTTTCTAAAACATTCAGATTACAGTTATGAGCGAGAAACACGAATTAAATTACGTATGCATTTAGATGAAGGATATAGTCTACAAGGATTGTGCCATGATTTCTATATAGATATACTTGGCTTAGAAGATGATGAAGAAATAATAAAAAAGAGTAGAGAATTCGTTCTTAGCCACAGAAAAAAACTAAATGAGATATTTGATCATGTGCAAGATAAGATAAAGACGATAGGTGGTAAGATGTGTTTTGAACTAACTTTGGCGGATGTTTGCATAAAGGATATAGTGGACTGTATTATATTACATAACAATGCAAATGTGGAAGAAAAAGAATATGTATATAAACTGGCAAAATTGAATGATGTTGATGTAAAAGAAATAGATTTTAGCCTTTTGCCAATGATATAGAAAGTAAGGAGTTTGGGTATGGCAGAACTGAACCTAAAACAGATTGTAGATAAATTAAATACAGAATTTACCG
>CAZYCT010000137.1:0-4189 GCA_964646135.1 uncultured Coprococcus sp. | reverse complement strand
TTGCATCGCTTTTTCGTGAGGATTTTTCGGCACATAAACTGACTTCATTGTTCTTGGATCCACACCGGTATAATACATGCAAGTGGAAATCGTAGACGGGGTCGGATAGAAATCCTGCACCTGTTCTGGCATATATCCCAGATCTCGCAGGTATTCTGCCAACTCCACTGCTTCTTTCATGGATGATCCCGGATGAGATGACATCAAATAGGGAACCAAATATTGCTTTAACCCCATCCGCGCATTTAATTCTTCATACTTTTTGGTGAATTTTTTATATACTGCGTTTTCTGGTTTTCCCATCATCTCAAGAACTGCATCCGAAACATGTTCCGGAGCAACCTTAAGCTGTCCACTTACATGATATTTACACAATTCCTTAAAGAACGTGTCATCGCGGTCTGCCAGCAGATAGTCAAAGCGAATTCCAGATCGTATGAAAACCTTCTTCACTCCCGGAATTTTGCGAAGCTTTCTTAACAGCTCCAAGTAATCACTGTGATCTGCAATCATATTTTTACAAGGTTTTGGGAACAAGCACTGTTTATTTATACATGCGCCACATTTTAACTGTTTCGCACATGCTGGCTGTCTAAAATTAGCCGTAGGTCCTCCTACGTCGTGGATATAGCCTTTGAAATCTGGATCATTCAAAAAGCTTTCCGCTTCTTTTACAATGGATTCCTGGCTTCTAGTCTGAATAATCCTTCCTTGATGAAAAGTCAAAGCACAAAAACTACACGCTCCAAAACATCCTCTATTGCTGATTAAACTAAACTTTACTTCTGAAATTGCAGGGACACCGCCTTTTGCTTCATAGGAAGGGTGATATGTGCGCATATATGGAAGTGCGTAAATATCATCCATTTCTTCTTGTGAAAGCGGCTTTGAAGGTGGGTTTTGAACCACATACAAATGCTCTGAATAGGGTTCCACCAGTCGCTTTCCACTGATTGGATCGGTATTACAATACTGTATATAAAAGCTTTCTGCATATTTTAATTTATCTGCTTTCATCTCTTCGTAAGAATTCAAGATTGTTGCATCGTAAATGCTTTCTAGGTTCTTAACTTTACACACCGTTCCATCAATATACGTAATATCCTGTACCGAAATTCCTGCGTCAAGTGCCTCAGCAATTGCCAAGATTGAACGTTCACCCATTCCATAAGAAACCAAATCTGCACCCGAATCCAAAAGAATGGATCGTTTCAGCTGATTAGACCAATAATCGTAGTGAGCCAAACGTCTTAAACTAGCTTCAATTCCGCCTAAAATAATCGGTGTATGCTTATAAGTCTGTCTGATTAAATTTCCATATACAACGGCTGCATAGTCTGGCCGTTTTCCCATTTCACCGCCTGGCGTATAAGAATCCTGTCTGCGTCTTTTCTTTGAAACAGAATAATGGTTTACCATAGAATCCATATTTCCTGCCGAAACCAAGAAACCTAAACGCGGTTCACCAAACTCACAAATGCTTTCCTTATTTTTCCAGTCCGGCTGTGCGATAATCCCTACCTTATATCCATGTGCCTCTAACAGTCTAGTAATGATTGCATGACCAAAAGAAGGGTGATCTACGTATGCATCTCCACTCACATAAACGAAATCAACCTGTTCCCAGCCTCGTTCTTTCATCTCTTTCCTATTAATTGGCAAAAATCCTTGACTCATTATCATAACACCTCAAACGTCTGTTCCATAATCTCGTTATAATTTCTTATATAATAATCCGCAAGTTCTTTTTTCTTCTGAACCTGACCTTCTGAAAACCAATCTTCCACCGCGCACACTTTCATTCCCGCATTCTTTCCGGCCAATATTCCCATAGGAACATCTTCAAAAACCAGACAGTTTTCTGGTTCTATTGCAAGATTTTCTGCCGCTTTCAAATAGACATCTGGGGCTGGCTTTCCCTTTTTCACTTCACAACTTGTGCTGATCGTATCAATCAATTCTTCCACTCCCATGCCTTTTAAACACGCTTCTACCAATCGTCGGTCATTGCTGGTAGCAATTCCAACTCGCATGCCTTGTGCTCTCACCTTTCTAAGAAGTGCCTCCAGTCCTTCCTTTAACTCCATCTCATGAGCATACTTGTAAAGGGCCATCTCATGCCATTCTGCTTTCAAATCCTCTACTGTCTTCGGCAATTCTGGAAACACTTTCAGAAAATACTCTGCTGTTTCTGTATAGCTCAATCCTTCCATTCCTTCATGGAAATCATCTGGCTCTGTCAGATGATATTTTTCTATATATTCATCGTCAATATCTTTCCATACACGCATAGAGTCGATCATTGTACCATCTAAGTCAAATATCAACGCTTTTATATTATTTAGCATAATCGTTCTAACTCCTCTTTCGTCAGTGGACGATACTCACCAGCCTTGAGATTCTCATCTAACACAAGACTTCCCATCGACAGTCGCTTCAGATATGTGACTTTTTTCCCCACAGCTTCAAACATTCGTTTCACTTGGTGAAAACGTCCCTCCTGTATTGTCAACAACACTTCCGACTCTTCCCCTGAGGCCAAAATCTCGAGCTTTGCAGGAAGTGTCAATTCCTCATCACCTATGTCGACACCTCTGGCGAAATATTCTCCATCCTCTTCTGTAACTTTTCCCGCAATTTTGGCATAATAAACTTTGTCTACATGCTTTCCAGGCGCAAGAAGTTGATGCGCCAATTTTCCGTCATTCGTAATCAAAAGCAAGCCTTCTGTGTCCTTGTCCAAACGCCCTACTGGAAACAAATCTTTTCGCTTTTTTTCATCGATTAAATCGAGCACTGTTTTTTCTTTCTGATCCTTCGTTGCCGAAACCACCCCTGCCGGTTTGTGAAGCATATAATATTCCACAGTTTGATAAGCAATCACTTGACCGTCCAGCATTACGGTTTGCTTTTCTATATCAATCTTTTCATCCGGCTTTTTCACTGGAATATGATCAATCTGAACACGCCCACTGCGAATAATTTTCTTTAGTTCGCTTCGGGTTCCCACACCCATATCAGCCAGATATTTGTCCAGTCTTATCATGAAGACATGTTCCTCCATCCCGGTAAATATTTATTCTTTAATGTTCCTCTTCCAAGTTTTCCCCATCCAAGAGGGTACTCCTCCACACAAACCAACCGCCATCCTGATTCATTTGCAGATACTAGATCATCGACTTCGATGGTCTCTCCTTTCAGATAACGAACAACTCGTTCATCATCGACAGAAAGGCTAATTGTGTGTCTATACTCTGATTTTTTCAAATACATCGCCAAAGCCTGGCTCGGTTCAAATCTCTTTTTCTTCAACTCGCCAAGCAAAAGACCAGTGCGCAAGAAACGGATTCCTTTCATATCTGGGAGCGAATCTGGCATATAATAGACGCGCTCTCCATGAATATCCAGGCGTCCCTGCTCTAATTTCCAACTGACATCTTTGAAAAATTCATCAATCTCTTCCGGTATCCGCTTTCCACCTTTCACAGCATAAGAAGCGACATTCTTTCCTTCTGTATGGCTTTCTCCTTTTTGTAGGAGTGCAAGGAAATGTCCTTCGCCTTTCATCTTATGCGGAAAAATACGAACTGTATTCTTCATGTCCTCGATACCAGTCTCTGTCACTTCTACTTTTCCCGGAGCAAATCCTTCGTATGATTTCATCTCTAATATCTGAAATTCTGGATACTCTTTCAGTAGATATTCTATCGTACCTTCATTCTCTTCTGCGTCAAAAGTACATGTAGAATACAGCATGACACCACCTGGCCGTAACATTCTCGCCGACTGTGTGATAATGCTCCTCTGTAATTTAGCAAAAAATTCTGGTCCATGTTCCTCCCAAGCCTTCACCATCTTTTTATCTTTTCGGAACATTCCTTCTCCTGAACATGGTGCATCGATTAAAATTTTATCAAAATATTCTGGAAAATACGTTTCTAATTTTCCTGGTTCTTCGCTGAGCACCAACATGTTTCCAATCCCGAAAACTTCCAGATTCTTAAGCAGTCCCTTTGCCCTGGAACTACTGATATCATTAGCGATCAACACGCCTTCCCGGCTCAATTTTGCTCCGAGCTCTGTAGCTTTTCCCCCTGGCGCTGCACACACGTCCAGTACCTTGTCACCAGGTTCTATCGGAATCCTATTCGCTGGAGTCATTGCACTTGGCTCCTGAAGATAGTACAGC
>CAZYCT010000136.1:0-4199 GCA_964646135.1 uncultured Coprococcus sp. | reverse complement strand
CTTTTTCCATACTCTTCCTGATGGATTGTGTGGGTTACAGATGATCACCGCTTTTTCTATAGATTTTTCAAATGTAAATTAGCATTTCATCAGCTTTTTTTATCTCTCCTTTATGTATTCATCAATTCCATGCCGCTCTTTTGGGCGCAAAATCTTATAAAAGCATACTATCTCCCAAAACAAATTTTCCTTAACGATAAAAAGACCAGGCACTTCCGACCTAGTCTTTCTACGAAATTTAATTATTCTATTTTGGCAATTTAAATGAGCTCTTCAACGATACGATTCTGTTGAACACCAACGCATCTGGCTTAGAATCGCGGCAATCGATATTGAAGAATCCCTGTCTTACGAACTGATAGCTATCGAATGCTTTCGCATCATCAAAGTTAGGTTCTACATAAATTTCCTGTTCTTTCAACGAATTTGGATTCAGGTTCAGTGATCCATCTTCCTTATTGTAAACACCTTTTTCTTCGTCTACAAGATTCTCATATAATCTTACAGTTGCTTTCACTGCTGTCTCTGCTGCCACCCAGTGGATTGTTCCTTTTACTTTACGTCCATCCGGGCTATTTCCGCCGCGTGATGCTGGATCGTAAGTACAGTGAATTACTGTGACATTGCCATCTTCATCCTTTTCATAGCTTTCACATTTTACAAAATACGCATTCATGAGGCGCACTTCGTTTCCTGGGAATAAACGGAAATACTTCTTCGGCGGCTCCTCCATGAAATCTTCTCGCTCAATATAGAGTTCGCGTCCAAATGGTATCTTTCTGCTTCCAAGTGACTCATTCTCTAGATTGTTTGGTGCTTCAAGGTATTCTATCTCGCCTTCTGGATAGTTGTCAATCACAAGCTTCACTGGATCAAGTACAGCCATCATACGTGGCTTCTTAAGCTTCAAATCCTCACGGATGCAATACTCAAGCATTGCATAATCTACGGAACTCTGGCTCTTTGATACACCACAAAGTTCTACAAACATCTTCAGTGACTCTGGCGTGAATCCGCGACGTCTAAGTGCCGCGATGGAAACAAGACGTGGATCATCCCATCCGTCTACGATTCCTTCTTCTACCAATTTCTTGATATATCTCTTACCTGTCACCACATTCGTCAGGTATAACTTTGCAAATTCAATCTGGCGCGGTGGGTTCTCAAATTCACACTCTCTTACCACCCAATCATAAAGTGGTCTGTGATCTTCAAACTCCAATGTACAGATAGAATGAGTAATTCCTTCTACAGCATCTTCAATTGGATGTGCAAAATCGTACATTGGATAAATGCACCACTTGTCGCCTGTATTGTGATGTGTCATGCGGGCAACACGATAAATAACTGGGTCACGCATGTTAATATTCGGCGATGCCATGTCTATCTTCGCGCGAAGTACCTTCTCTCCATCAGCAAATTTGCCATTGCGCATAGCCTCAAACAATTCCAAGTTCTCCTCTACGCTTCTATCTCGGTATGGACTGTTCTTTCCTGGCTCTGTAAGAGTTCCACGGTATTCTCTAATCTGTTCTGCTGTAAGGTCACATACGAATGCTTTTCCCTTTTTGATTAATTTCACTGCACATTCATACATTGTATCAAAATAATCAGAAGCAAAGTATAAATGTTCCTTCCAGTCTGCACCGAGCCACTGAATATCAGCTTTAATAGATTCTACGAATTCTGTCTTCTCCTTCGTCGGATTCGTATCATCGAAACGCATGTGGAATGATCCATTATACTTCTGTGCCAGCCCATAATTCAAAAGAATGGACTTCGCATGTCCTATATGCAAATAACCATTCGGTTCTGGTGGAAATCGTGTCACGACGTGGTCATACACACCTTCTCTTAAATCTTTATCTATTTCCTGCTCAATAAAATTCTTTGAAACAGGGGTCATCTCTTCTGCCATAATTCCGGCCCTCCTCGAATCTCTCTCGCTTATTCGTTTAGTTTATCATAAATTTCATATAAGAACAATCATTTCTTAATTTTCTGCCAAAGCGTCTACCTCTATTCCAAACTCAGCCGGTTGAAAACGCGGGCAAACATTTTCCGAAGATGTAATCACTGAAGCAGCCAGCCGGTTTCCAATTCTCACTGCCTCTTCCAACGTTTTTCCATAGGTTAGACCAATTGCCACTCCGGCACAAAAAGAATCCCCTGCTCCCGTTGTATCTTTCACCTGCACAGAAAGTGCCGGGCAAAAGCCTTTGTCTCCATTACAGCTTGCAAATACTGCGCCATCCCCTCCCATGGTCACAATCATGGACGGAATTTGAGCACTCATTACCCTTTCTGATAAAATTTCCTGCATTTCTTCTGCTGTTTTTCCCTCATAATTATCCAGAAAGAGTAAGCCAGCTTCTTGCTGGTTGCAGATAAAACAGTCAAACTTCTGCAAAAAGTCCCTTCGTTCCACTGCTATACTCATATTAGATACCAGCGCATAGATTTTCTTTCCATGACGTTCTGCCAGTTCAAAAACCTTTTTTACAATATCCTTATGTAGATCCACCTGCAACACAATGGAATCGGCATCTGCAAAAATCTCGTCACCCTTTGTTTCCAACAAGTCTACGAGCTGATATGCATTGACGCGTTTTGAGATTGAGCCTGCTACATCACCATGATCGTCAAACACAGCTAGCCATATTCCCAATCCGTCAGGAATCGTCAACACATAATCGCAGTTTACCTTATGTCTTTTTAATTTATTTAATACATCCTGTCCCATAGGACTATCATCTACTGTTCCGATAAAAGTGGGTCTCAGCTCAACATTTGCAATATCTTCTACTACATTTCGAGCCACACCACCATGCACATATTCTACGCGTCCCGCATTTCTCCCGTTGGGAAGATAACTATCGTCTGGAAATCCTTTGATATCTACAAACGCTACTCCTATAACTACAATGCCCATAATTTTCCTCCTAAGTATCAACCTAATGCCATTGTACCATCTTTGCCATCATTTCTAAATCAAATATTGCTTTTTTGGTTTAAAAATATTACACTAACCATTATAATAAACACTTTCACTTCAAGGAGGTCATTATGAATCACTATGTTCACTATATAACAGAAGAACTAAAGGCACTCACTTCTATCCCAAGCCCATCCGGCTTCACCAAAGATGTAACTGCTTATGTTCACAAAACATTAAGCGATATGGGATTTGAACCATATTTTTCGAACAAGGGCAATGTTCACGTTACTCTTGGCGGTGAAGGGAATCCATTAGTCCTTGCAGCACATCTTGATACGCTCGGCGCCATGGTTCGTTCCATCAAATCGAACGGACGTCTTCGTCCTACCACTTTGGGCGGTCATCAATGGAGTACCGCAGATGGTGAGAACTGTACCATCCACACACGCGATGGCAAGGTATATACTGGTGTTGTACTGAATGTGGAGCCATCCGCTCATGTTGCAGATGAAAAGTTGGAGCGCAAAGAATCCAACATGGAAATTCTTTTGGACGAAAATGTAGATTCCAAAGACGATGTCAAGGCACTTGGCATTCAGTGTGGTGATATTATTGCAATGGATCCTCGTACCACAGTAACAGAAAGCGGTTATATCAAAAGCCGGTTTTTAGATGATAAACTTTCGGCTGCCATCCTTTTGGGACTTGCGAAAATGGTAAAAGACGAGAATCTGACTCTAAACAGAAAAGTTTCACTTCTTTTCACAGTGTATGAAGAAGTTGGACATGGCGGGTGTGTAATTCCAGATGATACGAAAGAAATGATATCTGTAGATATGGGCTGTGTCGGTGCAGATCTGGAATGTACCGAACGTAAAGTTTCCATCTGTGCAAAAGACTCCGGTGGGCCTTACAACTATGATGTAACAAGCGCCCTTATTGCCACTGCTAAAGCGGAAAATCTTGACTTCTCCATCGATGTCTACCCTCATTATGGTTCTGATGTTGAAGCAACACTTAAGAGCGGTTATGATATCCGTCACGGTCTGATTGGACCTGGCGTGTATGCTTCTCACAATTATGAACGTTCACATACAGATGGCGTATGCAACACATTGAAATTATTGAAAACTTATATTATATAATTTTCTAAAAAGAAAAGGTGTAAAGTCATTCAAACAGACTTTACACCTTTTTCAGCTACTAAGCGGACTTGAACCGCCGACCTCATCCTTACCAAGGATGCGCGCTACCTACTGCG
>CAZYCT010000135.1:0-4230 GCA_964646135.1 uncultured Coprococcus sp. | reverse complement strand
GGTACACAGCTTACAATGAGAACATTCCATACTGGTGGTGTAGCCGGTGATGATATCACACAGGGTCTTCCTCGTGTAGAAGAACTTTTTGAAGCAAGAAAACCAAAGGGACTTGCGATTATCACAGAATTTGGCGGTGTAGCTAATATCCATGATACGAAGAAGAAACGTGAAGTGATTGTTACAAATCATGAAACAGGCGAAAGCAAGGCATACCTTATCCCTTATGGATCAAGAATCAAGATTCAGGACGGCGCTGTTCTTGAGGCTGGTGATGAACTGACAGAAGGTAGTATCAATCCACATGATCTTCTGAAGATCAAGGGACTTCGAGCAGCTCAGGATTATATGCTCCGCGAAGTACAGCGTGTATACCGACTTCAGGGTGTAGATATCAACGATAAACATATCGAAGTTATTGTTCGTCAGATGCTTAAGAAGATTCGTGTAGAAGAAAAGGGTGATACTGAATTCCTTCCAGGAACAATGGTTAATGTTCTTGAGTTCAACGATGCGAATGAAGCATTGATCGCAGAAGGAAAAGAGCCAGCGACTGGAGAACAGATCATGCTTGGTATCACAAAAGCTTCTTTGGCAACGGATTCGTTCCTTTCAGCAGCGTCTTTCCAGGAGACAACAAAAGTTCTTACAGAAGCAGCAATCAAAGGAAAGGTTGACCATTTGATTGGACTTAAGGAAAATGTTCTTATTGGTAAGTTGATTCCAGCAGGAACAGGTATGAAGAAATATCGCAATGTTAAATTAGATACAGAACTGAAAACAGCAGAAGAAGAAGAAATCGTTGTAGATGAATATGAGTATAATGATGATTTCTCAGAGGAAGAAATGGGTTCCGATTTTGTAGTTGCAGATGTAACTGAATAATAAGTGATTGAAAGAGGATTCCGAGAGGAGTCCTCTTTCTGCGTGAAGGTGACAAAATTATGAAAGAAAATAGAGTAAACAGAATTTTAGCTTCTATGGAAGAACAAGGAATTCCACAAATGTTGATATCTGATCCGGTAGCAATCTATTACTTGACGGGCAAGTGGATACATCCAGGTGAAAGATTGCTGGCATTGTATTTGAATGTCAATGGAAAGCATAAGCTTATCATAAACGAATTGTTTCCACAGGAAGAAGATCTGGGTGTGGAATTGGTATGGTACAATGATATGCAAGATGGTGTGTCATTGATCAGTGACTTCACGGAGAAGGATAAGGTTCTGGGAATTGATAAGAACTGGCCGGCTAGATTTCTTCTCAGACTCCAAGAGCTTGGCGGGGGAAGCGGATATGTGAATGCATCTCCGATTGTAGACCGCGTGCGAATGGTGAAAGATGAGGAAGAAAAGGAAAAAATGAGAAATGCATCCAAGACAAACGATGCGGTTATGCATGAACTGCTCCAATGGGTAGGAAAGGATATGACAGAAAAAGAACTGGATGCCAAGGTCAGAGAAATTTATGCGGCTCATGGATGTGAAGATGTATCCTTTTCGCCAATCACTGCATTCGGTAAAAATGCAGCAGATCCGCACCACAGAACAGACGAGACAAAAGGAAAAAAAGGCGATTGCGTAGTGCTGGACATTGGCGGACTGAAAGATAATTATGCCTCTGATATGACAAGAACCGTTTTCCTGGGAGAAGTTTCTGAAAGACAGAAAGAAATCTATAACATTGTCCTTGAGGCGAACTTGCGGGGAATTGCAGCAGCCAAACCGGGAAATCGGATGTGCGATGTGGACTTGGCGGCAAGAAATTATATAGAAGAAATGGGATATGGAAAATATTTTACTCACCGTACGGGTCATTCTATCGGTTTGGAAGATCATGAATTTGGGGATGTTTCCTCAATCAACACAGAAATCATTCGGGTGGGACAATGCTTTTCTGTAGAACCAGGCATTTATTTACCGGAAGAGAATCTGGGGGTTCGCATAGAAGACTTGGTACTCATCACGGAAGATGGATGCGAAGTTTTGAATAATTATACAAAAGAAATCATCGTTGTGCCTTTTGAATAGCATTGACAAGAAAAAGAAAAAAAGTTATTATATATCGTTGTAATAAAAATGAAATATTTTGTAACTTTTGTGATTGATATTTGTATATAGAAATGAATTGGAGATGCTATGAAACAAAAGACAAATCGTTCTAACAAAAGAACAAGAGTAAATCGTGAAAATTCGAATATAAACATGCGAAGTGTGAATAATAGTCGTGAGGTCAGCAGACGAAGTAAAGGAAAAGATCGTTATGCGTACGAGGAAGATTATCGGACTGGCGCAAGATATTATGAAGAAGACGAGTATCCGCGTGAACGCACGAAGAAAAGAAAGAGTTCAAAGAAAATGGAACAAGCAGCAGTGAAATCTGGAAAGAAGAGAAGAAGGCGCGGAAGACGCAAGAATCTTGGAAGCAAGATTCTTGGATATTTGTTGACTATTGTGCAATTTTTCTTGTCAGCATTTTTTGCGGTTAATGTGATGTTCCTGAATCTTTTGCCGATGACATATGTGCTTGTTTTGATAGCAGTTCTGATGATTTTGCTTGGCATTACGCTTTTGACTCAGATTGCAGCTAAGAAGAAGGGAATTGGTGGGAAAGTATTCTGTATTCTCATGTGCTGCGTGTTATGGGCAGGTTCTTTCTATATGAGTAAAGGCTATGATGCGTTTGAGAAGATCACAGGTGGAGACAGCAAAACGAGCGCAATCGTAGTGGCTGTAAAAGCAGATGACCCAGCGGAGACCTTGAAGGATGCAGAAGATTATCAATTTGCAGTACAGTATGCAACAAGTAAAGCGCAGATGCAGACCGCAGTACAGCAGATTGAAACGGACCTTGGAAAGAAAATCGATAAAACAGAATATTCATCAACGATGGAGGAAGTCAAAGCGCTGATGAATGGTGAAGTGGAAGCGATTGTTTATAATTTGAGTCAGGACAGTGTTATCATAGAGACTTATCCTACATTCAAAGAAGATATCAAAATTATTTTTACAAGTAAAATAGTGGTAGAAATAGCAAATAATGACAGCGTGGACGTAGAAATGACAGAGCCATTTACGGTGTATCTAAGTGGTATTGATGTATATGGAGATATTACGCAGGAGAGCCGAAGTGATGTAAATATCTTGGCGGTGGTGAATCCGACGAGCCATCAGGTGCTTCTTGTGACTACGCCGCGTGATTATCATGTTCCAATCCCAGGAATATCAAGTGGTCAGCGTGACAAGCTGACGCATGCGGGGATATACGGAGTGGATGCGTCCATGAGAACGTTAGCATCTTTGTATGATGTAGAGATTCCATTCTACGGAAGAGTGAATTTTACTTCATTGATTAATATCGTAGATGCACTGGGTGGATTGGATGTATATTCAGATACGGAATTTGATACTGGATGGGAAGCCGGGCATGAAATGCACATCAAAGAAGGCTTAAACCATTTTAATGGACAAGAAGCATTGGCATTCTGCCGTGAGAGAAAGAATCTTGCGGATGGTGACAATGCACGAGGCGTTCATCAGCAGGCGGTGATTACTGCAATGATTCAGAAGATGATGTCGCCAGCTATGCTGCGAGGAGCGGTCGATATTTTAGAAAGTGTGAGTGATGGTATCGATACGAATTTCTCAACAAGCCAGATTCAGTCGTTGATTAAGACACAGCTTCGTACTGGTGCAGCATGGAACATTTATTCCGTGGCAGCAGAAGGTTATGGATCGAAGGATATATGCTATTCATCTGGAAGTACGGAACTTTATGTTACAGTTCCGAATAATACATCTGTTGCGAATATCAAGTCTTTGATTGACCGAGTAGAGGCTGGGGAAATTATTGAAGGTTCAACAAATACAGCAGAATAAGAGCAAAAGGCATTCTGAAAAATTTTTCAGAATGCCTTGACTTTTTTAAGGGTATATAATACAATATTCAAGGCGCTGTTGAAATGAATGTATTCGTGCGCCATAAAACACAGAGATGTTTAAACGTAACCAATTATCACATCATAGGAGGTGAAAGAGATGCCAACATTTAACCAGTTAGTAAGAAAAGGTCGTCAGACAGCTGTTAAGAAATCTACAGCTCCAGCTCTTCAGAAAGGATACAACTCTTTAAAGAAGAAAGCTACAGACACTTCTGCTCCACAGAAGAGAGGTGTATGTACAGCAGTTAAGACAGCTACACCTAAGAAACCTAACTCAGCTCTTAGAAAGA
>CAZYCT010000134.1:0-4298 GCA_964646135.1 uncultured Coprococcus sp. | reverse complement strand
ATATAAGAATCTTTAGAAAATCTTTGATATTTTCTAAAGGTTCTTTTTTGAATTTGAGATTATGATATACTCATACATGAAAGAACTGTAGCAGAAAGGGAGTAGCGGAATGAAAGAGACAACATATCATGTATTAGTCGTAGAAGATGATGAAAAAATCAGAGATGGGATTGAGATTTATTTGAAAAGTCAAGGCTATAAGGTTTCGAAAGCCGGTGATGGAATCGAAGGCCTTGAAATTTTAAAGAAAGAGCAGATTCATCTGGCAATCGTGGATGTTATGATGCCGAGAATGGATGGCATACATATGGTAATGCGGCTTCGAAAAGAACATGATTTTCCTGTTATTATGCTTTCTGCGAAATCAGAAGAAGTGGATAAAATTATGGGATTGAATATGGGAGCAGATGATTATGTGACAAAACCATTTCAGCCGATGGAACTTCTGGCGCGCGTTAATTCACAGCTTCGACGCTATGCAAGATTTATGGAACTTGCAGGTGCAAAGGAGAGTGAAGAAAACAAGAATATTTACATAATTGGCGGATTGGAGTTAAACGAAGATTCCAAGGAAGTGCGGGTGGATGGAGAACTTAAGAAGATGACACCGATAGAATTCAAAATCCTTTCTCTTCTGATGAGAAATCCAGGACGTGTATTCTCGGCTGAAGAAATTTATGAGAGAGTCTGGAATGAATGCGCAATCAATACGGATACGGTGATGGTTCATGTAAGAAACATTCGGGAGAAGATTGAATATGACCCGAAAGAACCAAAATATTTAAAGGTGGTGTGGGGCGTTGGATACAAAATTGAAAAAAATGCATAGGAAAACTTTATTGATCATCGCATTACTTGTGATTCTTCCAGCGTTATTATTGACAGCGCTGTATCCTAGAATGGAAGCAGAGTATCAAAGAAAGTTAAAACAATACGAAGAACAAGAACGTGAGATTGAAACTGCTTGGGAATATTCTTACGGTATGCCTGAAAATTTTGTGAATTATGCAACAGAGGCAATTTATTTTAAGTATGCAGCAATGTTGCAGGAGCAATCAGAGACAGAGGTCCGTGTGGATGTTTTAGAAGAATATGGATGGATTTTTGATTATGACTATGTTAATGAGAATACGGATTATCTGATTGCATATGATACGGAGAATTCGACAGATGTCGTAACAAATACGAATGAGGATTTGAGTGTCTTTTTAGGAGATCCAGAAGAAGAAATATTGAATCATTACCGAGAAGAAGGTTATGTAGCATATTTTACAGTGAAATTTGATCAGTACGGTAAAATCAAGGAAGCTAATTTTAAAAATTTTCCAAACAGTGAAATTTCAGAAATTATAGATACTCCATATTATGCAGTAAAGAATTCTATTGAGCAATACGAAGGGAATGTAGAAGGCTATAATTCAGCATATAATCTTCACATCGACGCAAATGAATTGCATCCTAAAAATGTCAGTGCTGTATTTTTGGTTCATGAATCTTCTGACTTTGTGTGGGCCAATGGATATAATGAATATATGTATTATACTGAAGAATCCATCTACGTAGAAAATGGAGTGTTCTATATTATCGCTGCCCTAATGATTTTTGTGGCATTGGCAGCACTGATCCTTCCTCTTTTTAAAAAGCTGGAAACTGGATGGGAAGGAATTTTCTCTATGCCATTTGAAGTGGCAACAGTGTTTTTCAGCATTTGGATTTGTGTCGTAGTTGGTATGTTTGAAGTTATGACAGAATCACGATTTGAACTGCTGCAGTCAGCATTCACAGCTCAGGCGTCCGGTATCGAAATTCTTGGATGGTCGATGGAAGCAGAGACGGCATATGCAATTATATTATTTTTGAATTTCCTGGGATGGATGGTGTGCTTTGCAATGGAATATATTCTCGTAGCACATGTGAGACAATTTCTTTGCTCACCAAAATACTATATGAAAAATCGTCTCTTACTTGTAATCTTTTGTAGATGGATTGTAAAAAAAATTAAGCAGTTATATCAGTGGGTTATGGATATTGATATTGCTTATGAATTAAACCGGAGTATCACAAAAATTGTACTTGTGAACTTTGCAATTTTGGTTTTGCTGTGTTGTATGTGGGTGATTGGAATTGCCGGTCTGATTTTGTATTCTATCGGCTTGTATATCTTGCTCCGCAAGTATGGTGAGCAGGTACAGACGCAGTACAACAGCATTCTTCACGCAACACAGGAGATGGCAGAAGGAAATCTGAAGATTGAACTAGAAGAAGAATTGGGAATTTTCGAGCCGTTGGGTGAAGAACTAGAAAGAGTACAAGAAGGATTTGCAAAGGCAGTCCGAGAAGAAGCAAAGAGCCAAAATATGAAGACAGAACTTATCACGAATGTGTCTCATGATTTGAAAACACCGCTGACAGCTATTATTACTTATGTAGATTTGCTAAAACAGGAAGGCATAACGGAAGAACAAAGGAAATCATACATTGATACCCTGGAGCAAAAATCACAGAGATTGAAAGCTTTGATTGAAGATTTGTTTGAAGTAAGTAAAGCGAATTCTGGAAATGTGAAGATGAACTTTATGGAGGTAGATGTCATAAATTTAATGAAGCAAGTTCGCCTGGAGATGGAAGATAAAATTATGAATAGTAATTTGAATTTCAGATGGAATCTTCCAGAGGAAAAAGTGATTCTTTCTCTTGATGGACAGCGCACATATCGCATTTTTGAAAATTTATTGAATAATATACTAAAATATGCGATGGAAGGTTCCAGAGTATATGTTGATATTATTGACACAGAGAATGAAGTGAAGATTGTGTTCCGAAATATTTCGGCGGCAGAACTAGATTATAATGTAGATCATTTAACAGAACGTTTTGTCCGCGGAGATGCATCGAGAAATTCAGAAGGCAGTGGTCTGGGACTTGCAATTGTGAAGAGCTTTGTCGAATTGCAAAATGGTACATTCAATATTGAAGTGGATGGAGATTTGTTTAAAGCAATCATTGTCTGGGAGAAATAAGAAAGAAAGCATATGTTTTACTAATTTTTGGTAAAATATATGCTTTTTTTAAATTTTTTCTTTAAATTTTTACAAGTTTGGAGTAAGATATTTACGTTGTGTTTTTTATGTCGAATTTTGTGTGAGGGCTCTGGCAAGATTCGATGGAATTTGACAATTCTGAAGATATATAATGGCGTTACTTTTAAAAGATACGTAGTATATGAGGGGGTATGTCAAATGATGGACCAATTGAATGTGGCGATAGCAGACGATAATGAACGAATGCTGGAGTTGCTATGTGATATTGTCTCAAATGATAAGGAGCTAAATCTAGTTGGACGTGCGACAAATGGGGAGGAAGTGTATCAAATCATCAAAGAAAAGGAACCAGATGTGGTTTTGTTAGATTTGATCATGCCGAAGATGGACGGAATCAGCCTTATGGAAATAGTGAGTATGGATAAGGATATGAAAAAACGTCCGAGTTTTATTGTTATTTCGGGAATTAGCCAGGAGAGGATAACGGAAGATGCTTTCGAAAAAGGCGCGTCATATTATATATTAAAACCTTTTAACAATGATGTTATACTACAGCGTATCAAAAATTTAAGAAAGAGAAAAACAAACGTCACTGCGTTTACAGAAAGAAGTGTTCAGCAAGAAACAAAGCCTCAGGAAGATTTGGAAACTTGTGTTACGAATATGATTCATGAAATTGGCATTCCGGCTCATATTAAGGGGTATCACTATTTGAGAGATGCCATTCTTATGGCAATTGAAGATATGGATGTACTGAATGCAATTACGAAGGTGCTGTATCCTACAGTGGCGAAGAAGAACCAGACAACCTCAAGCCGTGTGGAGCGTGCAATTAGACATGCAATAGAAGTGGCATGGAGCAGAGGAAAGCTAGACACACTGGAGGCACTATTTAGCTATACAGTCAGCAATGGTAAGGGGAAACCAACGAATTCGGAATTTATAGCTTTAGTTGCAGATACAATTCGTCTAAGATACAAAAATAGATAAATTCTTTTCAAAATCCATGTTTTGCGCTATAATAATACATATTATGGAGCACAGGGGGACTTGATGATGAAGAAGATCTTGTTTGTAGCGTCAGAGGGAGTGCCATTTATCAAAACAGGTGGTTTGGCAGATGTAGTTGGCTCACTTCCGAAGTGTTTTGATAAGAAAGAGTATGATGTGCGTGTAATATTACCGAAATATGCATGTATGAAGCAAATATTCAAAAAAGAATTAAAATATAAATTAGATTTTTATATGGACATGAGC
>CAZYCT010000133.1:0-4327 GCA_964646135.1 uncultured Coprococcus sp. | reverse complement strand
TCTTACAGATGTCTTCGATTTTAATAATTATGTTGCTCATTTGACTTCCCTTTACTTAAATGTTGCTTCGTAGTATTCTGCAGCTACATCATGATAATCTTCAAAATCAATATCTACTTTATGAATTAACTCAATACTTGTTTGAATATCAATTTTTGAAGATACTTCATTTAAAATATCCTCTATTTCAGGATGTTCATCCAAAATTTCCTGTTTGATAAATGGTACTAACAAATATTCACACCAAACATCTTTCTCCTGCTCTAATGATATATATTTATCATTCAATAACTGTGGATCTGTTGTAAATACATAAGTAACATCTGCCTCTCCGCTTTCCACTACATCATATTTTAAAGAGCCATCAATTTCCAATACTTGTTTAAAATTGAATGGTCCAAATAATTCTTCAAGTCTTGTTCTTCCTGTTGTTGGCATTGTTAAAAATCCACTATCTGCAAATATAAGTTTTTCTGCATTTTTCTGTAAATCCTGGAAAGTTTCAATTCCAAGTTCTTTTGCTCTATCTCTCATCATCATTAATCCATAGCTATTATTCAGTGCTGATGTTTCAAGTACTGCAATATTATATTCTTTTGCATAATGTTCTCGTACAATACGTGTCATTTCGTCTGAATCATACATAGGGTCATTAATCATATAACGTGTATATGCTGTACCTGTATAATCCAAAATCATATCAATATCTCCTGCAAGCAAACTATCATGTGCAACTGCAAGTCCTTCTTCTCTCTTAACTGTATATCCCGCATCTTCCAATGCTAAAGCATATACCTCGCCAAAGATTGCTTTTTCTGTTATCGAATCAGCTGATAAAATAATTGTTCCTTTTGAATTTTCTGATTCTTTAGACGAATCTCCTCCACATCCAGCGAAAAGTCCTGCAACCATCGCAAGTCCTAACAATGTACTAATTAGTCTCTTTTTCATTCCTTTGTTCCTCCATTTTCCTTTTGTAATTTTAAACAGTATATTTTTCATCAGCCCATTTTTGAATTGATGACAAACCAAAATCTACCGTTGTTGCTAACAACGTAACAACAACACTGGATATCACTAACAATTCAGTCAAATGATGACCCAATCCCGAATTGATAGGTGCTCCCATTCCACCACCGCCTACATAATATGCAAGCGTCGCACAAGATACAATCTGTACGCCAGTTGTTCGTACCCCTACAAGCATCATCGGCAATGCTAGTGGTAACTGAATCTTTTTCAAAATTGTCATGCCATCCATGCCAATTCCTCTGGCTGCTTCAATAATTTTAGGTTCAATATTGCGAATTCCTAAGCAAGTGTTGACCAAAATCGGTGGCAAACCAGAAATTATTAATACAATGATTGGTATTTTCTGGCCTACGCCCAGTATCGGTACCAACAAAATCATTATTGCCAGTGTAGGAATTATTTTCATAAATTGTGCAAAATTCATCACCCATTGTGACAGTCTCTGACTCTTAGCACAAACCAAACCCAATGGAATACCAATTGCCAAGCAAATTGCAAATGATATTAAACTAACCTGAATATGACTTACTATTGCAGCAACAAATACTCTGAGTCCACCATAATACCCTAATCCTGTTTGTATGTATTCAATCACAAATACCGCTCCTCCTTTCTGTTTTTTTGGTATAAAATATAACAACTCAAACAACACAGCAGTGCCATTAAGCCGCTTACAGAAAATAGCAATTCATAGCCTTGTTTTCCATGTGCTTCTATTACCCTTCCTGCGATCGAATAATAAAAAGCATCCGGAAGATATCCGATAAAAGAAATGATTCCGATTGCTCTGCCGGATACCTCATATGGTATCTTCGCTTCCGAGACACACACCATTGTGACATTCTTGGCACCACTCATAACAAGCGAAATAAACACTACTAAAATGACACACACCAGCCATGGCATTTCTAATATAGAACTTCCAACAAAAAGCCCAATTGCACCTGCTCCAATCAAAGAAGCAATACCAATCAATTTCACAGCAGAACCTATTTTATCTGTAATAAATCCTACCGACAGCGTAATCATGCTTCCCAATATATCTGATTTAATAGTATTAATCACCAGCACGCTTTCCTGTGACACCCCTAATATATCCCTGATAAAAGGTGTAAAATACGAAAGACTGCTTATGACTAAATAATTAAAAAACACAATTAAACTAATAATTCGAATTTTCGGATTTTTTAAAACTTCTGCTCTTTCTTTAACTCCTACTTTTTCTTTCTTAACTTCTGTGCTAGATGTTAATTTAAAAAATTTAAGAAACAATAACACTGCGATCAACAGTACAATCTCATAAGTCATTATGACGTATCTAAGTATCGTCCGATCGTTGCCTGAGAACAACGAAACAATTCTTATTCCCACAGTTGACGCTAAAATATTAGACCCGTGAATCAATGCCCAATATATTCCAAAGACTTTTCCCGGTCCAATGACCTTTCCCAATTCCGTAACCACTTTTACAGATGTAGGATAATATGTAAAAATAGCAAAAAACGCATACATGATGTACACTAAAATTAGAATATTGTAAGACGGCAACGTCCAAAAAATTCCACCCGCAACCATCATTCCCACTGCGGAAAGTGTAATTAACTTTTTCGAATCATATTTATCTGCTAGGATTCCTCCAAATAAATAGGAAACTACGGCAATCATTCCATATATTGTCCAGATATTTCCCATTTGAATATGAGACAATCCCATTGCATTTTGAACAACGTTGTAATACCCTGAGCGCAAATATACAATTCCATATATTCCAGAATTAATAAACGCAAGGATTCCGATGGAAAGATATGCACTCCTTAATTCTTTATTCTTTGCAAACATGTTCATACCCTTCTGGAATTCCCACCTCATATGGATTACTTGGATCCAACTGCCACTCGCACCAGCCTCCATCAAATATGGTTGCTCTATCTATCCCTGCAACATTAACCTGTTGCCTTACAAGTGCTGATCACCATGCACCACTTCCGCAAAAGAATACTGGGCGATCACTTAGATCAATTTTCGCCTTTACCATACTGTCTAACATTTCATATGGATTACCCATAGTCAAATCCGGATTGCAATAATGATATTTGTCATAACACCACAGTGTATTTGGAATTCTTCCAGCCACTGGAACATAACTGTACTCAGAATCTTCCCCGATATAGGCCTCCCATGTACGCATGTCAATAAGCTGTCCAAGTGATCGATCCTTTATGATTTCTTTCGCTTCCTCAATTCCTACGATAGAACTTTTATCTTGCGGTACCTGTGCGCCAAACGCTTCTACTGGCTGCTTCTCATTCAGTCCACTCTCTACTGGATAGCCTTCCTCCACCCAATTGATCATGCTGCCATTTAAACAGTGAATATGCTTCACACCCATATATCGCAACACTGACTCCAGTTTAGAAGCTGCATCTCGCATGCCCATACAATAGAGAATCACCGTCGTATCTGTTGTGATTCCATTATTACAGGCAAACTCTTCCAATTCTTTATCCGATGGCTGAATCCATTTTGGTCCTTGTTCATATTCCTCTGTATCAATGTGGACACTCGTTGGAATATGCGCTTCTATAAAATCTTTAGACGGTTTTCCCCATCCCACTTCAAATATCTTATATGGACCTAAGTGAAAGTGTTCCGGCGTTCCTCCATCTAGGACTTCTTTCACCCAGCTTGGCGGCACTAACCGTTCATAATGTGGACACCACTCTGTCTCACCATCCCAATTTTCAAAATTGAAATAATATAAATTATCTATTCCTTTGTCACGCAAATAATCTGCAACAACAAAAGCATCTTCCCTGTTAACATCATATAAAATGATATGTTTTTCTTTTGTGATGCCTTTCAGCTCCATTTTTTCTCTTAACTGTTGTTCTTTCTTCTTTTCCTTACCGCCCTTGTAAGTAATCCAGTTCGCTGAAAAATCGGTTGCCCCTTTGATATGACCTTCCTTCTTCTCACCTTCCAAGCGCCATCCGATGTACGCATGAGAACTTCTAGTGTCGACAACCAACCATTTTTCGTTTCCTAAGACCATCATCACAAATAAAGAATTTACTTCCTGCACTTTCATCCCCCATTTTCCTGAATATCTTCTCGCACACCGCTTTATTATACCCCCCCCCTGTATTTAATGTCTAATTTGTATTTTCTATGTACGGCAGTTATATATGTTGATTTTCTATAGGTGTTTTGTGCAGAACTATAATTGATTCGTCAAACAGACAAAAAAGGCTTTTGTGCTAACTTCAAATTAGTTAGCCCAAAAGCCTCTTCATCA
>CAZYCT010000132.1:0-4366 GCA_964646135.1 uncultured Coprococcus sp. | reverse complement strand
AGAAAACAGATATCGAAAGATACCGTTCATTAATCGAAAGATTAGGATTAAGAAAGTAATTATTTTATATGAAAAGCTCCAGACATTAATGTCTGGAGCTTTTTGTTGTCAATATATTTCGAAGTAGAATAAAGGATGCAGCTAAAAAAAACAGGATTGCATAAGCGAAAAATCCGAATTTTAATTCGGGATTGATTACTTGAATTATGCGCAATATAAATGGTGCTGTAAAAGATCCCATATTGCAGCCAACTAAAACAATAGAATTTCCAGTATATAACGCTGCTTTTGATAAACGGCTGGACAGTCGGTTAAACAAGTAAGAAACACCATTCGTGATAAAAAAGGTAGAAATAGAAGCTCCAACTGACACAAGAGCCAGACTCTTTGAATGTACAATCAATAGCATGCCGATTGCGGTCATACTCATGGTGAATGGCAGCATGTAACTTCTTAAAGTTTTTATTAATGTTCCAAATGCAAGACCACCCAAAAATCCAACTAGCGTAGAAATACTGAGAATGGTTGCGCCATTTACATCTGTTCCTAATCCGTATTCAATGACATAGCTTGTAAGACGAAGTGAAATGACCACACTTGCTGAAATATGCATTGCCCCTAAAAGACAATTTTGAAAGATAATAAGCCATTCTTTTTGCGTGATCCGATCCGATGATTTTTCCCTTTTTGCGTACGAAGAAACTGTATTTTGAGAAGGAACAAATTTTAGGTAAACTAACAAAATTACAAAACCAATCGTATACACATAAAAGGAATAATGCCAATTAAAGCGAAGTAATTGCCCGGCAAGCATGGTCAATGTCGCTTGCCCAAGAGTCTCTACAGAACAACGGATCCCCTGTAGCCTTTGCTGCAAGTTTCCAGTAAAACGTTCTCCTATCATACTGACCGCTCTCGTGTTAACCAGTCCAATTCCAATGCCCATACAGATGCGCATAGCCAAAATCAGTGTATATGATGTTGTAAATGCAGGAAAGATTCCGGCAATGCTATAGATCAAAAGTCCTGTAATGACCATGACTCTTTCGTTTAGAAATTTGGATAAGTACGGTGAACTGGCAATAATGAGCATCATAGCAAATGCAGGAACAGAAATTAATAGTTCCATGGATGCTCGGGAGTATGTTGGAAATGTGCGAAGCATTTCAGGAAGACAGCTGGACACAGACATTGCTGATGTCAAAATAAGTGATATCGACAACACTCCGACGATTTCTAAATAATTTTTCTTTTTCATATGTATTTAACCCTTCTAAAAATTTATTACTCAAAAATATCCTTACAATTATATCAGCGAATTTTATAAATAGCAACTAATTCTTACTTGTCAGAAAATGAGATATCTTGTACATTATACTAAATGAAGATTTATATTTAGGAGATACAAAACATATGAAACATTTTTTCAGACAAATAGGAATTGTAGGTATATTTCTTTTTAGTCTTATTTTTTGTGCATATATCAAAGATCGAGAACAATTAAGCTCATTTCAGCTTCAATTTCAAGTGGGAGATGAGACAATTTTGAGTTGGCATGATGGGGGAGAGATGCTGTATGTCTTTTTGCCATCTTACTGTGATATGCGAGAGGTTTCTTTTAAAAAGGAATTAGGTCAGCAGGTAAAGATAGATGATATCGCATTGAAAGATGATATGACAATGGAAGAATTTGAAATCGATTATGTATATAATATTGCATTACGAGATTATCGCGGGAAAATTCAATTTTGTAAGTCAGATCATGTAGCAACACTTTTTATTGACACCGAATCTGGTAATATGGATGCGATTCATCAGACGAAAGGATATCGCGAAGATGCGAAGATGCGGCTGGTTCGCTCGGATGGCTCAAACGATTACAGCACAGATGCCTGCTCTTTGAAAGGGCGGGGAAATACGACGTGGGATCTTTTTGAGAAGAAGCCATATCAATTAAAATTAGAAGAAGCTGCTAATTTACTCGGAATGGGAACGGGGAAAAAGTGGATATTGCTGGCGAATGCATTTGACGAAACAAATTTAAGAAATAAAGTAATCTATGATCTGGCAAGAGTGAATGCGTTTTGCATGGCACCAGAATGTGAATACGTAGATCTATATTTGAATGGTGAATATCGAGGTCTTTATCTTTTAACCGAGAGAGTAGAGTTTGGAGAAGAACGCTTGAACCTTCGGACCGAGGACGGCGCATTCATGTGTAATATTGAGTATGCACAGCGATGGGACACATTGGATAATGCTTTTATGACGGAATTGGGTAGAGCAGTGGAAATCAGGGAGCCAGATGAACCAACGCATCTTGACTATACAAACATTAAAAGTGAGGTTCAAAAATTGGAGGATTTCATTGTATCCAAGGAAGACGTGAAATTATCCAGCGTGATTGATGTTGATTCTTGGGTTTACAAGTATTTATTTGATGAAATTTCTGAAAATGGCGATGCTGACATTGCAAGCAGTTATTTCTATTACAAAGATGGATTATTTTATGCAGGTCCGCTGTGGGATTATGACAATACCCTCGGTGTAAGTACGAGGAATCAAAATCCACATGCATTTTTGGCAAGAAGTACTATCAAATCAGCCAATAATCAAACTCCATACTACGATGCACTTTATGAAAACGATGAATTTTATCAAAGAATGACAGAGTTATATCGCACACAGGTTGCGCCTGCATTTATGCATCTAATAGAGGAAGATTTGTTTGAAAGAGAAGCATTCCTTCAGTATGCATCCACGATGAATGGAATTCGCTGGGCGTCAGCTTTTGAAGAGCAAAATGCTGTAGTTGAAGATGCGAAAGACTTGGCAGATTATTTGAGGCAAAGAATTGAATTTTTAAATCGTGTATGGATTGAGGGAGAAGACTATTGCGTTGTACAGTTTGAAGCATATGCAATTGATATGTTTGCAACTGAGAATACATATGCGACTAGCTATGTTGTAAAATGCGGAGAACGTTTCAGCAATATCGCTGTTCCACAAATTACAGAAAATAAGAATTTCACATGGGTCAATAGTGAAACAGGAGAAATATTCTCACCGGATCAAATAATTACTGAGAATATAACATTGTCATTATATCGAACGCTTAATTAATACCCACTTGAAATCTGATTTGTTTCTTGCATACATAAAATGCGTGTGATATAATATATCAGATTATGGCAGTATGTATATCCGAGACCACTGAAAAGTGTATTTATCAAAGTGGATTTTTCAGTAGTTTCGGAAAAACTGTCAATTTGAAGAAAAAGGAGAAAGATATGTACAAGTCATATGAAATGGAACTTGCTGGAAGAACTCTTCGCGTGGATGTGAATAGAGTTGCGAAGCAGGCAAATGGTGCAGCGCTTATGCATTATGGCGATACAGTTGTGCTTTCTACAGCAACTGCATCAGATAAGCCACGTGAAGGAATCGATTTCTTTCCATTGAGTGTAGAGTATAATGAAAAATTATATGCAGTAGGAAAAATCCCAGGTGGATTCAATAAAAGAGAAGGAAAAGCATCTGAGAATGCTGTTCTTACATGTCGTGTAATCGACCGTCCAATGAGACCATTGTTCCCAAAAGATTATAGAAATGATGTTACACTTGAGAACTTAGTACTTTCTGTAGATCAAGATTGTTCACCAGAGCTTACTGCAATGCTCGGATCTGCGATTGCAACTGCAATTTCAGATATCCCATTTGATGGACCTACAGCATCTACACAGGTAGGACTTGTGGATGGTGAATTTGTGTTCAACCCAACAGCAGAACAGAAAGAAAAGTCTGATATGGCTCTCACGGTTGCGTCAACAAAAGAGAAAGTAATCATGATTGAAGCTGGAGCAAATGAAGTTCCAGAAGATAAGATGATAGAAGCTATTTTTGCAGCCCATGAAGTAAATCAGAAAATCATCGCATTTATAGATGAAATCGTTGCAGATTGCGGAAAAACAAAACATGAATATGTAAGTTTTGCTGTTCCAGTAGAATTAATGGATGCAATCAAAGAAATTGTAACTCCAGAAGAGATGGAAGAGGCTGTTTTCACAGACGATAAGCAGACACGCGAAGAAAACATCAAAGTTATTACAGCTAAATTAGAAGAAGCATTTGCAGAAAATGAAGAATGGCTTGCAAAACTTCCAGAAGCAGTCTATGCATATCAGAAGAAAACTGTTCGTAAGATGATTTTAAAAGATCATAAGCGTCCAGATGGTCGTGCAATTGAAGAAATTCGTAAATTGGATGCAGAGATTGATTTGCTTCCAAGAGTACATGGTTCAGCTATGTTTACAAGAGGACAGACACAGATCTGTACAGTAACAACACTTGCTCCACTTTCAGAAGC
>CAZYCT010000131.1:0-4460 GCA_964646135.1 uncultured Coprococcus sp. | reverse complement strand
AAAGGCTGAAAAGCCTTGAATTTTCAATAAAAAACACTTGAATATATGAGGAGGAGAGTTAAATATGAAAAACGATGAAAATTTATTTGTGTGTAATCAGTGTATTAGTGATTTTTCAGACACTCCATATATTTCTCCGTTTCAATATAGAGGATTTTACACAAATTTCAAAGTTCCAGAAGATAAGATTTGTCCTAAATGCAATTCTCGTCTTAGAAAAACTCAAATAAACGGTTCTGAAATAAAAATTATTTTTAACATTTCTCATAGTGCTGATTTTATTTTAGCCATGATTGACCTCAAACAATCCGACCCAATCGAATTCCAGTTGAAGATGAGTCAGTTCAAAGCTAATTTGTCACAGACACAAGCTACAACAGAAGCTACCAACAAAATCAAATGTCCTAAATGTGGTTCAACTCAAATCACAGCAGGTGCTAGAGGCGTAAATCATTTTTGGGGATTTATTGGTGCAAGCAAAACAGTTAATCGTTGTGCCAAATGTGGTCATACTTGGAAACCTCAAAATTGATATATTGTAATAATTGTGGTGCAGATTTTTAAAAAAATCCGTCTACATGATTTAATGCTTTAACAATATCAGTATGAAAGAGAGTAGTAGTGGATAAAAAATAGCTCTATGGTATCATAGGGCTATTTATGGTGGAGGATAAGGTGATAGATAAAGCCAGATGTTAAAACTGCTGCCATTGAACAAAGTAATGAAATTTTTGTTGGTGTAATGCTTGAACAGCTATAGAATATGGAAAAATCAGAATCATAAAAATTAGTTTTTTGTACCCACATATTTTATACGCATGTGGTCAAGTGTAAAAAAATACCATTGAACAAATCATTTCTGATGTATAGATTCTTGGAGGTTTAATATTCTGCTAGAATGTGGAATCGAAAAGCGTACCTTGAATTGTTGTTTCAATTATGATATATTTGTTTGGACAGAGAAAAAAGTCAATAATTTAATTATGGTATCCGTGTTGATTTTATAATGGTTTATATATCAAGAACATCAATAAAACACTTGATCTTCTGGAAGATGATGACGATGTGCAGGAAGTTTACCACAATTGGGATGAATAATGATTTACAGCAGGAGGTATAGAGATGAGCAATTTTAGACTTGAGACGAAGTGTATCCAGTCAGGATATACACCGAAGAATGGGGAATCAAGAGTGTTGCCTATTTATCAGAGTACAACATTCAAATATGAGAACAGTGATGAGATGGGAATGCTGTTTGACCTAGAAAAGTCAGGATATTTCTATACTAGACTTCAGAATCCGACAAATGATGCTGTTGCAGCGAAGATTTGTGATTTGGAAGGTGGCTATGCAGCGATGCTTACTTCTTCAGGACAGGCAGCCAGCTTTTATGCAATCATGAATATTGCAGAAGCAGGAGATCATATCATTTGTTCTTCAGCCGTGTATGGAGGTACATATAATTTGTATGCACATACAATTCGCAAGATGGGAATTTCTGCAACTTTTGTGGATCCTGATTGCACAGAAGAAGAGTTAAACGCAGCATTTCAGGATAACACAAAAGCAGTTGTGGGAGAGACGATTGCGAATCCAGCGCTTACAGTTTTGGATATTGAGAAATTTGCTAAGGCAGCGCATGCACATGGAGTGCCATTGATTGTGGACAATACATTTGCTACACCAATCAACTGTCGCCCATTTGAATGGGGAGCAGATATTGTTATCCATTCTACAACAAAATACATGGACGGACATGCAGCTTGTGTTGGTGGAGTTATTGTTGACAGTGGAAATTTTGATTGGACAAAATATGCTGACAAGTTCCCGGGACTTACAACACCAGATATTACTTACCATGGTCTTGTATACACAGAACGTTTTGGAAAAGGCGCATACATCACGAAAGCGACAGCGCAGATGATGAGAGATCTTGGCTCAATTCAGTCACCTCAGAATGCATTTTTGTTGAATATTGGTCTTGAGACATTACATTTACGCGTGCCGAGACACTGTGAGAATGCGTTGGCAGCAGCCAAGTATTTGCAGGCTCATGAGAAGGTGGCATGGGTAAACTGCCCAATGCTTGAAGGAGACAGATACTATGACCTTGCGCAGAAGTATTTGCCAAATGGAACTTGCGGTGTTATTACATTCGGCGTGAAAGGCGGACGTGATGCAGCAGTGAAAGTAATGGATAGCTTGAAGATGATTGCGATTGTTACACACGTAGCTGATGCGAGAAGTTGTGTACTTCATCCAGCAAGCCACACACATAGACAGATGAACGAACAGGAATTATTAGAAGCTGGAGTTCAGCCTGACTTGATTCGCTTTAGTGTGGGCATTGAGAACATTGATGATATCATCGCAGACCTTGAACAGGCATTAGCAAATATTTAATTCAAGAAATGATTTCCCGTGGGATTTAAAGTGATACGGCTTAAATCCTGCGGGATTTTTTTCTTTGTAGAATTCTTGCTTCCATATGTAGAGTAGATAGATAAAAAGTAGGGCATACTTATGGGGAATAGTGAAAGTAAGGAGTGTCGTATGGGAACAGAATTTGAACAAATAGAACAAGAAGATGAGCATTTGAAAGAACTAGGTACTCTTCCGCTGAAGGGGAAAATAGAGTTATTGACGATTATTGGAGAAGTGGAGGGCCATGAGGCTGTTTCGGGAAATACAAAAGCGACAAAATATGAGCATATTTTGCCGAGGTTAGCACAGATTGAAGAAGATGATGAGATTGACGGGGTACTGATATTATTGAATACCTTAGGGGGCGATGTGGAAGCTGGGCTTGCGATTGCAGAAATGATTGCAAGTCTTAGCAAGCCAACCGTGTCTCTGGTGCTTGGAGGATGTCATTCCATTGGAGGACCGCTGGCTGTGGCTGCGGATTACTCTTTTATTGTAGAAAGCGGGACAATGATTATTCATCCAGTACGCTCATCGGGTCTATTTATCGGAGTAACACAAAGTTTGAAAAATATGGAACGCACTCAAGATCGAATTACTGGATTTATGGCAAAGCATTCGAAGATGACGAAGGAAAGAATCGAAGAGTTGATGTTGGATTCAACGCAGCTTGTGAAGGATGTGGGAACCATGCTAGAAGGGGAAGAGGCTGTAAAGGAAGGATTGATTGATGAAGTGGGAGGAATTCGAGAGGCATTTGAAAAATTGCGGGAGTTAATGAAAAAATCCAATAAAAAAGATGAATCCTAGCAGATGACAGAGAGAAACTTGAATGATATAATCAAATATTATGGGTATTTATGCCTGCGATGAAATAAAGGGCTTATGATAAGGGGGAAGTTTTATGGCTTCAAATACATCAAAGAATAAATCAGCAAAGAAAAAGACATCTACTAAAAAAAATACAACAACGAGAAAGTCGCAAAAAGAGCAACAGAAAGAGCAGGATTTTCTCCTAAAAGAGATTGCTATATGGACATCGCTTGCAGTGTGTATATTGCTTACGATAAGTAATTTTGGCTTAGGCGGTTTCATCGGAAATGGTGTGTCAAAGATGATGCAGTATTTACTTGGATGGACTGCCTATGTATTCCCAATCGTTCTTTTTGGTGTGATCGCTTTTGTGTGCTCTAATATGGGGAATAAAGTAGCATATGTCAAAGCAGGCGCAGTGACAGTTGGCATGTTATTCCTATGTGTTACATTTGAACTGATTAGTAGCCGTGGAGGTGTGATTGGAAGCGGGATAGCAGATGTATTAAGTCCGGCGATTGGCGTTGTGGGAACTTGGGTAATTACACTGGTTGTTATGCTGATTTGCATCGTGCTGATTACAGAGAAATCCATTCTTGGTGGTGTGAAGAAAAAAAGTGAGAGAGTATATGGGCGTGCCAAGGAAGATGTGCAGAGATATCGAGAAGATCGAAGTGAAAGAAGAGAAGTACAGAAAGTACAGCGTCAACAGACGAAGAGCCAAAAAAGGATGGAGCATGCAGTGTCAGGAGTTTCTTTTGACACGACGATAAAGCCAGAAAAAGTCCCAGAAGAGCCAGTAATAGAAGAAAAAAAGGAAAAGATTATCGAGCCGCTTGAGGAGGTTGTGATTAATCGCTCCATGCCGTTATCTGCTGTGGAATTGACAGCACCGCCAGAGGCTGTGGAGGAAGAACCGAAGAACAAGAAGAAAGAAGTACTGGGAAAAGAGGATTTACAGAAAGAAACTGCAAACGTAGAACAGGCGATTGCGGAACATAAGGTGGAGAAAAAATATCAATTTCCACCGATTACGCTTTTAAAAAGAGGAACGAAGACGGGCGGAGATTCGGATGCGCATCTGCGTGAAACTGCTTTGAAATTGCAGAAGACACTTCAGACATTTGGTGTGAATGTGACTATTACGAATATAAGCTGCGGTCCGGCTGTGACGCGCTACGAGCTTCAGCCTGAAATGGGAGTGAAAGTCAGTAAGATTGTTG
>CAZYCT010000130.1:0-4464 GCA_964646135.1 uncultured Coprococcus sp. | reverse complement strand
CCTTTAGATAATCCACCATGGAATGACCAACTGCATCTGAAAATGCTGCCTTTTCTCTCCAAAGAATTTCCTCCGGCAAATAACCGCCTTCTTCAAATGCATGGCGAAGCAAATATTTTCCCTTTCCATATTTATTCAATTTCAATTCCGGCTCTATGGACATAACATACTTTACAAAATCGATATCTCCAAATGGAACTCTTGCCTCCAATGAGTTCACCGATATGCAACGGTCTGCACGAAGCACATCATACATATGCAATTCTCTGATTCTTTTCTGGGATTCTTTCTGGAATGCAGTTGCATCCGGAGCAAAATCCGTATATTTATAGCCAAACAATTCATCCGAAATTTCGCCTGTCAGAAGAACTCTGATGTCCGTCTGCTCATGAATTGCCTTACATACTAAATACATACCCATGGACGCACGAATGGTGGTAATGTCATAGGTTCCCAATAACTGAATAACCGTTTCCAAAGATTCCAGTACCTCATCCGGTGTCATGAAAACTTCCTTATGTTCACTACCAATATACTCCGCCACTTGCTTTGCATATTTCAAATCAATCGCATCCTCGCTCATACCAATGGCAAATGTCTTTATGGGTTCCTTACTTTTCTTCGCTGCAATCGCACATACTAACGAAGAATCCAATCCCCCTGAAAGCAAGAAACCAACCTTGGTATCTGCAACAAGGCGTTTCTCCACACCTGCCACAAGTTTATCATGGATATTCCTGCAAACTGTCTCCAAATCGTCATGACAAACAGTATCTACCTTCGCAATGTCACAATAGCAAATGAATTGACCGCCTTTATAATAATGTCCCGGTGGAAACGGCATAATCTTATCGGTCAATTCTACTAAGTTTTTTGCTTCACTGGCAAAAATGATTACACCTTCTTTATCATATCCATAATACAATGGACGAATTCCTATGGGATCTCTTGCAGCAATATATTCCCCAGATTCCCCATCGTATATGATACAGGCAAACTCGGCATCCAACACAGAAAACATCTCTGTCCCATATTCTTTATACAATGGCAAGAGAATTTCACAGTCCGAATCACTTTCAAATGTATATTTTTTAGAAAGCTTCTGTTTCAGCTTTTCAAACCCATAAATCTCTCCATTACAGACCACATAACTTTTACCCAGTTTGAAAGGCTGCATACCGGATGGTGTCAGACCCATAATAGCCAGTCTATGGAAACCAAGAAATCCATCTCCGGTATCTACAATCCGGCTGTCATCCGGTCCTCTCGAAATTGTCTTCTCAAATCCTTCCTTGAACGCATCAAAGGCAGCACTGCGGCTGCAATAACCCATAATAGAACACATATGAATGTACCTCCATAAATTTAGTAATTCAGCATTCTATAGGGCAAGTGCTGTGCTCGCTGTGCCACCTATATTTGTTCTCATTTTCCAAGCCTCAATCAAAGCTCTGTCAGCTTACGTGTGACGGTACGGCGCACCTACTAAGAATTCTCTTTTCAGATTGCAGCTCGAAAAGTGTTATTCATACAGGCTCCACTGCATGGCTCCCACCATCCCATACTCGCTGTGAGCGATTTCCTGTATTACTTCTCTTTTCTCAAACGCTTTTCATATATTCTGTTGTCAACAAATCTACTACTCTACATCCTGCAAAGCATCAAATCCTTCTTCACCGGTACGAACCTTTACTACGTTCTCTACATCATAAACAAAAATCTTACCATCGCCGATATGTCCGGTATACAGTACCTTCTTAGCAGTTTCAATGACACTTCGAACAGGAACCTTACTTACAACGATATCAACCTGAACCTTTGGAAGCAGATTTGCTTCTACCTGTACACCACGATAATATTCCGGCTTACCCTTCTGCACTCCATAACCAAGAACATGAGATACGGTCATACCGGTAATTCCAATTGATGACATTGCGGATTTCAGAGCCTCCAACCTTGATTCCTTACAAATAATCTCTATCTTGGTTATCTTAGAAGTCTTTGTATCATCTGCAGACGATGTATTCTTAACAGGTACTGCCTCTGTAACTGGTACATCGCCCATCTCTTCAATCTCATCACCTTCCTGAGAGTAATCAATGCTTTCAACCGCTGAAGCAAAGTCCGGATATGCACGGTTTCCATGTTCTCCTACATCCAGACCGGCAATTTCTTCTTCTCTGGTTACACGGATGCCAATCGTTTTCTTTAATACAAGCCAGAGAAGTGATGATGTTACAAATACAAATGCAGCTACTGTCACAATGCCCAAAAGCTGTGTACCAAGCAGCTTAAAACCGCCGCCATAGAAAAGACCATTTCTTACAGAAAGTGTGGTCACTCCCTCTTTTGCAAACAGACCAATACAGATAGTACCGAATACACCACAGCAAAGATGAACAGAAGTAGCTCCCACCGGGTCATCAACCTTAATACGGTCAAAGAATACTACTGCAAATACCACAATAACACCTGCAACAGCTCCGATTATCAACGAATCAACGATAGAAATATATGCACATCCTCCTGTAATCGCAACCAAACCTGCCAGACAACCATTAATTGTCATACCCAAATCCGGTTTCCCGATGAATATCCACGAAACAATAGTAGATGTAAGCACTGCAGCAATTGCAGACGTGTTAGTCGTCACAAGGATATGCATAACATCCGCAGGGTTCTGGAAACTCATGGTAGAACCTGGGTTAAAACCGAACCAGCCGAGCCAAAGTACAAATAATCCAATTACCGCAAGAGACATATTATGTCCGGGAATCGCTCTTGGTTTTCCGTTCTTATCGTACTTTCCAATACGTGGACCAAGGATGATTGCTCCTGCGAGAGCAGCCCAGCCACCGAGTGAATGCACCACCGTATCACCGGCAAAATCCATGAACCCAAGATCAGCCAGCCATCCGCCACCCCAAACCCAGTGACCAACGATTGGATATATAAACAAGGTAAGTACAAACGAGAAGATAATGAAAGAAACATATTTGATTCTTTCAGCCACCGCACCTGAAACGATAGTCGCAGCCGTTCCGCAGAATACAAGCTGGAAGAAAAATTTTCCCCAAAATGGCACGTTTGTAGTAAGCGTTTCATTGTAGAACGAAAGATCTCCATTTCCTAAAATGAAAAGATTCTCCGTACCTATGAAAGGATTATCACCTCCAAACATAAAGCCCCAGCCCAAAAGCATAAAGCCCAGGGAAGAAACTGCGAAAACAATAAAGTTTTTTGAGAGAATGTTAACAGTATTCTTGGATCTCGCAAAACCTGCTTCCAAAGATGCAAATCCCAGATTCATGAAGAATACCAATATGGCTGCTAAAAGCACCCAAAATGTATCAATAATCATCGTGATTTCCATAATAATTCCTCCTCGTATATAAATTTTGCTCATTTACTTTACGCTGAACAACAAATCTCCATAGGTCGGAAACGGCCAATACTTCTTCGCTGTTACAGTTTCTGCTTCATCACAGGCAAGTCTCAGCTCACCCATCTTAACAAGCACCACATCTCTGATCATGTTAGCCTCTGAAATAATGCCTTCTGCATTATGCAGTTCCACTAACGCATTTTCCAGTTCTTCCGTTTTAATGGCAATCCTATCTGTGAGCGTAGATAGCTTCTTAACCAGACCACTCTCATAACTACAAGGTAGTGTGTCATCCACTGCTTTTTTTGCACTAATCGTCTTAGCCAGCTCCATAGTGTAGGCTCCTACCGCCGGAGCAATTTCTGTCTTTGCCATATCAACCATCGTATTTGCCTCAATTACAACAGTCTTGCAATAATTCTCCAGCATAATATCACATCTGGATTTCAGCTCTGCCTCTGAGAATACGCCATGAGAAGTCAACATCTTCACATTTTTCTCATCCAATAAATGAGGCATACAGTCCGGTGTTGTACGATAGTTGAGCAGACCTCTCTTCTCTGTAGCTTCTTTAATCCATGTATCATCATAACCGTTTCCGTTGAAAATGATATTCTTGTGATCTTTAATGGTCTTACGAATCATCTCATGCAGTGCATCCTCAAAGTTTTCTGCCTTTTCCAGTCTGTCTGCATAAATCTTTAAGCTTTCAGCAACTGCACTGTTCAGCATGATGTTTGCACAGGCAATACTGTTTGAAGAACCAAGCATACGGAATTCAAATTTATTTCCTGTAAATGCAAACGGTGATGTACGATTACGATCTGTTGTATCCCTATTGAACTTAGGCAGAACATCCACGCCAAGCTTCATTTGCATCTTTGCCGTTTCTGCATAAGGTGTATTATTTTCAATGGCTTCCAGAACCGCATTTAATTCATCACCAAGGAAAATAGATACTACTGCCGGAGGTGCTTCATTTGCCCCAAGTCGATGGTCATTTCCAGCCGTAGCAACAGAAAGACGAAGCAAGTCCTGATAATCATCTACAGCCTTGATTACCGCACATAAGAACAGTA
>CAZYCT010000129.1:0-4485 GCA_964646135.1 uncultured Coprococcus sp. | reverse complement strand
CTGGAGAGCAGGAGGTGAAACCATGGAAAAGATGAAGATATCAGTCGAGCAAGCCGCCCCGATCATGGGGATTAGCCCCAACGAAATCCGGTACGGCATGCGGAACAACAAGTTCAACCCGCCGATCGGCAGGGCAAGGCTTGCTAATCAGAATACTGGGAAGCGGAAGAAGTACCGGTATGATGTGTACCGGAACATGGTACTAGAATACATGGGATTGAAGGAATGGCCGGAGGAGACATGATGAGATATAAGTTATTAACCGGAATTATAGCAGGCGCAATCGCCGCGGTACGCACCGCTGAGGAACTTTGGTTCCGGACAAGCATGGACGTCTGCGAAATCGCCGCATGGGCGGCGGTGGCATATATTGCTGGAATCGCAATTACATACGCGGTGGACGAGTTCCGCCAGAAGGGAGATGGGAGATATGCAGAAGCGCATAGAACGGCAGCTGCGGAACATACAGCGCGCCGCAGAGCGCAAGTGCAGTAGTTACCGCACGGATGAGACAATATTCATCGACGCCGCGGTGGTTCACAAGGTAAAGCGCAAGGCGATTCAGATGAAAAGCCGGATATGCACGCATATTGCTGGTGTATTTTATCAGCAGTGCATGGAGGAACTGGGCATTTGGGATGCTGGGAAGGAGGAGTAGTAAATGATCTATGCAGAAGAGGTGAAGCTGGTATCTGCTGATGCATTGGCGGAAGCGAGAAAGGTTATTAAAAGCCTGATCCAAACCGGCACAGAATCCGGGAAGTATATGGCTTCTGGAGGAAATGTGATCCTGACGATATTAGGATTAGACGAAGAAGAGGAATAGGAAGGAGATGGAGCAATGAGTAAGGAAATCACTGCCCGGAATCCCAACGCTGAGCAGAAGGCACTGATCCGGACGGCTGGACTGAATCCGGCGAAGTGGCTGGTGAGACATGAAAACGATCGATACCTGTATCTGGTAGATCGCGGGATCGAGCAGCGGGAGAATCTGATCATCGACAAGATTGCCGGTGATGTGGCAAGAAAAATGCCCTGAGCTGTTGGCGCAGCGTCAGGGCGAAAAAAAATAACAATTCAAGGTCAGTATAGACCTGTTTGGAGGAAAATGCAATGCTTGAAATAAAAGGAATAGAAGAAAGTACGATTGTTGGCTACGAAACACAGGTCACGATCAGTAAAAACGAGTATGAAAGCCTGGTCCGTGATTCGGAGAAATTGGCGATTCTGGAAGCGATGGCCAGAACTGAGAGTGTGTTATTTGACCGCAATACTGCATTAGCAATCTGCGGCTTCGTAAAGAAGGTGGATGCGCGATGATCGATTGCCAATATGACAACTATACATATTTCGATCGTTACGAGCGATTCCAGGAGCGCTGGAATAAATTATTGGAGGAAGACGATGGAGAAGATGATAGAGGAACTGAAGAATCTGATTCGTGATCAGCTTGCTCTGAACCCAGACAATATGGTGGAGGAGCAATATAAAAGCAGAACCATCAATAATTACTCGGCGGCATTAAAAAATCTAATCAGCATAGAAAGGAGAGAAAAAGATGGCTAGATTGATTGGCATTATGGGAGAGCCTGGAACAGGGAAGAGCACTTCTCTCAAAGAACTTAACCCAGAAGAAACATTTTACTGTGATTGCGATGGCAAAGGCCTTAATTGGCGCGGGTGGAGACAGCAGTATTCCGTAGATAAGAAAAACTATGTGAAGACTAACTTTCCGCAGATTGTAACAAAATATCTGGTAAATATTGCAGAAAAAGCCCCGCACATCAAATATTTTGTAATTGATACCGTAAATAATCTTATGGTATCCGATGAAATGCGTAGATGCAGGGAGAAGGGGTATGACAAGTGGATCGATGCAGCTGCGTGTGTGTGGGACCTTGTAGACATGCCAGTTACTTTTCGCGAAGATTTGACGATTATTTTGCTTTTCCACACGCAGACAGAAATGACAGATGATGGGTATATGTTTACCAGAATCAAGACCAATGGACGTAAGACTGAAAAGAATAATATTGATAGCAAATTCAATTGGCTTCTTCGGTCTGTCAAAATAGATGGAAAATATTTTTTCGAGACAACAGCGAATAATTCCACGGCGCGAACACCGTTGGATGCGTTCCAGGAAGAATATATTCCGAATGATATCACAACAGTATTGAAAGTAATGGAGGAATTTTAAAATGGCAATTAAGAGATTTGGTGACTACGAAACAACAAAATCATATGGAGATATCCAGGCACTTCCGAAGGGCGGATACGTTTTGAAAATCATGGGAGCAGAAGTTTGCAGTAATAGTATTGGTCAGTACGTAAAGATTAGCTGCGATGTGGCAGAGGGCGAATATGAAAATTTCTTTGCAAATGAATATCGCAACCAGCAGTCAGAGGACAAGAAGTGGCACTGTAACTATCTTCTGAATGTGCCAAATGATGATGGATCTGAAAGAGATGGATGGACAAAAAGACGATTCAAGACTGTGATTGAGGCCATCGAGGAAGCGAATCCGGGTTACCACTTTGATTGGGATGAAAAGAAATTCAAAGGCAAGCTGGTAGGAGGACTGTTTAATGAACGCGAATATCAGGCAAATGATGGCAACGTTAAGCGTGCGTCTAATCTGGCGCAGCTTTGCCCGGTAGAAAAAATAAGAAGTGGAAAGTATAGACTTCCAGAAGATAAGCTTTTGCCGGCTAGATCAGTACCTGCACGAGCAACTACTGGAACTGGTTTTATGAGCATTCCGGATGGTACAGCGGAGCAGCTTCCATTTGACTAATGGCAGGTGTTTGCCATGACAATTTTTGAGCAAAAAGAAGTATTAAAGTCGTTTGAAATCTTATGTGACTCAAGGGAGCAGGATACTGAAAGGGCGCGTAAAAGATATGCGTCCTTCGGGGCTCCGTACAAAAACAAAATCACGCTTTCTTACGGCGATTACACTTACAATGCAACGCTTCCAGATGGCAGTAGGATATATGACGATTCCAGGACAATAGAGCCAGCGTGTGTTGTAGAGCGCAAGATGGATCTTGGTGAGCTTGCCAGCTGTTTTACGCACGGAAGAGAGCGTTTTCAGCGAGAGTTTGAACGCGCTGCGAACAATAGCTGCCGGATTTATTTGATTTGTGAAAATGCTAATTGGGAGAATTTGTTGAACGGAAAATATCGGAGCAAATTTAATCCAAATGCGTTTGCTGCATCTTCCGTAGCGTGGATGATCAGGTACAATCTGAATCTGATTTTCTGCAAAGAAGAGACGTCTGGGCGGCTGATAAAAGAGATTTTATATAGAGATCTGAAGGAGAGGTTGGAAAATGGAGAGTATGGTTAATGGTGGGTGGGTTAAGTTATACCGAGAATTAAAGTCGAAATCTATCTGGCAACTTTCCAGTCCACAGCAAAAAGTTGTTCTAATAACTATCCTTCTACTGGCCAACCACGAAGAAAACAAGTGGGAATGGAAAGGAGAACAGTTTGCCTGTAAACCAGGGCAATTGATTACCAGTTTGAATTCCCTTGTTCGCGAATGTGGGGAAGGAATAACAATTAGAAATGTAAGAACAGCGCTTGAAAGATTTGAGAAACTTGGCTTCTTGACAAATACGTCGACCAAAAACGGACGGCTCATAACAATAGTGAACTGGAATAAGTACCAGGGGAAAGATTTTTGCTCTGGTAAATTGTCAGAAAATAGCCGACAAAGCAAAAGTATTACAAAAGTGTTAAATCCCGAAAATTCGACAAAGCAAGTGACAATGCCACCGACAAAGAACGGAGAGCGCGAAAATACCGTAAAATCAACAGATTCCGAATATGCAGGCATTGTTAATGACAAAGCAACTGACATACTTGCTGACAAACAGCCGACAAAGAGCCGACAAACAGCCGACAAAGAGCCGACAACTAACAAGAAGGATAAAGAATATAAGAAGGATAAAGAAGAAAAGAATAAGCCTGCGGCGCTTTCTTCTGTGGACGATGAGTGGTTGTCTGCTGATGAGCTGGCGAAAAGAGAGGGGATAGATTTGAATGGGAATTTATGAATTTTCTGAAGATGATGCTTTTCGATTCGTGAAGGAAATCGGAGGATCTGGAAAAAGGAACGGAAATGAGCTCCAATTCAAATTCTGTCCATACTGTTTGGGTGGAAGCCGAAAAGACAAGGGTACGTTTTCGATCAACTTGAAGACAGGACAATTCAAGTGCCTGCGTGCAAGCTGTAATGCGCATGGAAACATGATCACATTGTCGAAAGATTTTAACTTCTCATTGGGAAATTATGTAGATGAATATTTGTATGGAAATAGAAAGTTCCGCCAGATACATAAAGAAGAGAAACCAATCTCAAAACCGGCTGCAGTCGAGTATATGGAAAAACGTGGAATATCAGAGGCAGTGGTAAAGCGATATAACATCACAACGCAGAGAGAAAATGATAATATACTTGTTTTCCCATTTTACGA
>CAZYCT010000128.1:0-4486 GCA_964646135.1 uncultured Coprococcus sp. | reverse complement strand
TGATTTCTGGAATGCCTATCTGGAATGCCTATTTCGCTGATCTGACCGGCGATGGCATGCCTGAACTATGTTCTTCACTGAGCATGGGATCAGGAATGATTGATAACCGAGTCTGTGAAGGATGATGAAATCATTCCTGTAAAAACAATGATAAGAACTCTATTGACAAAATTGCCTTAACTGTATATAGTAAATATATACAGAAAATACAGAGGTGATGATGTGAATATTTTGATTGACAATAAGAGCGGAACTCCGATCTATGATCAGATCTATTCTCAGATTAAAAGTCAGATTATCAGTGGTGCGTTAAAGCAAGATGAATTGTTGCCATCTATTCGGGGGCTTGCAAAGGATCTTCGCATTAGCTTTATCACAACAAAGCGTGCGTATGAAGAACTTGAAAAGGAAGGATTTATCTACACCGTACCTGGCAAAGGGTGCTATGTTGCTCCTAAAAATGTAGAACTGCTTCGAGAAGAAAATTTGAAAAAGATTGAGGAACATATAGATGAAATCGTCAGACTCGCCGCTTCTTGCAATTTGAGCAAACAAGAAATTATAGAAATGGTTAATTTCAGTCTGGAGGAACAATGATGAACGTACTTGAAATCAAAAACCTGACAAAATCATATCCCGGCTTTACGTTGGATAACTTAAATCTGGCACTGCCAAGTGGATGTATTATGGGACTTATCGGTGAGAATGGTGCTGGAAAAAGCACGACAATCAAGCTCATTCTCGATATGATCCATAAGGACAGTGGCTGTATTAAAATTTTTGGAAAAGACAATGAAGAAGGTATGGAACTCACAAAAGAAGATATCGGAGTTGTCATGGACGAAGTTGGCATTCCTGAATGTCTGACCGTCGGGCAGATCGGAAATGTAATGAAGCATACCTTTCGAAATTGGGATGAAGTTGAATATGCCCGTTTGGTACAGAAACTCGCATTGCCAGATAAAAAGCAGTTCAAGGAGTTCTCAAGAGGAATGAAGATGAAGCTTGGGATTGCCATAGCCTTGTCTCATAATGCAAAATTACTCATTCTTGATGAAGCGACCTCAGGACTTGACCCGGTGGTTCGTGATGAAGTTGTTGAGATGTTTAGTGACTTTACAAGAGACGAGAGTCATTCTATTCTCATTTCATCTCACATCGTCAGCGATCTTGAAAAACTTTGCGATTATATAGCATTCCTACATAATGGGAAACTATTGCTTTGCGAGGAAAAAGATCAATTATTGGCAGAATATGGTTTGATTCACTGCATAGCAGATGAGCTAGAGTCATTTCCTGCGAATACAGTCAAGTATAAAAAAGAAAATGCCTATGGGGTTGAGGCAATGGTGCTGAGAAATGCGCTACCTTCAGGTATTCGTGTCAGCCCGATTAGTATTGAAGAACTTTTTGTGTTCATGGTAAAGGAGGCGAAATAACGTGAAGGGACTACTTTTAAAAGATTGGTATATGATGAAGAAGTGTTGCAGAACTTATTTTTTTATTGCCGTCGGTTTTGTTGCGCTATCTCTTATAAGTACGGATAATTTGTTTTTTGTATTTTACTCATTTCTGCTTTGCGGAATGATTCCAGTTAGTCTCCTTGGATACGATGAAAGAAGTAGATGGCTACAATACAGCGGAACGATGCCATATACAAGACAACAGATTGTTTCTGGAAAATATTTGATTGGTCTATTTGCACAACTTATAATATTGCTTGTTATGGGAGGTGCGCAGGCAATCAAAATGATGATAGCAGGTACGTTTGTCCTTGAAGATTTTGCTGTGCTGATGGTATTGATGTTTCTTGTATCAACACTCACATCAGCCATCCCGCTCCCATTTATGTTCAAGTGGGGGGTAGAAAAAGGAAGGATGGCTTACTATGTGATGATCGGTTTTGTGTGCGGTGCAAGCGTTTTGTTATCCAACTTTTACAATGATCAGTTTGGAATAAAAATTAGACCTAATTTGTTATTAGCTATACTTGGTGTTGCTGGAGCCGGAATTTATATTTTTTCTTGGTATCTGTCTGTTGTCTTTTATAAAAAGCGAGAAATATAATAAGCTGTAGATTGAAAATACATTCTGCCTCGGCATAAATAAGCCGCTGCAATTTTTATCCTTTATGTTGGATGGAAGTTGTGGCGGTTTTGTGCTTTTTATGAATCAAGAAAAATGATGCGATATAATTAAATAAAAAACAATAAATTACACGTTGTGTATTTCGTGAAATGGAGTTATAATTAGTACACAACGTGTAATAAATGGAAAGGCTATAGTATTATGGATTGCAGTAAGAAGATAAAAGAGTTAAGAGAAAGTACAGGAATGAATAGAAGAGAATTTTGTGAGTATTTTGATATTCCATATCGAACAGTCACAGAATGGGAAAGAGACAACAGACACGCACCGGCGTATGTGCTGCGATTGCTAGAGTATTATATCCGGATGGAAAAGTTGATGAAAGACGAGGAGGAAGACAGAGCGGATGAATGATGAAAATACTAAAGTTGTAGATGAAAAAGTGGCAGAAGAAGAGAAAGAAAAATAGGAAATCATTCTGATTAATGAAGAAACGATTCGGAGTAAGATTTATGTTGTTCGTGGTCAAAAAGTTATGTTGGATTTTGAATTGGCAGAAATTTATGGATATACAACTAAGCGATTTAATGAACAGGTAAAAAATACCATGACCGATATATTATAATAGATTATGGCACAGAAAAGGAAAAAATTTTCCATTGTGGACGATCATCTAAGGATGGTGGTATGAAACTCGGATTCATAGTAGAAATAAGAGAACGAGAAGCATATCATACGTTAGTGGATGAATTGATTAGAATGCCAGCATTACAATTAACTTAAATAGTGCAACAGCTTGCTGCACAAATAATCGTGCTATGGGCTGTGTATAATTGTTGCAAATTATTTAGAACTTGCGTAGAGGATATAGGAGAGAGTAGAAAATGACGGCTTATAATGAAAACACGCGGATATTGGATGTGTCAGAGGACGCAGTATTTGGAGAGTATGGGAGACTGATATTTCCAATGGATGATAGATATTGCAGTGGTGATACACTGGGAAATTTGCGTTTAACCTGGTATAATAATATGGTTCCAGATAAAACTGTAGAAATTGCAAACTATCTGAGAGAGCAGGTCATCTCAGGTAATACGGTATTCTACAACATTTATAGTGAAGAAGAAAAAAGCGTTGATTTGGATAAAGAGGATACGGGATTGTTCTTTTTTAAGGGAACACCCGGTGAAAAATTTGCGGTATGCAGTGCCGGGGGTGGCTTTGCTTACGTAGGTGCTATGCAGGATAGTTTTCCTCATGCGTTAGAGCTTTCCAAGTTAGGATATAATGCGTTTGCGCTTATTTATAGGCCCGATGCGCAAATGGCATGTGAAGATTTAGCGCGAGCGATAGCATTTATTTTTGAACATGCCGAGGAATTGGAAGTCGATATTTCGGATTACTCGTTATGGGGCGGATCTGCTGGTGGAAGAATGGCAGCGTGGGTTGCTTCCTACGGTACGGCAGCCTTTGGAGAGGAACAATATCCGCGACCGGTTGCGGTGGTCATGCAGTATACTGGTCATGGTGCATGTAGTCAGCTTGATCCGCCAACATTTGCCTGTGTAGGTGAAAGTGATGAGATTGCATCTTGGCGGTTAATGAAGCGGCGCCTAGAAGCATTAAGCAGTAAAGGGATAGACACAGAATTTCATTCTTATCCTGGCCTGCAGCATGGATTTGGAATCGGAACTGGAACAGTGGCTGAGGGATGGTTAAATCAAGCAGTTGCTTTTTGGGAAAAACATATCGAAAAAAATAATTCAAAATAAATGGAGGTAACCCAATGAAGAAGAAAATATTGATTTTATCAGGTAGTCCACGTAAGGGAGGAAATTCAGACACGTTGTGTGACGAATTCCTGCGTGGCGCGATGGAAAGTGGACATCAGGTAGAGAAAATTTGTGTAGCAACAAAAAAGGTTCATCCGTGTATTGCCTGTTATCACTGCCGAGAAACTGGTGGAGAATGTGTATTTAAAGATGACATGGCAGAGATTTTACAGAAAATGATTGATGCAGATGTGTTGGTATTGGCAAGTCCAGTGTATTTTTATTCAATAGATGCACAACTGAAAGCCGTTATTGATCGTACTGTGGCTCGATGGTTGGAAGTAAAGAATAAGGAATTTTACTATATTGTTACCATGGCGGATGAAGAGCTCTCTTCTGCGGATACAACATTGGCATGTTTCCGTGGATATGCGGATTGCGTAGAAGGCGCCAGTGAAAAGGGAGTTATCATTGGCAGCGGTGTCTATGAGCCTGGCACTGTAAAGCAGACAGCTGCAATGGAAAAAGCCTACGAAATGGGCAGAAATGTATAAAGAAAGTGCTCACATACAATCCTGAATTTGACAGAATAATTAAAATGAGTCAGAAAAAAAGTGCATAGAAAA
>CAZYCT010000127.1:0-4529 GCA_964646135.1 uncultured Coprococcus sp. | reverse complement strand
CTGTTGCGAGCATACCCATAGCTTTTGGAACATCTTTTCTTTCATTGATAAGTCCAGCAATGATATATGGAGCTGCTGTGAAAGCACCCTGTGCAAGACCGATGAGAAGACGAAGTCCCATAAGTAATGGAAGGGATTTTACAAATGCAAATGCGATACCACATACTGCACAGATAAGACCTGGAATTACTACGATATTTCTTCTTCCGATTAAGTCACCAAGTTTTCCACCGATTGGTGTCATGATAGATACACCGATTGCTCCGAAAATTGAGAACAATGATACATAACCTAACGCATTAACACTTTCCAAGATAGGTGATGTAAGTGTTGCAAATACAAGTCCGTACATTGCTACTGAAAGCATCATACAGATACATCCGATCTGAACTGCGTTTTTCTTTCCTTTTGGCAATGGAATTGCCACCTGAGGCTGAGCCTGCTGTGTCTGCTGATTTGACATAAGTTTTTCTCCTTTAACTCTCTTTATCCTTATTTATTGTTCTTTAACCACTGTGTTGCACAATGAGCAAGGCAGCTTGTTCCAATTGGACACACATCTTCATTGAACTGTGCTTTTGGATTATGTGCAGGATACGTTCCACGCTCATCTGTATAACCAGCTGAAAGATACATAAATGTGCTTGGTACTTTTTCAGCAATGCTTGCGAAATCTTCTGAAGCACTAGCTGAGATTCCTGGATATGGCATAGCACCTGGGATATTTAACTCTTTCATATATCCAACAAATTCTTCTGTAAGTTTTGGATCACAGATCAATGGTGGTACTTCTGAAATCATTTCAATCTCTGCTGTTCCGCCGTACATCTCAGCTGTCTTTGTAGCAACTTCTTTCATTCTGCGAACCAATTTTTCTCTATTTTCTTTGTCATTTGAACGGATTGTTCCTTCCAAAACTGCTGTGTCTGGAAGAATATTAGCTGCTGTTCCAGCATTGAACTTACCAACAGTCATTACACATGCTTTTGCAGGATCAGCTTCTCTTGCGATCAAAGCTTCCAATGCAAGGAATACATGTACAGCAATATTGATTGGATCGATTGATGTATGTGGATATGCTCCATGACCGCCTTTACCTGTTACAGTAATCTTAAAACCATCTACAGAGAACATCATTGTTCCTGTGCTGTTGTACATATAAATACCTACTGGCATTCTTCCTGGTGATACATGATATGCAAGTGCTGCATCTACTGGTGGGTTTTCCAGAATACCATTTTCTAACATATTCTTTCCACCCTCAAATGTTTCTTCTGCTGGCTGGAACATGAATTTTACTGTTCCTTCCAATTCTGCTTCGTTTTCTTTCAGCATCTTTGCTGCTGTAAGAAGCATTGCCGCATGGAAATCATGTCCACATGTATGTGCTTCTTTTCCTGTTGGACATGCAAATGATTCTCCACTTTCTTCTGGCATTGGAAGTGCATCCATGTCTGCACGAAGAAGTAAAACCTTTCCACCTTTACCAACAGTTGCAGTTACACCATAACCACATTCCTTTGGTTCTAAACCGTACTCAGCAAGCTTTTTCATAACGTAAGCCTTTGCCTTTGGCATATCAAGACCTACTTCCGCGTTTGTGTGAAAATAACGACGATTTTCCACTGTTTCTGCTTTTAACTCAAGTGCTCTTTCATAGTAATTCATATGTTTCCCTCCTTATTCTGAAAAATCCACTCCCATTCAGCCCCTTTTTTCTTAATTTTATATTAAGGAACATTTATGGAATATTTGGATTTATTTATGGAATATTTATGGAATATTTACCACTGAGAATATACCATAAGTTGATAATTGTGTCAATATTATTTCTTTAGTATCTGCATTTTTTATTTTTTCAAACATTTAATGATTTTATTTTTCATTTTTTTCTAATTGTTCGCATTTTTAATTCATTTTTGTTATTTTTCAGTTTATTTAATTTGACCAAAATATAAATCTATGTTATAATAGTAAACTGAGTATTTTTAAAATTGGAGGACTCTCACTATGAGACCAAAAATCGTAATTATTTCTAGTCATTTCTTATCCACATTTATCACAGAAACGGCTAGACGTTTAAATCCAGATTGCGAATTGATTTTAACCACTTATGATAATTTCAAACAAATCCCTTCGGTCTATGATGCCTACGCAGAACAAGCCGACGGTTTTCTTGTCAGTGGACGTGTTGCGAAGTCTGCCATCGAGGCCGTCCCTCATCAGATTCGCAAGCCCATTGTATCCTTTCAGGTAGATTTGGAAGGTCTGTACAAATCTATATTAGATGTCATCGTGAATGACAAGAATCAAAAGTTAGACCGTATCCTTATGGATTTCATGGTCTTCTTAAATGAAAAAAATAGTGCGGAAGATTTTATCAAAAGTATGGCTTCTCACGAATTCATTCCTACGTTAAATGATCGCATCGAACATACTTCGGCACAAGAAATGCTCCAAGTGGAAACCGAAATGGCAAACCGCATATTAGAGTTTTATAAAGAAGGAAAAATGGATCTTGTCATCTGTCAGTTCACAAATATTATTCCATTTTTGGACGAACACAAGATTCCATATATTTATCCTTATCCTTCTGACCTCACCATAAGCACTCTTTTTCACGACTTGTGCGCTGAAATTGCAATGGATCATTTACTGGCCAACCGTTCAACTGTCATAATGATTGAACCACAAAAATCAGCGGATATCACTGCTGAAAATTTAGCCAAGATTCATATTGCCTTAGAGGGCTTCTTGAAGGAGCATTTAATAAATTCAATGATTCAAGAACATGGAAACGGATTCATCCTTTTTACTACTGTACAGGTTTTGGACTCCATCACAAACCATTACCATTCCTGCTCGCTCAGCGGATATTTGGCAAATCATCTGCCATTTAGCTGTTCCGTAGGATATGGCACTGGCAATACATTAAATGATGCTTTACAAAACTCCACCCACGCAATCCGAGAAGCGCGTTTTGCTGGACACAGCTTCATCAAAAATGATCACGATCTAATCGGACCTTTAAATTCAGAAAATCGCATTGTGATTGAAAATACATCCAGCAAAAATGTCATCCGCATTGCAAAGCAATGCAGCCTTTCTACGATCACAATTCAGAAATTGATTTCTTATCAAAAACTGACCGGCACAAATAAAGTAACTACTCAGGAGCTTGCTGCTCGCTTTGGGGTCACCGTCCGAAATGCCAATCGTATTCTTCAGAATTTGGAGAAAGGAAATTGTGCTCGCATTGCCTACACCAAGACCTCTAATTCGAAAGGTCGTCCAGTAAAAGTGTACGAATTAATTTTCGCATCACCCAGCTAAATATCAGTAGGGGCCATTGCACAAGCAATGGCCCCATTTGCGTTTTGATTAACTTCTTTATTTTTCCAAAACAAAAAGCCCTAGAAACATCATAAATCAATGTTCTTGGGCTTTCTAACCAGGGGATGAGGGAATCGAACCCCCGCCAAAAGTTTTGGAGACTCCTATCATACCATTTGACCAATCCCCTATATTTTATTTAGACTATCGCAAGTCACCATTTATTTATACCATAAAATAGGTGCTATTGTCAATTATTTTTTCCTATTTTCTTCATTTTTATTTCTTTTTCTTCATATATTTAGAAAAAACGGACGGCACTATTATGAAAAAATTTGTTTCAAGTATATTCTTTCGCTCTGCACTTACATTTTTCTTTGCCTTCTTTTTAGGAACTTTTGCTGCCTACTTAAAAGAGCAATTCTTTCCCACAACAGTCCCTACTTCCGCTGAAGGTAACTGGGGACTTAGTTTTCAAAATGAAGGAGCACCACCTACTGGGAACGCAACCTTCGAAGAATTAGCCGCTTACAATGCTTTTTACGCCCAAAAAACCGACGAAAAAGTAATTTATCTAACATTTGACGCTGGGTACGAAAATGGCAATACAGAAGCCATTTTAGATGCCTTGAAAAAGCATAACGCACCTGCCACTTTTTTCGTAGTAGGTACATATTTGGAAAGCAGTCCTGATTTAGTCAAGCGCATGGTGGATGAAGGACATATTGTTGGAAACCACACCTACCATCACAAAGATATGTCTCAATTAGCTGATATTTCCTCATTTTCCGAAGAACTCACCTCCGTGGAAACTCTGTTCGAGGAAATCACCGGAGAAGAAATGCACAAATTTTATCGACCGCCTCAAGGAAAATATAGTGAATCTAATCTTCAGATGGCACAAAATCTAGGATACAAAACATTTTTTTGGAGTCTTGCCTATGTAGACTGGTACCAAGATGATCAGCCGACAAAAGAAGAGGCTTTCAAAAAGCTTATTCCTCGTATTCACCCTGGAGCGATTGTACTTCTACATAGTACCTCTTCTACCAACGCATCCATACTCGACGAGCTACTCACTCAATGGGAAAACCTAGGCTATACGTTCCATTCTTTAGAAGAATTTTAAAAGAAGAAATTTAAATCTTTAACACAAAAAAACCTGCCGTCTGGCAGGTTTCTCTTCCATATCTTCA
>CAZYCT010000126.1:0-4535 GCA_964646135.1 uncultured Coprococcus sp. | reverse complement strand
GAACCCCTACTAACAGAGTCAGAGTCTGCTGTGCTGCCAATTACACCATTCCGCAATGTGACTTTTGTTCGTAGCGAACACATATAATTATACTCGTTTCGATACAAAAGTCAACATATTTTTTAAATTTTTTCGATACGCCGTATGGCCTCAAGAATAGAATCCCTTTTGCCAAATGCAGAGAGGCGTAGGTACCCTTCTCCGCTTGAGCCAAAACCACATCCTGGTGTTCCAACCACATTGGCTTTTTCTAACAAAAGATTAAAAAATCCCCATGACGACAATCCTTCTGGCACTTGTAACCATAAGTAAGGCGCGTTTTTGCCACCATGTACTGTGTAACCAGCTTTTTTTAGATGTTCTGACATCAGATCCGCATTTTGCTGATAATAGGAGATTTGTGCTTCTAGTTGTTTCTTGGCGTCAATAGAGTAGACCGCTTCTCCAGCACGCTGTATAACATAAGAAGTTCCATTATATCTCGTTCCATAACGGCGCTGCCAAAGGGCGTGGATAGAATGTCCATCACAGGAAAGAGCCTTGGGGATGACCATAGCTCCCAGGCGTAGTCCTGTAAACCCGGCATTTTTCGAAAATGTGCGAAGTTCAATTGCACATTCTCGTGCCCCGTCACATTCAAATATTGTATGTGGAACCTGTTCTTCTGTAATATATGCCTCATAAGCTGCATCAAAGATAATTAGAGCTCCTATGCGTTTTGCATAGTCAACCCATGCTTGAAGGATGGGCCGCTTCATCACAGCTCCTGTAGGATTATTAGGAAAACATAGATAGATGACATCTGGATTTTCTATTGGAAATTCTGGTAGAAAGTCCGTATCTCTGGTACAGGGCATATAAATAATATTACTCCATTTTTTGCTTTCTGGCTGAAAGATTCCGGCTCGCCCGGCCATGACGTTGGTGTCCACATATACAGGATAAACAGGATCGCAGACAGCAACCCGACAGTCGCTTCCCAAAAGTTCCTGGATATTGCCGGCATCACTTTTTGCTCCGTCGGATATAAAGATTTCATCTTCATGAATATCACAGTGTCGTTTTAGATAATCTTGACTGGCAATTGCCCTTCTCAAAAATTCATATCCGAATTCAGGCGCGTATCCACGAAATGTAGATGCCTCACCCATCTCATCCACTGCTTTGTGCAGTGCTTGAATAATCGCAGGTACTAATGGCTGTGTGACATCGCCAATTCCCAGTGAAATGATGTTACACTCTGGATGCAGCGCCGAGAATTTGGCAACCTTTCTTGCAATATCTGAAAACAAATAATTTCCATTTAGTTTCAAATAATTTTTATTGATGGAATACATTTTTTACGACTCCCTCGAATATGGTCTGCACGTTTCCTTCTAGATACACGTGATTTGTCTTTTTATCCTGAAATACCCAAAGATAGCCCCCGGGGAAATTCACTTTTACAGTATTTTCAGTATTTTTTCGCAAAATGGCCACTGCAGCTGCGGCGCAGGCTCCAGTTCCACATGCGAATGTTTCGCCGACACCGCGCTCCCAGACGCGAACTTCAATTTCTTTGGGACTTATGTACCTGCAAAATTCTATATTAGTTCGATTAGGAAATCTAGGATGTCTCTCCATAGCCGCACCGAGTTTTTCAATCGGTAGTTCCTGTAGATTTTCTTTCCAGACTACTGCGTGGGGATTTCCCATGGAAATAGGAGTATAACGTATTGGGGTTTCTTCGATATGAAGCACCTCTTCGCTGCCATCTGCAGGCATTTGCGGAACTCCCATATCAACAAGAAGTTTTACAATTTGATGTTCAGAAATTTTCATAAAAACTTCTCGGAGACCACTATTTGTCTCTATTTTCAATGTTGTCTTAGACGTCAAATGCTGTTCGAACACAAATTTTGCCAGACAGCAGATTCCATTTCCGCACATGCTCGCCTCTGAACCATCTGCATTATAAAGCCGCATCTTAAAGTCTGCATTTTCGGATGGCAGCACAAGAATCAGTCCGTCTGCGCCAATTCCGTAATGGCGATTACATAATTGAACTGCTCTTTTGGGGGCATCAATAAGCCATTGCTCCTCTCCGAGGGCACAAATATAATCATTTCCAAGTCCACACATTTTCAAAAAATTCATCTGTTCCACTCTTGACTATTTCATTTCTTATTTTAATATATTTTATAAGAACACTTTTATGTCCGCACTTTTTTCAAAAGACAGGTACATTTTGTGAAATACCGATTTGGAGGTTTATATGAATTACATTGATTTTCACTGTGACACATTATCAAAATTATATTATCGCTGGGGGGCTGAGCCTGATGCCTCTTTGTGGCATAACCAAGGGCATATTGATTTGACGCGAATGAAAGAGGCTGGTTATCTGGCACAATTTTTCGCTTGCTTTCTTTTTATGGAGCGTCCAAGTAAGTGCGCGAGTCACTATGAAGATGCGTTGGAAATGATCAAACTTATGAAAACATCTCTTTTGGAAGGTTCTTCTGCAAAGCTGGCTCTTTCTTATTCGGATTATTTGGAAAATAAGAAGAATCATGACATTTCTTGTTTTCTTACAGTGGAAGAAGGCGGGATTCTGGAAGGCGATATGACACGACTGGAACGTCTATATAAGGAAGGAATCAGACTTATTACCTTGACATGGAATTTTGAAAATTGTCTTGGCTATCCGAATCTCATGTCAAAGGAGCCAAATACAGGATTGAAACCATTTGGCATTGAAGTTGTGAAGCGTATGGAAGAATTGGGAATGTTGGTCGACGTATCACATTTATCAGATATGGGCTTTTGGGATGTGTCTGCCAACACTAAGAAACCATTTATTGCCAGCCATTCTTGTTGCCGCTCGGTGCATGAACATTCTAGAAATCTGACTGACGATATGCTTCGCAATCTAGGGGAACGTCAGGGACTTGTCGGCATTAATTTCTTTGGCTCTTTCCTTCAGGAAAATGGGATAAGTACTTTGGAGGCGCTGGTAAGACATTTGCGCCATATTATCAATGTTGGAGGACTTGATATCGCCGCTCTTGGCACAGATTTTGACGGCATTGACGGAGAACTGGAAATTCCAGGCTGCGAGCATATGCATCGCTTGGATGAGGCATTGGTGTCAAATGGTTTTCTTCCATCGGAAGTGGATGCAATCTGCCACAAAAATGCAGAACGAATTTTACAATTGCTCTAAATAAAAGCAGGGTGGAGATTGTCTCTTGTCAAGTCAGTCTCCACCCTGAGTTTTTCTTATAATATTTTATGCAAACGCAGCTGTGATGATCGCCATTGAATAAACTTCTTCTGCATTACAGCCACGAGACAGATCGTTGATTGGTGCATTTAAACCAAGAAGAATCGGTCCGTATGCGTCAAATCCGCCCAAACGCTGTGCAATCTTGTAACCGATATTACCGGCATTAATGTCCGGAAATACAAATACATTGGCCTGTCCGGCAACTGGATTTCCCGGACATTTTGTGTTTGCAACAGTTGGTGAAACAGCCGCATCAAACTGTAATTCCCCTTCTATAGCAAGATCAGGTCTTGCTTCTTTTGCTTTTTCAGCTGCCAAACGTACTTTGTCTACGCTTTCACCTTTTCCAGATCCCATTGTGGAATAACTGAGATAAGCAACCTTTGGATCAATACCAAAAAGCTTTGCACATTCTGCAGATTCAATACCGATTTCTGCCAATTCATCCGCACCTGGGTTCAAATTGATTGCGCAGTCACCCATCGCAAGCATTTCCACTTCGTCATCTGTCTTTGGACGAACCATGATAAAGCAAGAAGAAACTACTTTGTTTCCTGGTTTTGTCTTAATAATCTGGAGAGCCGGTCTTACAGTGTCTGCTGTCGAATAAGTTGCGCCTCCAAGAAGAGAATCAGCAACGCCCATCTTCACAAGCATAGTACCGAAATAATTACCACTGGCAAGCAGTGTTCTGGCTTGCTCAGGTGTCATGCCTTTGCTCTTGCGCAGTTCACAGAAAAGTTCTACCATCTCTTCAAACCTGTCATAATTGGCTGGATCGATAATCTGTGCACCTTCGATTGCAAAGCCACCTTTCTCAGCAGCAGCCTTCACTTCTTCCACATTACCAACAAGAACTGGTTTTAAAAACTGATCCTTCAGAAGTCGCGCTGAAGCTTCTAAGATTCGCGCATCTGTTCCTTCTGTGAATACAATTGTTTTAGGATTTTCAGTAAGTTTTGCAATCATCTTAGCAAAAATCTGATTGTTGTCCATTGTTCGTTCCTCCTCAAATCTGAATTTTCAAACTTCATAATTAATTATAACTTTACCATCTTTTCTTGCGATTGTAAAATGGAATACTGAAAATTAATGAATAAGAAGAGAAGGTCTGTGGAGTGAGTGCCACAGACCTTCTCGGTATAGAGGGGGGTAATGTTTGTTATAACTCTTCTGCTTCGTATTAAACAATAACACCGAATACGTTGAGAAGAATGATAACCATAAATGCTGGTACAACGAATGTTGTAAGAATCTTATCAAATTT
>CAZYCT010000125.1:0-4539 GCA_964646135.1 uncultured Coprococcus sp. | reverse complement strand
CTAAGAAAGTTACAAAAAAAGTGACAAAAAAACGTGTCAAGAAAAACGTTGAACGCGGACAGGCACATATCCAGTCATCTTTCAATAATACAATCGTTACTTTGACAGATGCTCAGGGAAATGCTTTATCATGGGCAAGTGCAGGTGGTCTTGGTTTTAGAGGTTCAAGAAAATCTACTCCATATGCAGCTCAGATGGCAGCTGAAACAGCAGCTAAGGCAGCTTTAGTACATGGTCTCAAAACAGTAGATGTATTCGTAAAAGGACCTGGTTCAGGAAGAGAAGCAGCAATCCGTGCCCTTCAGGCATGTGGAATCGATGTTACAAGCATCAGCGATGTAACACCAGTACCACACAACGGATGTCGCCCACCAAAACGTAGAAGAGTCTAGTCGATTATTATTAGGAGGATACAGATCATGGCAGTAAATAGAGTTCCAGTTCTTAAAAGATGCCGTTCATTGGGAATGGATCCAATATATTTGGGAATTGACAAAAAGTCTAATAGACAGTTAAAAAGAGCTAATAAGAAAATGAGCGAGTATGGTCTTCAGTTACGTGAAAAACAGAAAGCTAAATTTATCTATGGCGTATTAGAAAAACCTTTCAGAAACTATTTTGAAAAAGCATCTCAGATGAAAGGTATGACAGGTGACAACTTGATGACTATTCTTGAAACAAGATTGGATAACGTTATTTTCCGTCTTGGATTTGCAAGAACAAGAAAAGAAGCAAGACAGATCGTTGACCACAAACATGTTTTGGTAAACGGCAAACAGGTTAACATCCCATCATACTTGATCAAAGCAGGCGATGTAATCGAAATCAAAGAAGCAAAGAAAGCTTCAGCAAGATACAAAGAAATCGTTGAAGTAACAGGTGGACGTCTTGTTCCAGAATGGTTAGAAGCAGATGCTGAAAACTTAAAAGGAACAGTTAAGAACCTTCCATCACGTGAAATGATCGACGTTCCAGTTGATGAGATGTTGATCGTCGAATTATATTCTAAATAAAACGTGTAAGATACAAGACTTAACGAACCCTGTTTTTGGGTTCGTTAAGGTCATGTTATTTCGTGTTCCGGTTGAGATTGAGAAAATCTTAGCTGAATTAAAAATGACACCCTCAACAATCAAAACCCACAAAAGGAGGGACCAAATTAATGTTTGATTTTAATAAACCAAATATTGAAATTACAGAGATTTCAGAAGATAAAAAATATGGCAGATTCGTAGTTGAACCTCTGGAAAGAGGATATGGTACGACATTGGGTAACTCTTTAAGAAGAATCATGCTTTCTTCTTTACCGGGTGCTGCAATCAGTCAGATTAAGATCGATGGTGTATTGCATGAATTCAGTACAATTCCTGGAGTTAAGGAAGATGTTACTGAGATTATCATGAATTTGAAGTCATTAGCAATCAAGAACACATCAGAGACAGATGAGCCAAAGACAGCATATATCGAGTTTGAAGGCGAAGGTGTTGTGACAGGTGCTGATATTCAGGCAGATGCTGATATCGAGATCATGAATCCTGATACAGTGATTGCTACATTGAATGGTGGAGCAGACAGCAAACTTTACATTGAGCTCACGATTACAAAAGGACGCGGATATGTAGGCGCTGATAAGAACAAGACAGAAGACATGCCAATTGGCGTGATTCCGATTGATTCTATTTATACACCAGTTGAAAGAGTGAACCTTACTGTTCAGAATACTCGTGTTGGTCAGATTACAGATTTTGACAAATTGACATTAGATGTATGGACAAATGGAACATTAGCTCCAGATGAAGCAGTAAGTTTAGCTGCAAAAGTACTTAACGAACATCTTAAATTATTCATTGATTTATCAGAAGTTGCAATCACAGCTGAAGTTATGATTGAAAAAGCTGATGATGAAAAAGGTAAAGTACTTGAAATGAGTATTGATGAACTTGAACTTTCTGTTCGTTCTTACAATTGCCTTAAGAGAGCAGGCATCAATACAGTTGAAGAACTTACAAACAGAACTCCAGAGGATATGATGAAAGTTCGTAACCTTGGACGTAAATCGTTGGAAGAAGTTCTTGCAAAATTAAAAGAACTTGGCTTGGAACTTAGCCAGGGAGAAGAATAAATTAAAGGACGGAAGTAACCGTCTGTGATAAAAGTAACTTATCTGGCTAGTAAGCCCGATGAAGCATAACCAGATGGCAGGCTGCAGTAAGTCGGAAAGAGCGTGCAGGCTGTCCCGATAAGTGGAGGAATAGTAAAATGGCAAAATATAGAAAACTTGGCAGAACATCTAGCCAGAGACAGGCATTATTGAGAAATCAGGTAACAATGTTAATCCAGCACGGAAAGATCAAAACAACTGAAGCTAAAGCAAAAGAAATTCGCAAGATTGCTGAAGGTCTTATTGCAATGGCTGTAAGAGAAAAAGATAACTTTGAAGAAGTTACAATTACAGCAAAAGTTGCTAGAAAAGATGCTGCTGGTAAGAGAGTAAAAGAAGTTGTAGATGGTAAGAAAGTTACTGTATACGACGAAGTAGAAAAGACAATCAAAAAAGATATGCCTTCAAGACTTCATGCTAGACGTCAGATGCTCAAAACACTTTACAATGTAACAGAAGTTCCAACAGAAGCTGCTGGAAAGAAGAGAAATACTAAGAAGGTAGATTTAGTAGATAAATTATTTACAGAAATCGCTCCTAAGTATGTAGATCGTAAAGGTGGATACACAAGAATCGTTAAAATTGGACAGCGTAAAGGTGACGCTGCAATGGAAGTTATCATTGAGTTAGTTTAATTGATAAGTGAAATGGCGATAAGTGGTATAACTCGTGAGAGTTATACCACTTTTTTTTTGAGAATATATATGTTATAATGCAAGTATCTGTGAATCAACATATATGGAGGAATAAAATGAGAGTAGGAATTGCAAACGACCATTCAGCGGTTGAAATGAAGAATATGGTAGTAGACTATTTGGTAGAAAAGGGATATGAAGTTGTAAATTATGGGACAGATTCTCATGAAAGTTGTCATTATCCTGTATATGGCGAGATGATAGGAAGAGCGGTTGCTTCAGGAGAGGTGGACTATGGTATTGCAATCTGTGGTACAGGTCTTGGAATTTCACTTGCTGCAAATAAAGTGAAGGGAGTCAGAGCTGCTTTATGTTCAGAACCATATACAGCTAAAATGTCTCGTGAGCATAACAATGCTAATATCCTAGCATTCGGGGCAAGGGTAATTGGAATAGAGATGGCGAAAATGATTATTGATACATGGTTTTCTTCGGAGTTTCAAGGGGGAAGACATAAAGATCGTGTAGATATGATTATGGAAATTGAAAATAAATAGTAGAAAGCGGAGCATATCGTGTGATATTGCTCCGCTTATATTTTCTACCAAAATACATTGCCACCAACGATAATTCCTGGTTTTCCAGTATAAGAAGCATTGAAAAAGTAACAATGCTGTACAGCGGCAAGTCGGCTTCCGTTCAGGGCATCTTGCGCAACTTGATAACAAAGTGATGCAGGACCGTTAGCTAGGACACGTTTTAAACTGCCATTCCATGTTGGAGAAAATTGTCCTCGTTGATAAATAACTCCATAAAGAGTGTTTGGATAATTGGAACTATTTAAACGATTCATAACGACCGTTGCAACAGCTAATAAAGCATTGTAGTTAGTACTTCCGGCTTCGCATTGAAGAAGAGCGGCAAAAAGTACCAAATCATCTGTACTTGTCCCAGTGCTCGGAGTGGAGGTGGTGTTGCCGCCAGAGGAATTAGAACCTACAGATCCTGCAGCATTCTGAGCGTTCTGGGCATTAGCTAAAGCCTGGGCAGAAGCTACGAGCTCGCTGGAAGTAGATGCAATCAAGGAATTTAACTGATCAGATTTTGCAGACAAAGTTTTCTGCATTTCAAGTAGATTATCCTGCTCTTCTTGTAGTTCGGCTTCCTTTTCTTCAATATCAGTGCGAATATCCTTTAACTCCGCTAGCATATTTCGGTCATATTCGGTGATGGTGCGAACGAAGTCTGTACGATTCAAGAAATCAGTCATATTTTCTGAGGTACAAATCATTGACATGAATGAGGGATTTCCGGTTTCATACATGAATTTTATTCGTTTTTTCATAGAAGTATATTGCATTTCTTCATTGAGTTTAGCAGCTACAAGATCGAGCTCTGCTTTGGCAATTGCTGCTTTGGACTCAGTAATTTGAGAAGAGAGTGTGGTAATCTCAGCACTGAGAGAATTAAGCTCGCTGTTTAACTTATCAAGCTGATTCTCCAAATTGGTTGTCTGCTGTTTTAGGGTATCGATGTCATCTGCATATGCGATACTGCCCCCGAAGGACAAAGTTACAGCACAGAACAGCGCAATAAAGCGCGTGCGCCAAGTTTTGTGTTTCTTTTTCATAAAATAAATCCTTTCATCAAAATCAACCCATAATATTATACTACGAATTGCGTTATTAAGCAAACTTTGTTATAATTATATGGTCTTATATCAGATAAAAAGAATATAAATCT
>CAZYCT010000124.1:0-4547 GCA_964646135.1 uncultured Coprococcus sp. | reverse complement strand
AATACGAACCGGATTATGTTTAAATAATCGTGATGACGATTTCGTATCACATTGATACATTCAAAACTTCAATGGAAGCTACTCCCTTTTATTCTTAAATAGTGTAACTTCCTTCTTTTTAAAAGTCAAGACCAAATGGGGAGATATATTTTATGAAACAACCAAACATTTTATATGAGGATTCTTCTATTCTTGTGTGCTTCAAGCCCGCCGGCATGCCTGTTCAGACAAAATCTATCGGCTGCATGGATTTAGAACACTACCTTCGCAACCATCTGCTGCGTCAAATGCGAAAGAACAATCTTCCGTGTAATAGTACGCCTTACCTTTCTGTTATACATCGTCTGGATCAGCCTGTAAGCGGGATCCTTGTATTTGGCAAAACGCCTGAAGCTTCCGCGCGCCTTAATCAGCAGCTTCAGAAGGATGGATTTACCAAGGAATATGAGGCTCTTGCCTGCGGTTCCTTTCCGAGTTCTTCTGGAACTTTGATCAATTATTTGGTCAAAAACGGCAAGGCCAACACTTCTAGTATCTGCTCGGCAAAAACTGCAGGTGCAAAACGCGCAGAACTTTCCTACGAGGTGATTCAATATTTTCCTGAAAAAGATCTTACACAGATCCGCATTCACCTAAAAACAGGACGCCATCACCAGATCCGTGTACAAATGGCTGGAAACGGCACACCACTGTGGGGCGACAATAAATATAACCCTGCATTTATCGAAAAATCTTCCTATTCACCGATTGCACTGTGTGCACGCCGTCTCGCATTTTGTCATCCAGAGAATGGGGAAAAACTTTCTTATGAAATCACTTGCGAATGGCCACAGATATGATATACTTTTCGTGCAGATAATTGCAAATGATAAGGGAATATAACAAGTATAAATAAGAATTTGATTAATAAGGGGATTAAAACGTGGACGACAACAAATTAGAAGCAAAACTTCTAAAGATTAAGGCGCTCGCTGAGCGTGGAGAAGGCGGCGAAAAAGAATCTGCCATCAAACTTTACAACAAGCTTTTGAAAAAATACGCGATAGACGAGGCTTCTCTTCAGAAAGATAGTTTACATAAATATTGGTTTACTTACGAAGATGATATTGAGGAAGATCTTCTGGTACAGATTTTCTACATGGTGACTGGCGATTCCAAGTATTCTCGCCGGCGCACTCGCACGCACGAGGATCAGTGCGGCTGTACTTGTACTGATTTTGAGCGGGCTGAGATTGCTTTTTATTTTGAATTTTATAAAGATGCACTCCGGAAAGAACTGGAGGCTTTTCTCATGGCATTCAAACTTAAAAACCACTTGTTTCCTGACGAAAGTGCCAGATGCTTTGTTCCAGAGGAAGATGCTCCAGCCGAGGCAGAAGTCTACACAGATATTCTAATCAAGGCTCAGAAAATGGCGGAAGACATCGACAAGCAAAATCCTGTGCGGATGATTGCTGCCGACCCTGCCGAGCTATAAAAAATTGACAATTTATATTGGTAAAAATGCCCATGCTGCCGCAATCACGATTGTTGGCAGCATATTTGCTACTTTGATCATTTTCCCCCAGAAAAGATTAACTCCTACGCAAAAAATCAACATAGATCCAGTCAGCGAGAGATTATGAAGTGCCGCATCTGTCATAATTGGTTCCATAAATTGTGCCAGAATCGTGATCGTCCCTTGCAAGATGGCAACTGGTATCGCCGAAAAGATACAGCCTTTCCCCATAGTCGATGTCAGAACGACCACAATGATGAAATCAAGCACTGCTTTTGCCGCCAAAATAGAATAATCACCAAACAATCCATCTTGAATCGAGCCGACTATCGCCATTGCCCCAATGCATATGGTCAATGACGTTGTCACAAACCCCTCCACAAAAAGCTGATCTTTGGCATTACCACTCTTCTCCTTGAGCCACTGCCCAAAGCGTTCCATTTTCTCTTCAATATTCAGCCATTCTCCAACCAATGTCCCTACGGTAAAACTTCCGATTATCATCATCGTCCCACCACTACTTAGCTGATTTCCACTAATTATCATCATTTTTTCGAGTGCGCCACTAATACCTATAAAAATTACACTAAGACCGCAGACTTTCATCAGCGCTTCCTGATATCTTTGGGTCACAATCTTTCCAAATACACTTCCTATCAAACCACCAGCAAGCACACCCGCCACATTCATCATTGTTCCAATTCCTATCATATGTATCTCGCTTTCTTAATCACATTGCATTTCATTACTTAATGATTTCAATCTTGTCACTTTTTTTCATTTTAACTCTTTTTTTCTTCCTCGTAAATAAATTTTTGTATTGACTTCTTACTATAAAAGGAGTTATTATGATATTTGCGAATAAAATCTGTTTTTATAATATATTGTCATGATTTTCGACAAATATTTACAAACGGCGCCATGGGGAGGACATAAACATGGATGATAGGATTTTAAAATTTAATCAGAAACTCAAAGAGCTTTTAGCTTATGCCAAGAAAAAGAATAACATTTTGGAACAGCAGGAAATTATTTCATTCTTTTCTGATGTTGATTTTGACGCTGATAAGACAGATAGTATTTACGAATTCCTTGAAAAGAGCGGTATTGAAATTGTATATCCTGTGACAGAACACGCTGACATGGACCTTGATCTTGATCTCGGTTTGGATGACGACATGTCTGCCGAGGATGATATCGATCTTGATAAAATAGATTTATCTGTTCCAGAGGGTGTAGGTACTGATGATCCGGTCCGAATGTATTTGAAAGAAATTGGTAAGGTACCGCTTCTCTCGGCTGCAGAAGAGCAAGAACTGGCAGAGCGTATTGCGAATGGTGATGAAGAAGCGAAAAAGAAGCTGGCGGAAGCCAATCTCCGTCTGGTAGTTAGTATTGCGAAAAGATACAACGGTCGTGGACTATTGTTCCTTGATTTAATTCAGGAGGGTAACATCGGACTTCTGAAGGCAGTTGACAAGTTCGACTACAACAAAGGGTTTAAGTTTAGTACATATGCAACTTGGTGGATTCGCCAGGCGATCACAAGAGCTATCGCCGACCAGTCACGAACCATCCGTATTCCGGTTCATATGGTTGAGACAATCAACAAATTGATTCGTGTGCAGAGAAATCTGCTCCAGGAACTTGGACGCGAACCTCAAGCAGAAGAAATTGCTGTTGCAATGGATCTTCCTGTAGAGCGTGTGCGCGAGATTTTGAAAGTTGCTCAGGAACCTGTTTCTCTGGAAACACCTATCGGTGAGGAAGATGACAGCCACTTAGGTGATTTCATTCAGGACGAAAACATGCCCGTACCTGCAGACGCAGCAGCATTTACACTTCTCAAAGAAGAGCTTGCTTCTGTACTGGATACTCTTACTGAACGAGAGCGCAAGGTCTTAACCCTTCGCTTTGGTCTGATTGATGGACATGCCAGAACACTAGAAGAAGTCGGCAAAGAATTCGATGTCACTCGTGAACGTATCCGTCAGATTGAAGCAAAAGCCCTTCGCAAGCTCAGACATCCTAGCCGCAGCAAACGCTTAAAAGATTTCATGAACTAATATAAAAAAGTTTTAAAAGTGTAGGAATTGTTCCTGCACTTTTTCTTTTCCCCTCTTTCGGCCGCCCAGCTACTTCCTACTCGGCGGATGAAATCTCTCTTTTCTTCTCTTTCGGCCGCCCAGCTGCTTCTTCCCCGGCGGATGATTTCTTGCTTTTCTTCTCTTTCGTGTTATACTAGCACTTAATGGGAGGTTTTTATGCGCTACTATATTTCAGATTTACATTTTTTTCATGAAACTTTAAATACAAAAATGGATTGTCGAGGATTTTCTTCTGTAGAAGAGATGAATTCCTATATGATTGCTCAGTGGAATAAGAAGGTTCGAAGTTGTGATGATGTAGTTATACTTGGTGATTTTTCCTTTGGTCATGCACCAGAAACGAATACATTACTGCAGAAATTGCACGGAAAACTATATTTGATTGAGGGAAATCATGATAATTATCTTAAGGATAAGAATTTTAATTCATCGCGTTTTCGCTGGATTAAGCCTTACGCAGAATTAAGTGACCACAAAAGAAAGGTAATCTTAAGTCATTATCCTATTTTTTGTTATAATGGACAATACAAATTGGATGACAATGGAAATCCTAAGACGTATATGCTCTATGGACATGTGCATAACACTTATGATGAATATCTAATCAATCAGTTTCAAGAAATGACCCGCTCTTCAAAGCGAACAATGATTGGAAGTGAAGAAAAAAGACCGATTCCTTGCAACATGATTAACTGTTTTTGCATGTTTTCCGATTACACGCCCCTTTCTTTGGACGAATGGATTGAAGTGGATCGTAAACGCAGAGCGCAGATCTTAAAATCTGAAAATTCATAAGATAATTCAGAAGATATAATAATAAATCCTCCTAAGGTGACTTGAGATATTTCTACAGTCAACATTAGGAGGATTTTGATGTCTTATAAGCTTTTTGGGCATGAAAAAAGCGGGTGATGGGAATCGAACCCACGTATCCAGCTTGG
>CAZYCT010000123.1:0-4615 GCA_964646135.1 uncultured Coprococcus sp. | reverse complement strand
GATACCAGCTTCTACTTTACCTACAAGGTCAGCTCCAACGTCAGCAGCTTTTGTGTAAATACCACCACCAACACGGGCAAACAAAGCGATTGAAGATGCACCAAGGCTGAAACCTGTAAGTACGTCTACGTTCTTAGTAAGCAAGTAGATTACACTGACACCTAATACACCGAGACCAGCTACACACATACCCATAACGGCACCGCCTGAGAATGCGATAGAAAGAGCTTTGCTCATTCCGCTTTCTTTTGCAGCATTTGCTGTTCTAACATTTGCCTTTGTAGCAACTGTCATACCAATGTAACCTGCAATTGTAGAGAATGCAGCACCTACGATAAAGCAGATTGCTGTAATCCAGTTACCAATACCTACACCAATTAAAACAAAAAGTACAGCAGCGAAAATAATTAAGATTTTGTACTCTGCTGCTAAGAATGCTTTTGCTCCATCGCTGATACTTGTAGCGATTTCAACCATTCTTTCATTTCCTGGAGCCTGTTTATTCACTTTACCGATAAGGTAAGCTGCAAATACCAACGCAACTACAGCGAAAACAGGAACAACTGTGAATAATGTTTCCATGATTTTACCTCCTTTTAGATATATACACCCAATAACCATGAAACAAGGTATTTGAATTTAGCATTAATTCTATAATGCTATCTTATTTCTGTCAACTGCGTGACAGTTTTATTTCCCACTTCTTAGTCTGCGCAGAATCTGCGCTGGCAAAGAAGATAGAATCTTGGTAAAAAACCCCAGAAACTGGAAATTTCCGGGGTTATGAAAATCGTAAAGATTAACGTTTTGAGAACTGTGGAGCACGACGTGCTGCTTTGAGACCGTATTTCTTACGTTCTTTCATACGTGGATCACGTGTTAAGAATCCAGCAGCTTTCAATGTTGGTCTGTATTCAGCATCTGCTTCTAATAATGCTCTTGAAATTCCGTGACGGATAGCACCAGCCTGTCCTGTGTATCCACCACCGTGTACGTTTACTAAAACATCAAACTTGTCAAGTGTTTCTGTAGCAACTAATGGCTGACGAACAACTACTTTCAATGTTTCAAGTCCGAAGTACTCGTCGATATCTCTTTTATTGATTGTAATTTTACCTGTACCTGGTACAAGGTATACTCTTGCGATAGATTTTTTTCTTCTTCCTGTTCCGTAGAATTTTGTATTAGCCACGATAATATCCTCCTTTCAAACCTCTAATTAAAATGTCAAAACTTCTGGTTTCTGTGCTGCATGAGCATGTTCTGCTCCAGCGTATACATGAAGTTTTTTGATCATTGCTCTTCCTAAAGGTCCTTTTGGAAGCATTCCCTTAACAGCAAGTTCAATTACTGCTTCTGGCTTCTTAGCCATCATTTCTCTTAATGTAGTTTCTTTCATTCCACCTACATAGTCTGAGTGATGGTAGTAAATCTTCTGATCTAATTTTTTACCTGTTACTTTAACTTTTTCAGCGTTTACAACGATTACGTAATCACCTGTATCAACGTGTGGTGTAAATACTGGTTTATTTTTTCCTCTTAAAACTTTAGCAATTTCAGCTGAAAGACGTCCAAGTGTCTGTCCTTCTGCGTCAACTACATACCATTTTCTTTCAATCTTATCTGGATTAGCCATGTAAGTTTTCATTGGTTGACCTCCTGCGAATTTTCCTTTTACTAAATTATCATTATTTACCATTTATTTAGAAATCAGTCCACTCCGGGGCTTTGGTGCAAACTGTTCCTCTCATGTCATGCTTAAATATTATAGTACAAACTTTTCTCCATGTCAACTATATTTTATATGCTTTTTCGATTGGAACTGCACACAAAATTCCATTGGCATCTGTGCGTATTCCGAACTTTTTATTGACATCATCCATGATTTGACTGGTCTTTTTTGCTGGCGCCATGATTAGGATGATTTCTCGTTCTTCTTCTACTTCCTTCTGTACAAACTGCTGAAGTTTCTCCACATCTGCCAGTCGTCCACGTATGATTGTTCCACCGGTAGCACCTGCCATTCTCGCTGTTTCCATAACTTCTTCTGTATATCCATGTGCAACCGTAATCATTATCAAATTTTGTTTATGTTCATTTTTCATCAAAACAGCTCCTTTCCCACTCTCACCTTCCAACTCATGATGCAAAATCTCAGAGATCAAGCGATTGATAGCCGTAATTCCCAGAACCATCATCAAACCACCATACTCTGAATAACTACTAAAGTTACTTCCAAAATCATTCATCAGTTCCGCCGCCTTTGGTTCTGCCACAAAGCTGATGATAATATCTTTGTCATTACTTCCAAATCCGAAAATGTCCATCATCTCCGTAGGTGCTGTTCCAAATCCCACACACTGAAAATGCATATTAATTTGTTGCTTTTCTAATGTTTGAACTAATTTTTTTCCTTTTCCTCTCGCAACCACAGAAAGTAACATCGTCACTCGTTTTTCATTTTCCTGGCTCATACAAGTACCTCCTGCTTATTCAAAATAAATAATGTCGTCTTCAATTTGCTCGAATTCATTGCGAATACGCTGAAGCATTTTATGACGCTTCATGTTTCCACTAAGTCCCAATACTTGAATCGTAATAAGTGGAGTCATTGCAATCAGTGCTACAATACCGAATGCGTCCAGCATTACATTTCCCCCAAGCATTTCGCATGCTCCTACAGCAAATGGCAACATAAACGTCGTTGTCATAGGTCCACTTGCCACTCCGCCGGAGTCAAATGCAATACCTGTATAAATTGCCGGGACAAAAAAGCTGATTACCAAAGAAATCATGTATCCAACAATCAAAAGTGGTAGTACTGGAATTCCGGTCAACACACGAATCATAGAAATTCCCACCGACACAGCTACACCAATAGAAAGTGCATAACCTACAGATTTTTGTGAAATTGCTCCGTTTGTAACTTCATCTACTTGCTTTTTCAAAGAATGGACTGCTGGTTCTGCCGAAACCACAAAATATCCCATCAACATTCCTATTGGGACAAGTAAATATGGCTGCCCACTTCCAGCAATCGCTGCCCCAATTAAGCGCCCTGCCGGCATAAATCCAACATTCGCTCCCGTCAAAAAAAGTACAAGACCTACATATGTATAAAGAAGTCCCACACTGATCTTTGCGATCTGATGTTTGTGAAATCTTCGCGAGATAAATTGGAAAATCACAAATACCACTGCGATTGGAAGTATCGCAATCAATACTTCTTTTCCATATAATGGAATTGCTCGGACAAACTGAGTAAATGCGTCTTTTGTTGTCTCTACAACTGGAATCAGCGTCTCTGTTGTCTCTGGCGTTGGATTGTAACAAATACTGAGAATTAATACTGACAAAATAGGTCCAATACTGCATAGTGAAACAAGACCAAAACTATCTTCACCCGAATGTTTGTCTCCTCGCATTGTAGCCATACCAGCACCAAGAGCCATGATAAACGGAACAGTGATTGGTCCCGTCGTCACTCCGCCCGAATCAAATGCAGTAGGCACAAATTCACTCGGTGCAAAAAAGGCAAGTACAATAATCAATGCATAAAAAACTATCAACATTTTAGAAAGTGGAATTCCTTTTCGTGTACGAAGTAATGCAATCGCCAGAAAAAGTCCCACTCCAACAGCCACACACAAAATCAGTACCATATTAGGTATGGACGGCACTTGTTCTGCGAGCACTGTCAAATCTGGCTCTGCGATTGTAATCAACATTCCAAGTACAAAACAAATTGCCAGCGAAAGTAACAGTTTCTTCGACTTACTTATCTGTATACCAATCCCTTCTCCCAATGGTTCCATAGAAATTCCTGATCCAATGGTGAAGAAACTCATTCCCGCAATCAAAAGCAATGTTCCAAAAAGAAACATCACCAACACACCCGCATTCAGCGACGCCACTGAAACGCTAAGTATAAGCACAATTGCTGCAATAGGCAAGACTGACTGCAGCGCTTCTTTTATAGCTCCGTTAATATGCTTCATTTTAACCTCCTAGTAATCCTTATTTTCCTGTATATTCTTTCAAAAACTGTTCCGTATTATCTATCATCCTTCTAATGTTTTTTCGCATGCTTTCTAATTCTTCTTCCGTAAATCCTTGTACTAAAACATTCAAATAATTCTTCTGTATCTTTAAACTTTCCTGTATAATCTCTTTCGCATTTTCACGCAAATGCAAATGTACACTTCTTCTGTCATTTCCTTCATGACAACCCTCGATATACCCCCTTTCTTCTAATATACGAACTGCCGATGAAACATACGACTTTGCAATTTTCAAATGTCCAACAATATCTTTCGCTGTGTTATTCTCCTCATGCTCACTGAGAAAAAGTAAAACATGAATTTCGGTCAACGTTAGACCATATTTTCTACAAACTGGTTCAAATAAAATAGTATGTAATTCTCTATTGATATAGAGACTTCTAAATAATGTATCCATATCGCCCTCCATATAGTTCTTATAAGAAACAGTTCTTATAAAGAACTATATTTAGTTTATAAAAATTAGCGCCGCATGTCAAGCGCCTAATTTGTTTTTCGCAAATCTTTAACACAAAAAAACCTGCCGTCTGGCAGGTTTCTCTTCCATATCTTCA
>CAZYCT010000122.1:0-4675 GCA_964646135.1 uncultured Coprococcus sp. | reverse complement strand
AATTTGTTCATACAAATTCCTCCTTTGTAATTAAAGAACATATAAAGACATGTCCTATTATAATAAATTGCAAAATATTTGTCAATGCATGCAAAAAAATTGACACCTCGCAATTTTCTCAAAATTTTAAATGATATTTTGTGAAATTTTAACAAAATAAATTGAATTATATTTTTTTACCAACAAACTTGGCACCAAATCAAAAAATGTGTTATCATATTTCAGGAAACAATGGAGGTTTATCGTGAATAAAAGAATAGCAATTATAGCGACAGAGTTTTTGAGACCATTTATTGAAGAAACTCTCGCGACCCTAAACATGGGATTCCAATATCATATTTTTATTTATGAAAAATTTGAAGATATTAAAGAAATTTATAAAGCTATCGATTCTCAATATGACGGAATCTTGACCAGCGGAAGTTTCCCTGCTCATATGATCCGACTTTATTACCCACAGGAGACCCGGCCAATCCAGTGCTTTAATACGGATGATACCGCTGTGTACCGCCTGCTTTTAAAGTTGCTTAATGAGAATCGTAACCTTGATTTTACAAGAATATGTGCTGATATTTTTGAAGTATTTGGGAATGATATCATCGACTTTGTGGAAGGTAGAGAGCCACTTCCTGACATGGTCAACCTGTCAGAACGAGATTTTACTTTGGAAAAGATGCAGCAATTGGAGCAAGAACAGTATGAAACTCACCTTTCCCTTTGGCAAGCGGGAAAAAGTGATCTTTCTATCACCCGTTTTTCCAGTTTGATGCCTCGCCTCATCGACGCAGGTGTCAACGTATACTTTCCTTACCCAAGTCTCCAGTATGTACAAACTATCTGTGAGCGATTGATCAGCGATATTGAAAAGAAAAAGCTAGAAGACTGTCAGACAGCGATCATTCTCCTTCGACTTTTGAGCGATACAACATCTGCCGATTCGCTGCACAAACTGGATTCTAGTTACGTTCGTCTGGAGAATGCCATTATGGAAATGTGTGGAAATTCAATCACCGAATTTTCATTTCATAGATATCACTATGGACTAGAAATCTTGACAGCAAAGAAAGAGGTCATGCGGATTACAGATAACTTTTCTTCCGACAGACTGTTCGCAAAACTAAAGCAAAAGGATGCCTCTTGGAATCTCTGTATCGGATATGGTTTCGGAAATGGTCTTGCACAGGCTCGCCTCAACGCTTTGAATGCCTGCCACGAGGCTGAATTAAAGAAAAATACTAGTTATTTGATTACAGAAAAAGAAGAATTGATTGGTCCTTTGGAAGAGTGCACGGTTCAATCACTTACGATTGACAATCAATCTTACCGCAACATCAAGTCTAGCCTGTCGCCACTTACGGTCAACAAAGTGTTTTCCGCTTTGGAGGCTGCTGCAGACAAAGAGATTACCGCACAGGAACTTGCCTTTCGCCTAGGCATCACCAAGCGCAGTGCCAACCGCTTCTTGTCCACACTAGAACAGGAAGGACATATAGCAGTCGCCTACAAAAAACGTTCTACCTCTCGCGGAAGACCAGAAAGTGTATTTCGCCGAATCTAGACCCAAAGCATAACATTGTAAAAAAGTGTGCTGATGGAAACCCCACCGACACACTTTTTTTTATAGTAATGCAAAGATTAGCAAAATCAACAAGCCCACAACATTATACGCGGAAAATACAAACATATATCTTCCTCTATTCGCATCTTCTATCTGTGCATAAAGCTTATAAGAGATCAAACTGGCCATCGACGCAATCATCGTTCCCAATCCACCAATATTCACTCCGCACAGTAGCCCTGTGAAATTGTCTGTAAATCCAGAAAGCAAAATTGCCGCTGGCACATTGCTCAAAAATTGACTAAACAATGCCGCCATCAGAATTTCGTGGCCCTGAATCATATCTTCCAATACTTGACTGAACATTGGCACTCGTCCAAGATTTCCCACGAAGATAAAGAAGCCAACGAAAGTAAGAAGCAGTGCATAATCCACTTTTTTCAGTAGCTCTTTCTGCCCAATCAAACAGATAACTACCACAGTAATCACCAAGACTGGCATCCAACTAAAGATTCGAAATACAACCAGCAAGTTCAGTACAAAAAGAAATGCATACACAAAGCATTCCCTCTTCTCCTTCACCACTGTCTGTTCTTCGAATTTCATATCGATTTTTTCATCTGGTATAAAACACGTAACACCAAGCAATAGCAGGAAGGACAGCGCCGTTAGCGGAAACATCGTTCCAAAAAATTCACCCAATCCCATATTGGATGTGGAAAACAAATACAAATTCTGAGGATTTCCTATCGGCGTAAACATACTTCCCAAATTTGCAGCAATCGTCTGCAGCACAATAATTTGAATCATTAGCTTTTCCTGATGGCAAAGCTGCAATGCCAAAATTGCAAACGGAACAAACGTAATCAAAGCCACATCATTCGTGATCAACATACTCAAAAAGAAACAAACAAATATCAGCATTTGGCTCAATCTACGACTTCCGTGAACGTGCAAAAATATTTTCTGTATCAGTACGTCGAACAATCCAACATTCTGAAACCCCTTTACCAAAAGCATCAGGCAAAACAAAAGTGCGAGTACTCGCATATCTATGTAACCTTTATATTCGTAATCCAGTGGTACGATAAACATGCTGATAACCGCTAAAATACACGCGATGCACAACACTTTCTCTTTCTTTAAATACGCTAACATTTCCCTAACCTTCCATAAATCAATGTATTTCTCCGCAGTTTTTCTGCTAATTCCTTCGTAAAACAATCTTTCCTTACACGCCACGACCAATTACACCCACTCGTAGACGGCATGTTCATCCTTGCACTTTCATCAAGCCCCAGAATATCCTGCATCTGCACAATCACTAACTCTGCAACGCTGGAAAAAAGAGACTGAATGAACTCCCAGTGCAATTCTCCCGAACCAAGACGCAAATATTCATTCACATACCTGCGCTGTCCATCTGACAGCTCACGATACCAGCCGACAACCGTATTATTATCATGTGTCCCCAGATAGGCGACTGTATTTTGCACATGATTGTGCGGTAAATATTCGTTCCTTCCAGTGTCGTACTCATCAAATGCAAATTCTAGCACTTTCATACCTGGAAATCCACTATCCCGCAATAAATCCCGCACTTCTTTTGTAAGATATCCCAAATCTTCCGCAATGATATTCTTTTTGCCAAGCGCAGACTCCACCGCATGAAACAATTTCATTCCAGGGCCCTTACACCACTGCCCGTTTCTCGCAGTCGTATCTCCTGCCGGAATTGCGTAGTACGACTCAAATCCGCGAAAATGATCAATGCGAAGGATATCAAACACATCACAGGCATGGCGGATTCGCTCTATCCACCAACGATACTGGTCTTTTTCCATCACATCCCACGCATAAAGTGGATTCCCCCAGAGCTGTCCATCTTCCGAAAATGCATCTGGCGGACAACCTGCCACAACTTGTGGTCTGCGTTCGGCATCTAACTGGAACAATTCCGGATGCGCCCACACATCTACACTATCCATCGACACATAAATCGGCAAATCCCCAAGGATTTCTACCCCTCTTTCATTCGCGTACGCTTTCAGCGCTCTCCACTGCTTGTAAAAGAAAAATTGGTACACCTTCCAAATCTGAATCTTCTCTTGATACACATCCAGTGCATAGGTCAGCGCTTCTTCCTCTCGATTTCGATATCCCTCGCCCCAATCAGCCCAGCTTTTTCCACCATGGACATCCTTTAAGGTCATAAAAAGTGCAAAATCATCCAGCCATCCCTTATGCTCCATGCAGAAATCTGTATACTCTTCTGTTGGCGCCTTCAAAAAATTTTCCGCCGCCTTCTGCAGAATTGGATAGCGCTTAAAGTAAAGTGTCCCATAATTCACGCGCTCTTCGGAGCACTCCCAATCCATCCTTTCATAGTCTTCTACGCTTAGAAGCCCCATCTCCCTAAGCTCATCCAAATCAATGAAATACGGATTCCCCGCAAATGTTGAGTAGGATTGATACGGCGAGTCCCCATAACTGGTAGGTCCTATTGGCAATAACTGCCATACAGACTGCCCACTCTCCTTTAAAAAATCTACAAACTCCCTTGCGGCCTGTCCCATCGTACCGATTCCATGAGGAGACGGAATCGATGAAAGGTGCATCAGAATACCACTTCTACGCAAATCCCCCACACTCCTTATCTTAACATCCTCTATCGATGTATTGTCCTTAACTAAATATTTCTCCTCTGATTATACACTAATATCTTCCATGTTCCATATGTAAATATTTTTCTTTTGTCGCTAACCCGCCACGAATATGCCGTTCTGATTTATTAATATCCAAAATCTTGCGCGCTTCCATGGCCAGAGTCGGATTCAGCTGAGATAAACGTTCGGTTACGTCTTTGTGCACTGTACTTTTGCTTATCCCAAACTGTTTCGCAGTTTGTCTCACTGTTGCGTTGGTCTCAATAATATAATTGGCAATTTCGACTGCCCGCTGTTCGATATAATCTTTCAAAAAAATTCCCCTGCAAACATCTTTTTACAATGTATGCAGGGGTGATTTTTGTTATGACGCGGTTTGATGATTACTATTTTTTCATCACTGAATGTATTCCTGCTCTTGATTTCATAAAAAGACTTATTGTACATATCC
>CAZYCT010000121.1:0-4709 GCA_964646135.1 uncultured Coprococcus sp. | reverse complement strand
CTTCTGTATGGTACGAAAAATCAATATCTTTCAGTTCCAGGATTTTTCTCATGAAGAACCTCCAGTGATGATCAAACGATTTTTTATTATTTTATGAAAATGTTGAAAAACAGTGCGCAAATCCAATATAATTGTATTTAAGTGAGGTGGACAAATGGAGCGTAATTATCAGAAAGAATTAGAAAAAGTAATCTGCAATTTAGAACGTGAAAATCGAGTTCCGACATTGCTTTTGCACAGTTGTTGTGCGCCGTGCAGCAGTTATGTTTTGGAATATTTATCTAACTATTTTGCAATTACTGTTTTTTATTATAATCCAAATATTTTTCCAGAAGAAGAATTTCAGAAGCGTATTCTAGAACAAAAAATGCTCATTGAAAAAATGCCTGCAAAACATAAAATTATGTTTGTTGCAGGCGATTATGACAGTGACAAATTTTATGAAATGGCGAAAGGAATGGAAAAACTTCCAGAGGGAGGGGAACGTTGTTTTCGGTGTTATGAATTAAGATTAAGAGAGTCAGCCGACCTTGCAAAGAAAGGTGGATTCGATTATTTTACGACAACTTTGAGCATTAGTCCGCTGAAGAATGCTGCAAAATTAAATGAAATTGGTGAAAAATTAGCGGAAGAATATGGTGTTTCCTATCTTTGCTCAAATTTTAAAAAGAAAGATGGGTATAAACGCTCTACAGAGCTTTCGAAAGAATACGGACTTTACAGGCAAGATTATTGTGGATGTATTTATTCGAAACAAGAAAGAGAGCGACAAAAATCTTTACAGATACATTAATTCTGTGATACACTAAAGCACAACAATGTATATGATATTATGAAGAAAAGAGGAAGAAACAATGGCACAATTATGGGGTGGCCGTTTTACAAAAGAGACGGATCAATTGGTTTACAATTTTAACGCATCGATTTCTTTTGATCAGCGTTTTTATGAACAGGATATCAAAGGAAGTATAGCGCATGTGATGATGCTTTCAAAGCAAGGAATTATCACAGAAGACGAGAAGAAAGAAATCATTGCGGGACTGGAAAGCATCTTGGCCGACGTACAGAATGGTAAACTGGAAATTTCTGAGAAGTATGAAGACATTCATAGCTTTGTAGAAGCAAATTTGATCGATCGAATCGGAGATGCAGGTAAGAAATTACATACCGGAAGAAGCCGTAATGATCAGGTAGCGCTGGATATGAAATTATATACACGCGGAGAGGTTCTGGCTCTTCAAGGCTTGGTGAAAGAAATGCTTCATGAATTACTTATTATTATGAAGCAGCATACAAATACAATTATGCCAGGTTTTACACATTTACAGAAAGCACAGCCAATTACATTAGCACACCACATGGGTGCATATTTTGAAATGTTCAAGCGAGATTATTCACGTTTGCAGGATATTTTTAAACGTATGAATACGTGTCCTCTTGGATCTGGTGCACTTGCAGGAACAACATATCCACTGGACAGAGCATATACAGCTGAACTTCTTGGCTTTGATGGACCAACTTTAAATAGCATGGATTCCGTGTCAGACAGAGATTATTTAATCGAGCTTATGAGTGCACTATCAACGATTATGATGCACCTTAGCAGATTTTCGGAAGAAGTAATCATATGGAATTCAAATGAATATCAGTTTGTTGAAATTGATGATGGATATAGTACAGGAAGTAGTATTATGCCGCAGAAGAAGAATCCGGATATAGCAGAATTAGTTCGTGGAAAGACCGGAAGAGTATACGGTGCACTCATGTCTATTCTGACAACAATGAAAGGAATTCCACTGGCATACAACAAAGATATGCAGGAAGATAAAGAATTGGTATTTGATGCAATTGATACGGCAAAGGGATGTCTTGCACTCTTTACAGGTATGCTTGCAACGATGAAATTTAATACGGATCATATGTTAGAAAGCGCGCGTCATGGATTTACCAATGCAACAGATGCAGCAGACTATCTGGTAAATCATAACGTGCCATTCCGTGATGCACACGGAATTGTGGGAAGACTTGTACTTTATTGTATCGAAAAAGGAATCGCTTTGGATGATATGACTTTAGAGGAATATCAGGCAATTTCACCGGTATTTCAGGAAGATATTTATGAAGCAATCAGTATGGAAACTTGTGTAAATAAACGAAAAACGATTGGTGCACCAGGTCCTGATGCAATGAAAGCAGTTATTGATGTATATGAGAAATATTTAGAAAATTGCTAAAACAGAGAGGGCGATCAGCATGGAAAAGAAATTGAGAGTGGGGATTCTTGGAGCTACAGGTATGGTTGGTCAGCGTTTCATCGCACTTTTGGAGAATCATCCGTGGTATGAAGTAGTAACTCTTGCAGCAAGTGAGCGGTCTGCGGGAAAGACGTATGAAGAAGCAGTGGGGAATCGCTGGAAAATGGATACGCCGATGCCGGAAGCTGTAAAGAAACTTGTAATTTACAATGTAAAAGATGTGGAAGAAGTCGCTGCGACTGTGGATTTCGTTTTTAGCGCAGTGGATATGTCGAAAGAGGAAATCCGTGCAGTGGAGGACGCATATGCCAAGACAGAGACACCAGTAGTTTCTAATAACAGTGCACACAGATGGACACTGGATGTTCCGATGGTTATTCCAGAAATTAATCCACAGCATTTTGATATTATTGAAGCTCAGAAAAAGCGTCTTGGAACCACAAGAGGTTTTGTGGCTGTAAAACCCAATTGTTCGATACAAAGTTATGCTCCAGTTCTTACTGCATGGCTTGAGTATGAACCTACAGAAGTAGTGGCGACGACTTATCAGGCAATTTCTGGTGCTGGAAAGAATTTTAAAGATTGGCCGGAAATGGTTGAGAATATCATTCCGTATATTGGTGGCGAAGAAGAAAAGAGTGAACAAGAACCGCTGCGCATCTGGGGAACGATTGAAGGAGATTGCATCGTAAAAGCGAAAGGTCCGAAGATTACGACTCAGTGTGTCCGCGTACCAGTTTTAAACGGTCATACAGCGGCTGTTTTTGTGAAATTTGCCAACAAGCCAACGAAAGAGGCGTTAATCGAGAAGCTTCGTACTTTCCGAGGACTTCCACAGGAATTGGAACTTCCAAGTGCACCAAAACAATTCATTCAATACCTAGAAGAAGATAATAGACCACAGGTGACAATGGATGTGGATTATGAAAATGGTATGGGCATTTCAGTAGGTCGTCTAAGAGAAGACAGTATTTATGATTTTAAATTTATTGGTCTTTCTCATAACACAGTGCGTGGTGCCGCTGGTGGTGCGATACTGTGTGCAGAAACACTTACTGCTAAAGGGTTGATTCAGTCGAAATAACAACTTGACAAATGAGTGTACTGTTGTTAGAATTAACAAAAAACAGAACACACTCTGTTTTGGAGGATTGAAAAATGAGAAAACAGGCATATTCTATATTAGTTCAAAACACACCAGGTCTTTTGAATCGAATGTCTGGATTGTTTAGCCGAAGAGGATATAACATTGAATGCATTACAGCAGGGACAACGGCTGATCCAAGATACACAAGAATTACGATTGTGGCGAGTGGTGATGAGGAGATACTTTCGCAGATTGAGAAGCAGGTTCGAAAGATGGAGGATGTTATTCACATTAAGCCATTGAATGATGGTGATTCTGTATTCCGTGAACTGGTTATGATCAAACTTCGTGTGAATGCAGCTGAGAGAGCAGAGGTGGTTTCTTTGGCAGACATCTTTCGCGCTAAGATTGTCAATGTAGAGAAAGATTGTCTTATCATTGAACTTACAGGTACAGAGTCGAAGTTGGAAGCATTTCTCGCACTGTTGGATGGATATGAGATTTTGGAACTTGCACGTACAGGAATCACAGGATTGACAAGAGGTGTGGAAGATGTTGTATATGTCGGAACTGAGAAAAATCGAAAGCTAGGGGCGGATAACCTTTAACTCACATAAAAACGTCGTAGATGGAGGAAAAGAATAATGGCAAAAATTTATTATCAGGAAGATTGTAATTTATCAGTGTTAGAAGGACAGAAGATTGCAATTATCGGTTACGGAAGTCAAGGTCACGCACATGCATTGAATTTGAAGGAATCAGGCTGTGATGTTATCATTGGTCTTTATGAAGGCAGTAAATCATGGAAAAAGGCAGAGGAACAGGGACTTCAAGTGTACACTGCAGCAGAAGCAGCAAAGCTTGCTGATATTATCATGATTTTGATTAATGATGAGTTGCAGGCAGATATGTATAAAAAAGATATCGAACCGAACCTTGAAGAAGGAAATATGCTGATGTTTGCTCATGGATTTAATATTCATTATGGTTGTATTACTCCACCAGCGAATGTAGATGTTACTATGATTGCACCAAAGGGTCCTGGTCATACAGTAAGAAGCGAATATCAGGTAGGAAAAGGAGTTCCTTGTCTTGTGGCTGTGGAACAGGATGCTACAGGAAAAGCATTAGATAAAGCACTTGCGTATGCACTTGGTATTGGTGGAGCAAGAGCTGGTGTATTAGAGACAACATTCCGCACTGAGACAGAGACAGACCTTTTCGGTGAGCAGGCAGTACTTTGTGGTGGTGTCTGTGCATTGATGCAGGCAGGTTTTGAGACATTAGTAGAAGCTGGATATGATCCAAGAAATGCTTATTTTGAATGTATTCATGAGATGAAGTTAATCGTAGACTTAATTTATCAG
>CAZYCT010000120.1:0-4885 GCA_964646135.1 uncultured Coprococcus sp. | reverse complement strand
TCATGAGGAAGAATGTGTTCATAAGTACCGCTGCCAATTCAGCAATCGGGAATGACCACCACACATAATTAATATTTCCCAGCTGGGCCAGCAAATATGCTGCCGGAAGAAGAACAAGCAGCTGTCGACAAATCGATGTGAGCATACTATACACTGCATTTCCTAGTGCCTGGCAAAGTGAACCACCTATAATATCATAACCTGCCAAAATGAAATGAAGAGAAATAATTCTTAACGCTGGGATTCCAATCTCAAGCATATGTTCTGACGCATCAAAAAACAATAGCAATTGCTCTGTAAATACCCAGAATATGGTAATTCCTATAAACATAATTCCTTCAGCGTACATAACGCCAAGTTTAAATGTTTTAAGCAAACGTTCTTTTTTTCTCGCGCCATAGTTGAATGCTACAATCGGAACCATTCCATTATTCACACCAAACAGTGGCATAAATACGAAACTCTGCAATTTGAAATAAACTCCAAAGACAGCTGTTGCCGTAGACGAAAATGCCATAAGTATCTGATTCATTCCATATACCATAATGGAACCAATTGACTGCATAACGATAGATGGAACTCCGATTTTATAAATCTGTGCAATAATATGACCATTTGGTCTGAAGCCTTTCATCTGTATTTTCACTTCATGATTCATTCTAATATTCATAATAAGTGCAAAGACACCAGCCACAATCTGTCCAATCACTGTTGCGATTGCTGCACCTTTTACTCCCATGGCCGGTACACCAAAATATCCCAAGATAAAAATTGGGTCCAATATAATGTTGATCACAGCACCTGTCATCTGTGTAATCATTGTACAGACTGTTTTCCCAGTTGATTGAAGCATTTTTTCAAAAATAAACTGCGCACACATACCCATAGAACAACACAGAACAATCGTCAGATAATCCACACCATATTGTACAATATCCGCATTATCTGTCTGACTCGCAAAGAAAGGTCTTGTCAAAAACAACCCCATAATCAAAAATATTGCATAAATAACTGTAGCAACAAATATCGTATTAGATGCTACTTGATTTACTTTCTCTTGATCTTTCTCCCCAAGTGAACGCGATAAAAGCGCATTCATTCCAACGGAAGTTCCCCCTAAAAGAGCAATCATCAACGTCTGTACTGGGTAAGCAAGCGAAACTGCTGACAATGCATCTTCACTAATTCTTGCCACAAAAATACTGTCTACTATATTATAAAGTGCCTGAACCAGCATAGACACCATCATTGGAACTGACATGGACAGCAACAATTTATTTACTGGCATGACCCCCATCTTATTTTCTGCTAATGTTTCTGTTGTATTACTCATTATTCTTCCGTCTCGTCTTTTCTCTTATCTTTTCTTCTCTTAGCGATTACTAACACAACCGCCGCAACTGCTGCCACAAATTCCATAACTGCAAATACTGTTTTTCCTTTTGCAAGACTTTCTAGAGCCTCGCTGAAAAAAAACAAAAATACAATAAGGACAATCAGATTTCTCATATATTTATTCTTTAAAATCTGCATATTATTTCCCTTTTCTTACAAACTCTCTACATCAACAAGCTTTCCGTCAACCCAAATGCGTTCCAAATCATAGAATAAACGATTCTCTCTGTCAAATACATGCACAATAATATCGCCAAAATCCATAAGAACCCAGCTTCCAAGTCCATGTCCTTCCATCTGTTTCAGCTCATATCCAGCTTTTGCAAGTACTTCTTCTACATTATCTACAAGGGCGCGCACTTGGCTTTCATTGCTTCCGTTACAAATAACAAAATAATCTGCCAACACAGACACTCCTGCAATATCAATAATGCGAATATCTTCGGCCTTTTTCTCATCCAATGCCTCATAAGCAAGTTTTACCATTTCCTTCGATGTATCAACACTCATTTGCTTTCTCCTTTTCTATATTCTCATAATATGAATATGTTTCTTCTGTCATCGAATCAATGACACAATTTTTAGACTTCAAGTGTACCAGAGAATCTTTCAAAATTCTATATAAACAACTATCGAGATCACAAAACGCAAGTTTTCGCACTTCCTCTAGATTTGGAAGTGGTCGTCTCCCTGCTTCAATATAATCAGCAACATACAGTATTTTATCCAACTGTGTCATCTTGGGACATCCTGTTGTGTGCACTGAAATAGCATGTAGAATTTCCTCATCCAAAATACCGTATTTTACTTTTGCTAAATGTGCACCTAACTTTGCATGAAGTAGTCCTGGATTCGCCCTTTCTGCCTCCGATATAGTGATATGATTTTTTTTGCACAGGGCAATCTTCTCTTCTGACGAAATACACTTTGCACAATCGTGAAGAAGTCCTGCCAAAAGTGCCTGTTCCACATTTTCACCGTATCGCATTGCAAGGCATGCTGCTGTGTACATCACACCAATTGTATGATCATAGCGATAATAGTCCAATTCATATTTTAATTTTTTCTGTATTTTTAAGATTTCTTCTGTCATATTGTTATTCCTTATTGTACAATTTTTTCCTCAAAATATATTGCAGTACATTTTCGGGAATCTTCAAATCTTCTATTTTTCCATTCTGAATAGCTTGTCTGATTTCATGAGATGCCACATCCAAAAGAGGAGTTTTCAAAAGCTTGATATCTCCGTGATACTTTTGATTCAGATATTCTATCTGCTGATTCATCTCCTCTGGTGTATCCATATCATCTCGATACGCAGCTAAGATTGTCACACTCTGAATGATTACTTCAGGACATTTCCATGTTTCTATCTTCTGCAGAGAATCTGCTCCTATAATAAAATAAAATTGGTATTCTGGATAGGTTTCCTTAAAATGTTGTAGTGTCTGACAGCTGTAAGACTTATCACTTTTTTCACTCTCGTACGTATTCAGTTTGAAATATGGAAATGATTCAATCGCTATTTGAACCATCTCCACCCTTGCCTGTACATCCTTCTTGATGTCAGGATTTGCCTTGTGCGGCGGATTCCCGTTCGGAAGAAACCAAATTTCATCCAATTCAAATTGTCTATATGCATATTCTGCTATCATCAAATGTCCATTGTGAATCGGATCAAAGGTTCCACCAAGAAGTCCTATTTTTCTAATTTTTTTCGTTCTCATCTTCTCACTAAGGAAGAACAATTTTCTTCTTATTGTCTTTTCCTTCTTTGTACAAAACAATCTTCTTTCCAATGACCTGAACAACCTGCGAATGTGTTCTCTCTGCAAGCACATTCGCCATTTCGCGAATATCATCTACACAATTTTGCAGAACATGAATTTTGATAAGTTCACGTGCTTCTAATGCTTCTGACACTGCAGTTGTAAGTTCTGGTGTCACACTAGACTTTCCAATCTGAAATACATCATCCATTGTCATTGCAAGACTCTTTAAATATGCTCTTTGTTTTGAAGTCATGTTATTACCCTTTCTATCTATTAACGGAAATACTCAAATTGGAGACCATACATTCGAACAGTATCTCCTTCTTGAATACCTGCATTTTCAAGTTCCTCAAGGATTCCACCTTCTTTTAAGAATTTCTGGAAGAATGCAAATCCTTTTTCTGAATCTAAGTTTGTATATCCAAGCATTTTTTCAATCTTTGGACCTTCTACAACATATACATCATCTTCTTCCACTTCTACAGTGAATGGAAGATCCATATTGATCAGAACATCTTCCGGGAAGAATTCCTGTTCAAATATGATTGGCTTGTCATCCATTTTCTGAAGTTCACTGCTCACATAGTACAAAAGTTCACTTAATCCTTCTCCCGTAACACCAGAGATTGGAAATACCTTCATTCCCTGTGGCTCGAACTCTTTTCGTATTCTTTCAATCGGGTCTTCATCACCCTCATAAATAAGATCAATTTTATTTGCAGCAATCACCTGTGGTCTGCCAGCAATTTCCTCGTTATATGCTTTCAATTCGGCATTGATTGTATAAATATCTTCTACCGGATCACGTCCCTCTGTTCCGGCCGCATCAACAACATGAATCATCAATTTCGTGCGTTCTACATGACGAAGGAATTCATGTCCAAGCCCAACACCTTCTGATGCACCTTCGATCAAACCTGGAATATCTGCTATGACAAATCCTTTCGCATCATTTAAATCAACCACACCGAGATTCGGTGTCAGTGTTGTAAAATGATAATTTGCAATCTTTGGCTGTGCATTCGTCACGCGCGACAAGAATGTGGACTTCCCTACATTCGGAAATCCTACGAGTCCTACATCTGCGATCACTTTCAATTCCAGATTCACCCACAATTCTTGCGCCGGTTTTCCTGGCTGAGAATATTTCGGTGCCTGCATCGTCGCTGTTGCAAAATGCATATTTCCAAGGCCTCCACGTCCGCCTTTCAATACCACCTGTCGCACATTGTCACCAGACATATCTGCGATTACTTTATTACTTTCTGCTTCACGGACAACAGTTCCTTCCGGAACTTTCAAAATAATATCTTCGGCATCTTTTCCGTGACATTTACGCTTACCGCCCTGTTCACCATCTGGCGCAACGTATTTTCTTCTGTGACGGAAGTCTGCAAGGGTGTTTAAACCTTTGTCAATCTCAAAGATTACGTCCCCGCCGCGTCCGCCGTCGCCGCCGTCAGGACCGCCATCTGGTACATATAATTCTCGTCTGAAGCTGCAGTGTCCATCGCCACCTTTTCCAGAACGGATATATATTTTTGCTCTATCTGCAAACATATGATTTTCTCCTCTATATTGTTATAAATAAAGGCCTCAAACTCTGTGTTTGAAGCCTCTTGTTACATTGCTTATTCAGCTACTGGATAGATAGAAACCTGTTTCTTATCTCTTCCTTTTCTTTCGAAACGAACAACACCATCTACTAAAGCAAATAA
>CAZYCT010000119.1:0-4950 GCA_964646135.1 uncultured Coprococcus sp. | reverse complement strand
ATAATCATATGTATGCTCAAATTATTGACGATACAGTTGGAAATACTCTTGTTTCTGCTTCAACTCTTCAGAAAGATGTTAAAGCTGAACTTGAAAAAACTAACAACGTTGATGCAGCAGCATACTTAGGAACAGTAATTGCTAAGAAAGCAATTGAAAAAGGTATCACTACTGTTGTCTTTGATAGAGGCGGCTTTATATACCATGGAAAAATTAAAGCATTAGCAGACGCAGCAAGAGAAGCTGGTTTGGATTTCTAGGAGGAGGAGCACACATGAGACAGGAACGTATTGATGCTAATCAGTTAGAACTTACTGAAAAAGTTGTATCAATCAAACGTGTAACCAAAGTTGTTAAAGGTGGCCGTAACATGAGATTCACAGCTCTCGTAGTTGTAGGAGATGGAAACGGACATGTTGGTGCAGGTTTAGGAAAGGCAGCTGAAATTCCAGAAGCTATTCGCAAAGGAAAAGAAGATGCTATGAAGAAACTTATTTCAGTTACTTTAGATGAAAATGGAAGTATTACACATGATTATGTTGGAAACTTTGGAAGTGCTTCTGTACTTCTTAAGAAAGCTCCAGAAGGTACTGGTGTTATCGCTGGTGGTCCAGCTCGTGCAGTTATCGAACTTGCAGGAATCAGAAACATTCGTACAAAATCATTAGGTTCAAACAACAAACAGAACGTAGTACTTGCTACAATCGAAGGTTTGAAAGAACTGAAAGCTCCAGAAAAAGTAGCTAAACTTCGCGGAAAATCTGTAGAAGAGATTTTGGGCTAAGGAGGAGATTACAGATGTTAAAAGTCACATTAGTAAAATCAACAATCGGAGCAATTCCAAAACATAAAAAAACAGTTGAAGCTTTAGGACTTAAGAAGCTCAACAAAACAGTTGTTTTACCAGACAACGATGCAACAAGAGGAATGGTTGCACAGGTAAAACACCTTGTAAAAGTAGAAGAAGTTTAATCTTATAGTCTAGGAGGTGTCACAATGGAGTTATCTAACTTAAGACCAGCTGATGGATCAAAACACAGCGATAATTTCAGAAGAGGTCGTGGACATGGCTCTGGAAATGGTAAAACTGCTGGTAAGGGACACAAAGGTCAGAAAGCTCGTTCAGGAGCAACAAGACCAGGTTTCGAAGGTGGTCAGATGCCATTATACAGACGTATTCCAAAGAGAGGTTTCACAAATAGAAATTCTAAAGAAATCATCGGAATTAATGTCAGCGCATTAGAAGTATTCGAAAATGATACTGTTGTAACAATTGAAGCTTTAATTGAAGCTGGTATTGTTAAAAATCCAAGAGATGGAGTTAAAATCCTTGGAAATGGTGAATTAACTAAAAAACTTACAGTTCAGGCTAATGCATTTAGTGCCGGAGCAGTTGAAAAAATCGAAGCACTTGGTGGAAAAACAGAGGTGATCTAATGCTGCAGACATTCCGTAAAGCATTTCAAATTGAGGATATACGGAAAAAAATCTTGTATACATTTGCGATGATGTTTGTAGTAAGATTGGGTTCACAATTGCCAACACCAGGTGTGAACCCAACTTATATTCAACAGTTTTTTGCAAGCCAGTCTAGTGAAACATTCAATTTTTTTAATGCATTCACAGGTGGCTCGTTTGAAACAATGTCAATTTTTGCATTGAGTATTACACCGTATATTACATCATCAATCATTGTGCAGCTTCTTACAATCGCTATTCCAAGATTGGAAGAGATGCAGAAAGATGAAGACGGAAAAAAGAAAATTGCTACACTTACTCGTTATGTGACAGTAGTGCTTGCACTTATTGAGTCGACAGCTATGGCTGTAGGTTTCGGAAGACAGGGACTTTTAGTAGAATATAATTTTGTAAATGCAGCAATTGTTGTTCTCACGCTGACAGCAGGATCAGCATTCCTGATGTGGATTGGTGAGCGGATTACAGAAAAAGGTGTAGGAAATGGTATTTCCATTATCCTGCTCATTAATATTTTGTCTCGAGTACCTTCAGATCTGACAGGACTGTATGCACAGTTTGTTCAGGGAAAAGGAATCGTAAAAGGTGGACTTGCGGCAATTATTATTATTGCAATTATCCTTGTATTGGTTGTATTTTCAACTCTTCTGCAGGATGGGGAAAGACGAGTACCTGTTCAGTATTCACAGAAAGTACAAGGTAGAAAGACAGTGGGCGGACAGTCTACTAACATTCCATTAAAAGTAAATACAGCTGGTGTAATTCCGGTTATCTTTGCTTCTTCAATTATGCAGTTCCCAATTATCATTGCTTCATTCCTTGGAAAGGGTAATGGAACAGGAATTGGAAGCGAGATTCTGAGAGGATTGAATTCATCTAACTGGTGTGACCCATCAAATATTAAATATTCATGGGGCTTGCTTGTATATATTGTGCTGACAATATTTTTTGCATATTTCTATACAAGTATCACAATCAATCCATTAGAAATCGCAAACAACATGAAAAAGAATGGTGGTTTTATTCCAGGTATTCGACCAGGAAAACCAACATCCGATTATCTGGCAAAGATTTTGAATTATCTTATCTTTATTGGAGCATGTGGTCTTGTTATAATCCAAGTTATTCCATTCTTCTTTAATGGAGTATTTAACGCAAGCGTATCATTTGGCGGTACATCTCTTATCATTATCATAGGGGTTGTATTGGAGACAATGAAACAAATTGAATCACAAATGGTTGCACATAATTATATGGGATATTTAAATGACAAAGGAAAGAAAGGTTTCCTGCACATTTAAAGAAAGAAGTAGCTCGTTGTATTTTATCCAATAGAAAAGATAAAAAACAACGAGCTTTTTTAGCAATAGAGAATAAAAGGAGGCCTATAGTTATGAAGATTATTATGTTAGGAGCACCTGGTGCTGGAAAAGGAACACAGGCAAAGAAAATTGCTGCAAAATATGAAATTCCTCATATTTCAACAGGAGATATTTTTAGAGCAAATATTAAAAATGGTACTGAACTTGGAAAGAAAGCAAAAACTTTCATGGATCAGGGACTTTTAGTACCAGATGAATTAGTGGTTGATCTTGTGGTTGATCGTGTCAATCAGGAGGACTGCAAAAAAGGATACGTTCTTGACGGATTTCCAAGAACAATTCCACAGGCAGAAGCTTTGGATAAAGCTCTTGCAGCACAGGGACAGAAAATGGATTATGCAATCGATGTAGATGTTCCTGATCAGAACATTGTACAGCGTATGGGCGGAAGACGTGCCTGCGTTGGATGCGGAGCAACTTATCATCTTGAATATGCTGCACCGAAAAAGGAAGGAATCTGCGACACATGTGGAGCAGAACTCATTCTTCGCGATGATGATAAACCAGAGACAGTTGAAAAACGTCTTGGTGTTTACCATGAACAGACACAGCCACTCATTGATTATTATACAAAGGCTGGAATTTTAAAAACGGTTGACGGTACAGTTGCAATGGAAGAAGTATTCAAAGCTATTGTTTCTATATTAGGAGAATAATTCAATGTCGATAACGATTAAATCAGCAAGAGAAATAGAACTGATGACAGAAGCAGGACGAATCCTGGAAATCGTGCACGACGAGATGGCAAAGGCATTGAAGCCGGGCATGACAACATATGACATTGATGCTTTAGGAGAAGAAGTGATTCGCAGCTATGGCTGCGAACCTTCTTTCCTTAATTATAATGGATATCCTGCGTCCATCTGTGTGTCTATAAATGAAGAAGTTGTGCATGGTATTCCTTCAAAGAAAAGAGTTATTTCTGAAGGCGACATTGTAAGTTTAGACGCAGGGGTTATCTATAAAGGTTATCACTCAGATGCTGCGCGAACACATGCGGTTGGAATAGTTAGTGAAGAGGCTAAAAAACTAATTAAAGTGACGGAAGAAAGTTTCTTTGAAGGTCTAAAATATGCAAAAGAAGGAAATTATCTGTTTGAAATTTCTGGTGCAATAGGTCGTTATGCAGAAAAATATGGATATGGAGTTGTGCGAGAACTATGCGGTCATGGCATTGGAACGCAGCTGCACGAAGATCCGAATATTCCTAATTTCCCAATGTTGCGAAGAGGACCAAAGTTAAAAGCCGGAATGACACTTGCAATTGAGCCTATGATTAATCTGGGAACAGAAAAGGTAAAATGGCTGGATGATGAGTGGACGGTAGTGACAGCCGATAAAAAATTATCTGCACATTATGAAAACACGGTGCTTATCACAAAAGGAGAACCAATTCTCCTGACACTTAGAAAGTAGGAGCTTGTTTTTGATGGATAGATGGGAAAGAGGTATGCTTGCAAAATCCATTGCAGGACATGACAAAGATAAAATATACGTAGTTATTAATATAGAAGAAACACAGGTATACCTTGCAGACGGAAAAATCCGAACATTAGATCGGATGAAGAAAAAAAAGAAAAAGCATGTTCAGTTAATTCGGTGCAAGAACGATATAGAAGCGGCAGATGATGCAGATATAAGAGAGATATTGAATAAATATAAAAAGACGGAAATAGAAGAAGCGATGGAGGAGTCTTAATATGTCAAAAGCAGATGTTATTGAAATTGAAGGAACAGTAGTAGAAAAATTGCCAAATGCAATGTTTCAAGTAGAATTAGAAAATGGACATCAAGTGTTAGCGCACATTAGTGGAAAACTTCGTATGAACTTTATCAAAATCTTACCAGGAGATAAAGTGACATTGGAATTATCACCATATGATTTATCAAAAGGAAGAATTATTTGGAGAGATAAATAAAAAAATAAAGAAAAAAGTATTGACTTTATTGAAAACATAATGCTATACTATTATGCGAACTGCTTATGCGAAAGCGTAAGTGGATAGTAAATGCAGACCAGGCAAGGTATGAAAGGAGGATTTGACGTGAAGGTTAGATCATCAGTAAAACCAATTTGCGAAAAATGCAAAGT
>CAZYCT010000118.1:0-4962 GCA_964646135.1 uncultured Coprococcus sp. | reverse complement strand
AGCACACGGTTCATACCCGTGGTGTCGCTGGTTCAAATCCAGTTCCCGCTACTAAAAGGAAGTTCGTTAGAACTTCCTTTTTGCATGTTACAAGACTAGTATCCCTTTTGCTAGTAGAGTTACAAAAATAGCAAGACAAAATCTGTGAAATATGTTATATTGAAATGTAAGTATCAATCCAGGAGGTTGTGTAGATGGCGGATAAGAGCAAAAATATATTGTTTATGATAGGTGGGGGATATCTCATCTATGTGGGAAGCAGGCTCGTGGTAGAGATAAGGAAAAGCGAACCGTCAAATGAGACAGTATTACTTGCTTTTGGAGCATTTTTTGTAATATTTGGAATTATAATTTTGGCAGCTCATCTGGTGGGATTGTATAAAATTGTGAAAAGTGAGAAAACATCAGATACGATTGTAGAAAAGATAGAATTCGAAGAAGAAATCATGGAAATAGTGGATGATGAGACGGAGGAAGAATAATTCTTTGCATAAAAAGTTGAAGGAGGCTTACAGAAAATGCGTATAGGCATGGGCTATGATGTACACAAATTGGTAGAAGGACGAGATATGATTATGGGTGGTGTGAAGATTCCTTATGAAAAAGGATTGTTGGGCCATTCCGATGCAGATGTTCTGCTTCACGCAATCATGGATGCACTTTTAGGAGCTGCGGCACTTGGTGATATTGGAAAACATTTTCCAGATACAGACCCGGCATATAAAGGAATCTCTAGTTTGAAGTTGCTGGAACATGTAGGAAATCTATTGGATGAGAACGGATTTATTATAGAAAATATTGATGCAACGATTATTGCACAGAGACCGAAGATGCGCCCACATATTGAACAGATGCGAGAGAATATAGCGACGACTTTGGGAATTGAGATAGATCGCGTGAATGTAAAAGCTACGACAGAAGAAGGTCTTGGGTTTACAGGAAGCGGGGAAGGAATCTCTTCACAGGCAATCTGTTTGCTGCAGAAATTGACAGAATGTAACAGCGTAGATGTTGCGGCGCCAAGATGTGCAGGCTGCGGCGGATGCCGGAAGGGGTTAGAATAGTCTATGTTACTGAGAAAAATGAAACGAAGTGAACATGGTCTCACACGACCATTGTGGGAAAAGATCTTCATGGAAGACAGTAGAGAATTTCTAGATTACTACTATCAAAATAAAACAAAAGGGAATGAGATTTACGTAATAGAAACAGATGGAGAGATTCGCTCTATGTTGCAACTGAACCCATATCAATTGCTTGTGGGAAAGAGAGAAGTTCCATCCAGGTATATTGTGGCAGTTGCGACAGACTCTTTTTATAGAGGAAAAGGATATATGACAGAACTTTTGAGAAAGTCTCTTCGCGATATGTATGTGCAGAAGATACCGTTTGCATATTTGATGCCAGCAAGTGAAAAGATTTATTATCCACACAATTTTCGTTTTGTCTACGCAGCAGAGAAGTGGAAGATTGCCGGGATAGACGAAAAGACGCGCATGAAAGATTTTCTCCAGCAATCCGCGAGAGGGGACATCCATTATCGAGTGGCAATCTCAGAGGACTGTAAACAGATTGGAAATTTTGCACAGCACATTTTGAAAAGGCGCTATCAAGTCTTTGTGCAGAGAGACTGGCTGTATTATGAGAATATTCTAAGAGAACAGAAGGCAATGAACGGAGGTCTCCTCTTGGCGGAGAAAGATGGAGAAATCGTGGGAATGCTTCTGTTTGAAGAGGAAGGAAGGCTGACTGTCAGAGAACCACTCTTTTTGCCGGGGTATGAATGTGTATTTGAAGGCATTGGCATGAAGCTTGAATTAGAGGAAAAAAAGCCTAGAATTATGGCACGATTGTTGAACGTGGAGGAATTGTTAGGTTGCATGAAGTGTCAAGGAGAGTTGAATCTGGTCTTTGTTTTGATAGATCCAATTATTCGAGACAATAATAAGCTATTTATAGTGAAAGGAAATTGTGAGAGAATTGTTGTTCGCACAAAACCATGGATGAAGGGCAAATACGAAGATGTTCAGAAAATCAGTGTGGATGCATTGACAACTCTTTTGTTTGGCTACAAGACATTGGATAAGATTGAAGAAGAAGAACAGGAACAATTTTCAGAAGAATTTAAGGAAGCTGTGGCGCAGTTAGAGCCGTTAAATAAAATATTTTTAAATGAAGTTGTTTGATAGAAAGAAGGAAGGCAGCATGAAAGTATTTAATACACTTACAAGAAAAAAAGAAGAATTCGTACCACTGGAAGAGGGAAAGGTAAAGATGTATGTCTGCGGACCTACGGTGTATAATTTTATCCATATAGGAAATGCAAGACCAATGATCGTATTTGATACCGTACGCCGTTATTTTGAATACAAAGGATATGAAGTCAACTATGTATCGAACTTTACTGATGTAGATGACAAAATTATCAAGAAAGCAATCGAAGAGGGAACTAGCGCACAGGAAGTGGCGCAGCGCTACATTGCAGAGTGCAAGAAGGATATGGCAGGTATGAATGTGAAACCTGCGACAAAGCATCCGCTTGCAACAGAGGAAATCTGTGGCATGATAGAGATGGTTCAGGATCTTATCGACAAAGGATATGCATATGAGAAGAATGGAACAGTGTATTTCCGCACAAGAAAGTTCGAATCTTATGGAAAATTATCACATAAAAATCTGGATGACCTTCGAAGTGGAGAGAGAGATCTGCTTGTGAGCGGAGCTGATGAGAAGGAAGATTCACTGGATTTTGTACTTTGGAAACCAAAGAAAGAAGGAGAGCCGGCATGGCAGTCACCATGGTGTGAGGGGCGTCCGGGCTGGCATATCGAATGCTCTGTAATGTCTAAGAAATATCTGGGAGAGCAAATTGATATTCATGCAGGCGGTGAAGATTTGGTGTTCCCACATCATGAAAATGAAATTGCACAAAGCGAGGCGGCAAATGGAAAAGAATTTGCAAGATACTGGCTGCACAATGCGTTCTTAAATATTGATAACCGAAAAATGTCAAAATCTTTGGGTAATTTCCGCACCGTGCGTGAAATCAGCGAACAGTATGATCTGCAGGTTTTGAGATTCTTCATGCTCAGTGCACATTATAGAAGTCCACTGAACTTCAGCGCAGACTTAATGGAAGCATCAAAGAATGGTCTGGAAAGAATCCTCAACGCAGTGGACAATCTGAAGCATTTGTTGGGTGCTACTACAAAAACAGAAATGACAGCGGAAGAAGCAGAAGTATTTGCAAAGACAGAACAATTTGTGAAAAATTATGAAGCTGCTATGGAAGATGATTTTAATACAGCAGATGCGGTAGCAGCGATTTTTGATCTGGTGAAATATACAAATACGAATGTATCGGCAGAGAATAGCAAAGAGTGCCTGCAAAAATACTTTGATTTAATTGTGAAATTGAGTGATGTGTTGGGACTGATCGTTGATAAAGAAGAGGAACTCTTGGACGCTGAGATCGAAAAATTGATCGAGGAGCGTCAGGCTGCAAGAAAGGCAAAAGATTTTGCAAGAGCAGATGCTATCCGCGATGAACTTTTGAGCAAAGGAATTATTCTGAAAGATACCAGAGAAGGAGTACAATGGAAAAAAGCGTAGGATTTGACTGGGAAGACTATATGCGCAAAGAATTTCAGATGAAAGAGGTGAATATTGACACATATTCACCTCTTACTTTGGCGTATATAGGAGATAGTGTGTATGATTTGATCATTAAGTCATTGGTGATCAATGGTGGAAACAAGCAGGTAAATAAGCTCCACAAAGAGACCAGTGCTATGGTGCAGGCGTCGGCGCAATCTGAGATGATGAGAGCAATTCAAGAAGTTTTGACAGAAGAAGAGCATGGAGTTTACCGAAGAGGGCGAAATGCAAAATCTGTTTCACCGGCAAAGAATCAGTCTTTGACAGATTATCGAAGAGCAACAGGATTCGAGGCTTTGATCGGATGGCTATATCTGCAGAACAATTGGAAACGACTGATTGATCTAATCAAGATAGGTCTGGAACATTTAAACGATAAGAATGAGAGACAAGGAGAATAATATGATAGAGGAGAATGGTGTAAAGAGTCAAGTGATTGAAGGAAGAAATGCTGTATTGGAAGCTTTTCGTGCCGGAAAATCCATCGATAAAGTTTATATTTTGGATGGCTGCCAGGATGGACCAATCAGAAGTATTGTGAGAGAGGCGAAAAAACACGACACGATTATTAATTTCGTGTCAAAAGAACGACTTTCACAGCTTTCTGAGACTGGAAAACATCAAGGAGCCATCGCGATGGCAGCAGCATATGACTATGCAGAAGTGGAAGATATGTTAGAACTGGCAAGACAGAGGGGAGAAGATCCGTTCTTGATTCTTTTGGATAATATTGAAGATCCACATAATCTTGGTGCAATCGTTCGTACGGCGAATCTGGTGGGAGCGCATGGAGTAATCATTCCAAAACGCCGCGCAGTGGGACTTACAGCGACAGTAGCCCGCACATCGGCAGGGGCACTGAACTATACACCAGTTGCTAAAGTGACAAATCTTGCAAAAACAATGGAAGAATTAAAAGAACAAGGTCTTTGGTTTGTGTGTGCTGATATGGACGGAGACGTAATGTATAATGTTAACATGAAAGGCCCAATCGGTCTTGTGATTGGAAACGAAGGAGAAGGTGTTGGACGACTTGTAAAAGAGAAATGTGATATGACTGCTTCCATTCCGATGAAAGGGGACATTGACTCTTTGAATGCTTCTGTGGCGACTGGAGTTCTCGCATACGAGATTCTCCGCCAGAGATTGGGTTAGTCTTTTGAATGAAATAGCCAAATGTTGCAAGAAGAAGGATTGACAATCGCTGAATTCATATGATATAGTATATGAGTCGCTTAGACGTGCTACTATGGCGCAGTAGGTAGCGCGCATCCTTGGTAAGGATGAGGTCGGCGGTTCAAGTCC
>CAZYCT010000117.1:0-5130 GCA_964646135.1 uncultured Coprococcus sp. | reverse complement strand
CAAAGAATTTGTTGAATATCTGAACAAAAGTAAGACTCCACTTTATGAAAGCATCATTTATTGTGAGGGTGTCAAAGATAATGTGATCGTGGAAGTTGCCATGCAGCACAATGATTCCTTTACGGACAATACCTATGGATTTGTAAATAATATTACTACTCCAGAGGGAGGAACACATATCGTAGGTTTCAGAAATGCCATCACAAAGACATTTAATGATTATGCAAGAAAGAATAAATTATTAAAAGACAGCGAGCCAAATCTGACAGGTGAGGACATTCGTGAAGGTTTGACAGCAATCATCAGTGTGAAGATTGAGGATCCTCAGTTTGAAGGTCAGACAAAACAGAAACTCGGAAACAGTGAAGCGAGAGGGGCTGTTGATAGTATTGTAAGTAATTATTTACAGATTTTCCTTGAACAGAATCCTTCGATTGGAAAAATCATTGTAGAGAAATCTGTTCTCTCTCAGAGAGCGCGAGAGGCAGCGAGAAAGGCGCGTGATCTTACACGCAGAAAGTCTGCACTTGATGGAACTTCTCTTCCAGGTAAACTAGCAGACTGTTCAGACAAAGACCCTTCAAAATGTGAAATCTACATCGTAGAGGGAGACTCTGCCGGAGGTTCGGCAAAGACAGCGCGTGACAGAGCAACTCAGGCAATCCTTCCACTTCGCGGCAAGATTTTGAATGTAGAAAAAGCTCGTCTTGATAAAATCTATGGCAATGCAGAAATCAAAGCAATGATTACTGCATTTGGAACTGGAATTCATGACGATTTTGATATTTCAAAACTGAGATATCACAAGATCATTATTATGACGGATGCTGACGTTGATGGAGCTCATATTAGTACATTATTGTTGACATTTTTATATCGTTTTATGCCAGAACTTATTAAACAAGGATATGTGTACTTAGCACAGCCACCACTCTACAAATTAGAGAAGAATAAGAAAGTCTGGTATGCATACAGTGATGAGGAATTGGATTCTATTTTAAGAGAAGTAGGGCGAGATAATAATAACAAGATTCAGCGTTACAAAGGTCTTGGAGAGATGGACGCAGATCAGCTTTGGGATACAACCATGGATCCAGAACATCGTGTACTTCTTCGTGTGACTATGGATGAGGAGACTTCATCAGAACTTGATCTTACATTTACAACCTTGATGGGTGATAAAGTAGAACCTAGACGTGATTTCATTGAAGCAAATGCAAAATATGTAAAGAATCTTGACGTATAAGAAAATGGAGAAGAAAGATGGAAGATAATATTTTTGATAAGGTCCATGAGGTGGATCTGAAAAAGACCATGGAAACATCATATATTGATTATGCCATGAGTGTTATTGCATCACGAGCACTCCCAGATGTACGTGATGGATTGAAACCAGTGCAGAGAAGAATTCTGTACTCTATGATTGAGCTGAACAATGGACCTGACAAACCGCATCGTAAATGTGCGCGTATCGTCGGTGATACCATGGGTAAATATCATCCACATGGAGATAGTTCTATTTATGGAGCTTTGGTAAATATGGCCCAGGAATGGTCCACTCGTTATGTTCTTGTGGATGGACATGGAAACTTTGGTTCTGTGGATGGAGATGGAGCTGCAGCGATGCGATATACAGAGGCTCGTCTCAGCAAGATTTCGATGGAAATGACTGCGGATATCAATAAAGACACTGTAGATTTTGTACCAAACTTTGATGAGACTGAGAAGGAACCTTCTGTACTTCCTTCTAGATTTCCGAATCTGTTAGTAAATGGTACTTCAGGTATCGCAGTCGGTATGGCTACGAATATTCCGCCTCACAATTTGCGGGAAGTAATAGGTGCTGTAGTAAAAATTATTGACGATCAGATTGCAGATAAAGAAGAGACCACCATTGAAGAAATTATGGATATCATAAAAGGACCAGATTTTCCAACTGGTGCAACGATTCTTGGAACAAGAGGAATCGAAGAAGCATATCGCACAGGACGAGGAAAGATTCGTGTTCGTGCCGTTTCTAATATCGAACCGATGCAAAACGGAAAGAATCGTATCGTTGTGACAGAGCTTCCTTACATGGTAAATAAAGCAAGACTGATCGAGAAGATTGCAGAACTTGTAAGAGATAAGAAGATTGATGGAATCACAGATTTGAGTGACCAGTCCAGCCGTGAAGGTATGAGAGTATGTATCGAACTGCGCCGAGATGTGAATCCAAATATCATTTTAAATCAGCTTTATAAGCATACACAGCTTCAAGATACATTTGGTGTGATTATGTTGGCACTTGTGAACAATGAGCCAAAAGTTATGAACATCTTAGAAATGCTCAGTCATTATCTGAAGCACCAGGAAGAAGTTGTAACAAGACGTACCAAGTATGAATTAAACAAAGCAGAAGAGCGAGCTCATATCTTAGAAGGATTATTGATTGCTCTTGACAATATTGATGAAGTAATCAAGATTATTCGTGGTTCTGAGACAGTGCAGGCTGCGAAAGCAGAATTAATAGCAAGATTTGAACTGAGCGAAGCTCAGTCACAGGCAATCGTGGACATGAGACTTCGTGCGCTTACTGGTTTGGAAAGAGGCAAACTGGAAGCAGAATATGCAGAACTTATGAAGAAGATTGCAGAATTAAAAGAAATTCTTGCTGACAGAAAAGTACTTCTAAAAGTAATCAAAGAAGAGATTCAGATTATCGCAGACAAGTATGGAGATGACAGAAGAACATCTATTGGATTTGATGAATTTGATATGTCAGACGAAGATTTGATTCCAAAGGAAGATGTTGTCATTACCATGACAAAACTTGGATATATCAAGAGAATGAGTCATGATACCTTCAAGAGCCAGAATCGTGGTGGTAAAGGAATCAAAGGAATGCAGACCCTAGAAGAAGATTATGTAGAAGAATTATTTATGACAAATACTCATTACTACATTATGTTCTTTACAAATACTGGTCGCGTATATCGTCTGAAAGGATATCAGATTCCAGAAGCAAGCAGAACATCAAGAGGAGTTGCTATCATAAATCTTCTCCAGCTTCAGCCAGACGAAAAGATTACCGCTGTTATTCCTATCAAAGAATACGTCAACGGTGATTATCTTGTAATGGCTACGAAGAAAGGTCTGATCAAGAAAACTCCAATCGGTGAGTATGAGAATGTTCGTAAGAATGGTCTTGCAGCAATCACTCTTCGTGAAGATGACGAATTGATAGAAGTAAAGATCACAAATAATGAATTTGATATATTTATGATCACAAAACAAGGTATGTGTATCCGTTTCAATGAGAAAGATGTACGTGCAACTGGAAGAACATCCATGGGTGTACGTGGTATGAATCTGGAGGATAACGATGAAATCGTGGCAATGCAGCTTGATATCCAGGGAAAAGAGATGTTGATCGTATCTGAGAAGGGTATGGGAAAACGTACAGAACTCAGTGAATTTAATGTACAAAATCGTGGTGGAAAAGGTGTGAAGTGCTATAAGATTACCGAAAAGACGGGAAATGTAGTAGGTGCAAAAGCAATCACCGAAGAAGATGAAATCATGATTATCAATACAGATGGAATCATTATCCGTATGGAATGTAAGGACATCTCTGTATACGGAAGAATTACATCGGGAGTGAAGCTGATCAATCTGAAAGAGAATGAAGAAGTTGCAAGTATAGCAAAAGTTCGAAAGACAGAAGACGAGAAGTGGAGCGAAGAAGATAAATAGAAAGTTTAAAGAGGTGCTGCGAGTCAGCACCTCAATCTTATTTTAAGAAAATTTTGATCAATTTTTCATTTAACTTATTATATGGCTGGTATCTCATCGGCAGATCTAGCCATGTTTTTTTGTCTACAATACTCTTGTAATGTGAAAAGGTATCAAATCCTGTTTTGCCATGATAAGAGCCCATACCACTTTCTCCAAATCCACCAAATCCCATTTCATGCGTAGCTAGATGAATGATCGTGTCGTTGATGCAGCCACCGCCAAACTGGCATTCTGAAGCAACCTTCTTAGCGGAAATCTTATCAGAAGTAAAAAAATAAAGAGCAAGCGGATGTTCCATGGAATTTACTTTTGTGATAGCTTCATTAAGAGAAGTATAGGTGACAATCGGAAGGATTGGTCCAAAGATTTCTTCTAACATAACAGCATCGTCAAAAGTTACATTTTCCATAATGGTTGGTTCTATTTTTAAGGTGTTCTCATCTATTTTTCCACCTTGAAAAATCTTGTCAGAATCAAGAAGTCCACAGAGTCTGTCAAAATGCTTTTTATTTACAATTTTTCCGTAATTAGGATTACTCAGAGGCTCAGCTCCAAACTGGAGTAAAATCTGCTTTTTCAGTTCTTCAGCCAGTGCGTCCTTTATAGAAGCATCACAGTAAATATAATCAGGGGCAACGCAGGTCTGTCCACAATTCAGGTATTTCCCAAATACAATTCTTTTTGCCGCCAGCTTTATATCAGCAGTTTTGTCTACAATACAAGGGCTCTTTCCGCCAAGTTCCAAAGTCACCGGTGTCAGGTGAGGAGCTGCCATTTTAAGAACCTCTTTCCCAACATTTTTGCTTCCAGTGAAGAAAATATAATCAAACTTTTGTTGTAAAAGGCAATTATTTTCTTCTCTTCCACCGAGAATGACAGAAACATAATTTGCTGAAAAACATTCTTCCAGTAATTCTTTAATTAGATTACTCGTATGAGGTGAATATGCGCTAGGCTTGATAATTGCAGTATTTCCAGCAGACAGAGCATCAATCAAAGGCCCCATTGTGAGAAGAAATGGATAATTCCATGGACTGACGATTAGTACAACCCCATAAGGAGAAGGTTTCTGAAAACTTTTAGAATGAAACTGCGCTATTGGTGTTTTTACCCTTTTATCTCTGGAAAATGACCTCGTATGCCGAATCATATAAGAAAGTTCATCCAGAACCATTCCAACCTCGCACATATAGCTTTCAAAAGAACTTTTACCAAGGTCAGCTTTCAGAGCGTCAAGAATCTTCTCTTCGTATTTAAGAATGGTATGTTTCAGTTTTTCCAAAGCACGAATTCTATAATTCACATCTAAAGTAGTATTTGAATAGAAGAATTGACGTTGATGGTTTACGATAC
>CAZYCT010000116.1:0-5285 GCA_964646135.1 uncultured Coprococcus sp. | reverse complement strand
ATAGAGATTTATCTTCCGGCGCGCACAGCAGTGGTACTAAAAGAAGGAAGAATTAAGAAGAGAAAAATGAATTAAGATGAAAAGAAGTTCTGTTTTCTAAAATTTAGAAAGCAGGACTTCTTTTTTGTTCACAGAATGATAGAGCCATATCGATGATTCAAGTTTTGTGAGTGCTGTGCATCGATTTTTATTTTACCGTTTTCAATTTTCAAATATTGGTTCTTTTCCATGATAGCAAGGTAACGGTAAAGCGTACGAAGGTTGATGTTCAAAGTTTTTGCAAGTTCCTTTCTTGTGAGTGGACAAGTGTACGGAATATGATCTTGAGATGTAAGGAAGAGAAAGTGCCCTAATCGATCTTGAGGATGAAAGAGCGTGTTCGTCTCGGCAAGATTCATATTATGTGAGGTAATGCGTCCGAGAAGGCGCAAAGTTCCGTAACAAAGCTCCGCGTTAGTTTTGATGAGAGCTGCAAAATCGGTAACTGGAATACGAAAAAGGATACAGGAAGTCTCTGCTACTACGGAAGCAGTATAATGAGGAACGTTGTTTAGATGTTCAATTAGTCCCAATACATCTGGTGGTGTTAAAGTGTCGATGGTGTTGCCATTGCTCCAAGAGATGGAGTTGATGACAGAAACTGTTCCTTTCAATAGAAAGTAAAGATAAGATACAGGATCCATTTGATGAAGGATAATATCGTTTCGTTTATAGGACATTAGCATATGTGTGGTGGCGAGTGCAGGAAAAGAAAGCAGTGGATTTTGCATGTCATAGTCTTGATTTAAAATTTTGTATAGTGCAGAAATTGTGTAATTATTCATAAAACAAATGAATCCTTTCGAAAATATTATGCATAAAACGCACAAAAGATGACAAGTGTCATTTTTATGATTATAAAACTATGCTAATATTTAGTCAAGAAATAAGAAAGAATTGAATGATTTGCACAAAGGAGGATGAAAATGGTCCAAAGTAAAGAAACGTTAAATGCAGATGGAAAACAATACCATATTTGCTGTAAAAAGGGAGAAATCGGGCGTTATGTACTTCTTCCAGGTGATCCGTTTCGCACAGACATGATTGCTGAGCAATTGGAAAATGCGGTATTAGTTGCACATAATCGTGAGCACAAAACTTGGACGGGAACATTAAATGGAGAAAAAGTATCTGTGTGTAGCACTGGGATGGGATGTCCGTCAACGGCTATTGCAGTAGAAGAATTGATTCACTGTGGAGCAGATACATTTATTCGCATTGGAACTTGTGGAAGAGTGTGTCCAGAGAGTTATGCTGAGGATTTAGAAGGCGTCGTCATTACAGGAGCTGTCAGAGACGAAGGAACGACCGTTCATTATGTACCGATTGAATATCCGGCAATTGCAGACAGGCATGTCACCGATGCATTGGCAAAAGCGGCAAAAAACAGTGGGCATGTGTTTGCAGAAGGTGTTGCTCAATCAAAAGATTCTTTTTATGGACAGCATGATCCGGAAAGTATGCCAAATAGTGAGCGCTTACAACAAAGATGGAGTGCTTGGGAAAAAAGCAGGGTTATGGCCTCTGAAATGGAGACCGCAGCACTTTTTATTGTTTCTTCTGTAAGAGGAGCAAGAGCAGGAGCAATCATGGCATATGGTGAAATGAACAAGCAGACAATTGAGGTTGCTTGTGATGCAGTTAAATTATTGATTGAGCAAGATAAAGAAGAACAAGGAGGACAAGCTTAATGGGATTTTATGAAGAAAATTTAGTTCCTATTATCAAGGAGACCTGCAGGATTATTGAAACTACAGAACACATGCAGGACATTCTTCACGGAACAATGACTGAAGAAAGATTCAAATTTCAAATTCTTCAGAACCATCAGTATCTTTTGGATTATACGAGATGTTGGGCAGTTGGATTGTCGAAGTGTACTTGTTTTGAAGAAATGAATGAATGGTATCCTATCGTAAAAAATACGATGGAAGGAACGGTTATGGTAAACCGAGAATTTTGGTCAAAAGAAATTGGCGCTACGGTGGAAGAAATGGATGCGGTAATCGAAGCACCGGGCAAGCGCTCATACACAGCTTTTCAACTTATGTGTGCAGAGCAAGGTGGTTTAGCAGAATGTATGATGGCGATGAGTCCGTGTAACATCTTGTATCGATTCTTTGGAGAAGATTTGTTACCACAGTGTGCACTGCCAAAAGACAATAAATTCTATAAATGGCTGGCATTTTATGTGAGCGAGGAGTATATTGCCAAAACTGAAAATGAGATTCGCATGATAAATAAGCTTTGTGCAAATACAACGGAGAGAGAAAAAGCAAGACTTTTAGAAATTTTTGCCACAAGTTGTAATTATGAAATCTTACAGTGGCAGGATATGTATCACAATATGACGACATGGCCACTAGATTCGATTTTCCCACAAAAATTTACAGAGATAAGATAGATAGAAGAGGAAGCGTATGAGTGAGTTAAAAGTAAAGTTTATTATGGGGCCACCAGAGTGTAATGACAAAAATATTCCTCACTATAGCGAGAATTTTTTGCACGATGTAAGTAAGGCGTTAGGCGAAAATATTCGGTATGCAGAAATGGATGAAATAAAAGCGGAGGCATTGCCAGTATATTTCATTGCATCCGGAGGTGCAGAGCCAGAATTTTCCAGTATTTATGAAATGACAAAGGAACCTTATATTTTGTTGACGACGCCGGGATATAATTCATTGGCTGCATCGATGGAAATTATGGGTTTTTTACAAGAAAAAGGTTTAAAAGGCGAAATTTTACATGGAACGCCAGAAAGTATTGCGAAACGTCTAGCAGTTTTAAAAAGAGTTGCTGAAGCAAGAAAGAAATTAAGCTGCATGAAATTGGGATGTTTTGGTGAACCAGGAGGCTTGATTGCCAGTGATATTGATTTTCAGTCAGTGAAAGAATTAAGTGGAATAGAATGTGCCATGTTTGATCTAGAAGAATTGGTACAAGAGATTTTAAAGGGTGGGTATCCAGAAAATAAATATACTCTGAAATTTAAAGAGATGGGATACGACGCTGGAGAAATTGAGAAGGCCTTAAATATATATGGTGCTTTGAAGCGGTTGATTGAAAAATATCATCTGAATGGGGTGACGGTAAGGTGTTTTGACCTTCTGAAAAAATTAAATACAACGGGTTGCTTGGCGTTGTCGATTCTGAATGCAGAGGGGATTCCAGCTTCTTGTGAAGGAGATCAGAAAAGTTTGCTGAGCATGGTGATTTTACAGGCTCTTACTGGACAGGCAGGTTTTATGGCCAATCCGAGTTGTCTGAATCCGGAGGAGGAAGAAATCATATTTGCACACTGTACAATACCGGTAGATATGGCAGATGAGTTTTATCTGACAACACATTTCGAATCTGGAATTGGCGTTGCTATTGCTGCAGATTTGGCTCCACAGCCAATGACAATTTTCAAATGTGATAATAAATTTGAAAGATATTATGCAGGTAAAGCAGAATTGATAGAAACCATGCATTTGAATGATTTATGCCGTACACAAATGAGATTAAAGCTCTTAGATGGAGTGCAGTATTTCCTAAATGGGCCAATTAGTAATCATCACATTATTGTGAAGGGTGATTGGAAAGAAGAAATAGAAGAACTTTTTAGATAGCAGAATAGGAGCAAAGTGAAATGAAAAATCTGTTTATTTCAGACTTGGACGGAACCTTGCTTAATCGAAGTGCACAAATTAGTGAAGAAAGCGTCACTATCATTAATGAGGAAATCGAAAAAGGAGCAGTATTTACGATTGCAACAGCCAGGACACCGCTCACTGCACTACCGATTGTAGAACCACTTAAAATCAATATTCCGATGATTTTGATGAATGGAGCCCTAATATATTCTCATACAGGGACATCTTTTTTGCACATAGTTGATTTTGGCGAAAAATCTGTGCGAGCGCTTGCGGAAGCGGAGCGTATTGCGGATATGCAGGGAATGTTGTTTTGGATAGAACATGATAAGTTCTGCATGCAGCTTGGTGATGTTAAGGCACATATGTGGGACGGTTATTTTCAATTGGAAAAAGTCAAAAAGATTGATGCAATCTGTTCGGAATTACATCATGGTTCAGCAGAAAGCCTTGATACAAAAAGAGTGGTTTATGCGTTGTACATGGATGATGTTCCGGAAAAATTGGAAATGATGTGTGAGATTTTGCAAAATAAGGGGTTGGTGTTGGACTTCTACAAAGACTTATATACAGAACAAAGATGGTGTTTGGAAATTTCCAGCAGTAATGCATCGAAAGGTGAGGCTGTAAAAAAAGTAAAAGAATGGATAGAGGCAGATTCTGTGATTGGGTTCGGTGATAGTTGGAATGATGTCTCTTTGTTTCAAAGTTGTGATGAAGGGTATGCTGTGGAAAATGCCAGTGAAGAGTTGAAACGGTATGCATCAGGAATTATCAAAAGTAATGTCGAAAACGGTGTCGCACTTTTTTTGCGAGAGTGGAATAACAAAGGAGGGAAATAATGGCTGAGATAGTGTTTGAAAATGTTTCCAAAAGATTTGGGAGTACAAAGGTTATCGAAAACCTGGATTTGAAATTAGAAGATGGAAAATTTACTGTTTTATTAGGTCCATCAGGTTGCGGGAAAACGACACTGCTTCGTATGATCGCAGGGATTGGTCCAGCTACAGAAGGAAAAATTTATATGGATGGTGATGACATATCGGATGTGCCGCCAGGAAAAAGAAATGTTGCAATGGTGTTTCAAAGTTATGCAATCTATCCGACGATGTCAGTAAAAGATAATATTGAATTTTGTTTAAAAAATAATAAAATTCCGAAGGAAGAGCGGGAAAGACGTATTCAGAAAGTTGCGAAGATTGTTGGACTGGAAGAATATTTGAATCGAAAACCGTCACAGTTATCTGGAGGACAAAGGCAGCGTATCGCATTAGCGCGCGCAATGGTAAAAGAGCCAGCTGTTTTCTTAATGGATGAACCGCTTTCTAACTTGGATGCAAAACTGCGTGCTACCATGCGCAGTGAATTGATTCAGCTTCATGAAGAATTGAAGACTACTTTTGTTTATGTGACTCATGATCAGGTGGAATCTATGGCTATGGCGGATTATATCGTATTGATGAATCAAGGAAAAATCATGCAGCAGGCTTCCCCGGAAGAAATCTATAATGATCCAGACAATATTTTTACGGCACAGTTTATCGGAACTCCGGCAACAAATATTTTACCAATCAAAGACAGTTCTAATAAGTTGGGATATCGACCAGAGAA
>CAZYCT010000115.1:0-5404 GCA_964646135.1 uncultured Coprococcus sp. | reverse complement strand
TAGGTGAATTGTTGCAGAATCAGTATAGAATCGGTCTTTCAAGATTAGAGAGAGTTGTTCGTGAAAGAATGACAACACAAGATCAGGAAGGAATTTCACCACAGTCACTTATCAACATCAAACCAGTGACTGCAGCAGTGAAAGAGTTCTTCGGTTCTTCACAGCTTTCACAGTTCATGGATCAGAACAACCCATTAGGTGAGCTTACTCACAAGAGACGTTTGTCAGCACTTGGACCAGGTGGACTTTCACGTGACCGTGCAGGGTTCGAGGTTCGAGACGTTCACTACTCTCACTATGGAAGAATGTGTCCAATCGAGACACCTGAAGGACCAAACATCGGTTTGATCAACTCGCTTGCTACTTATGCGAGAATCAACGAATATGGTTTTGTAGAAGCACCATATCGTAAGATAGATAAGACAGATCCGAAGAATCCAGTTGTTACAGAAGAAGTTGTTTATATGACAGCTGACGAAGAAGATAATTACCATGTAGCACAGGCCAATGAGCCACTGGACGAAGAAGGACATTTCATTCACAAGAACGTATCTGGACGTTTCCGCGAAGAAACACAGGAATACGAAAGAAGAATGTTTGATTATATGGACGTATCACCAAAGATGGTATTCTCAGTTGCGACAGCATTGATTCCTTTCTTGGAAAACGATGATGCGAACCGAGCATTGATGGGATCTAACATGCAGCGTCAGGCTGTGCCACTTCTCATTACAGAAGCTCCAGTTGTTGGAACAGGTATGGAAGTGAAATCTGCAGTTGACTCTGGCGTTTGTATCGTTGCAGAACAAGGTGGTATCGTAGAGCGTGCTACTGCAACAGAAATCGTAATCAAACAGGACGATACAACAAGAAAAACTTATAAATTGACGAAGTTCCTTCGCAGTAACCAGAGTAACTGCTACAATCAGAGAACGATTGTAGTGAAAGGTGAACGCGTTGAGAAGGGACAGGTAATCGCTGACGGACCATCTACATCGAATGGAGAAATGGCTCTTGGTAAGAATCCACTCATTGGTTTCATGACATGGGAAGGATACAACTACGAAGATGCTGTACTTCTTAGCGAAAGATTGGTTCAGGACGATGTTTATACATCTGTTCATATTGAAGAATACGAAGCAGAAGCAAGAGATACAAAGCTCGGACCTGAAGAAATCACAAGAGACATTCCAGGTGTGGGTGATGATGCGTTGAAAGATCTGGACGACAGAGGTATCATCCGTATCGGTGCAGAAGTTCGTGCGGGAGATATTCTTGTAGGTAAAGTAACTCCAAAGGGAGAGACAGAGCTTACCGCAGAAGAAAGACTTCTCCGCGCAATTTTCGGTGAAAAAGCTCGTGAAGTAAGAGATACATCACTGAAAGTTCCACATGGAGAATATGGTATTGTTGTAGACGCGAAAGTATTTACAAGAGCAAATGGCGATGAATTGGCACCTGGAGTAAATCAGGCAGTCCGCATTTATATCGCACAGAAGAGAAAGATTTCTGTAGGTGACAAGATGGCTGGACGTCATGGTAACAAGGGTGTTGTATCCCGCGTACTTCCAGTAGAAGACATGCCATTCTTACCAAATGGACGTCCACTGGATATCGTATTGAATCCGCTGGGTGTACCTTCACGTATGAACATTGGACAGGTACTTGAAATCCACTTAAGTCTGGCTTCTAAAGCACTTGGATTTAACATTTCAACACCTGTATTTGACGGTGCAAACGAAGTAGACATTATGGATACTTTGGACCTTGCAAATGATTATGTAAATCTTTCATGGGAAGAATTCGAAGCAAGACACAAAGAAGAACTTCTTCCAGAAGTATTGGAATACTTATATGAAAATAGAGAACACAGAGCACTTTGGAAAGGTGTTCCATTGTCTCGCGATGGTAAAGTTAGACTGCGTGACGGCCGTACAGGAGAATATTTTGACAGTGCGGTAACAATTGGACACATGCATTATCTGAAACTGCATCACTTGGTAGATGATAAGATTCATGCACGTTCAACTGGTCCATACTCACTCGTTACACAGCAGCCGCTGGGTGGTAAAGCTCAGTTTGGTGGACAGCGTTTCGGAGAAATGGAAGTTTGGGCTCTGGAAGCTTATGGTGCATCATATACACTTCAGGAAATTCTTACAGTGAAGTCAGATGACGTTGTGGGACGTGTGAAGACATACGAAGCCATCATCAAAGGAGAAAATATCCCTGAACCTGGAATTCCAGAATCGTTCAAGGTACTTCTCAAAGAACTTCAGTCTCTTGGACTTGATGTACGTGTACTTCGTGACGACAACACAGAAGTTGAAATTATGGAAAGTGTAGACTACGGAGATACAAACCTGAATCATATCATTGAAGGTGACAGACGTTATAACGATGATAATGAAGACTATGGAAAACATGGATACAGCAAGCAGGAATTCAAGGGAGAAGAACTGGTTGATGTGACAGAAGAAAATGTAGAAGATGAAGAGTTTGACTCTTACGATGAAGAAGATGTATATGGAGATTCTTATGAAGATTCATATGATGCTTATGATGACACTATGGACTTATTAGAAGAATAGGGAGGATGCCGATATGACAGAGACAAAAAATGAAGCAACGTATCAGCCAATGACGTTTGATGCGATTAAAATTGGCCTGGCGTCTCCGGAAAAGATTCTGGAATGGTCTAAGGGTGAAGTGACAAAACCAGAGACAATCAATTACAGAACATTGAAACCAGAAAGAGACGGTTTGTTCTGTGAACGAATCTTTGGACCTAGCAAAGACTGGGAATGTCACTGTGGAAAATATAAAAAGATTCGCTACAAAGGCGTTGTGTGCGACCGTTGTGGTGTTGAAGTAACAAAGTCGACAGTGCGCCGTGAACGTATGGGTCACATTGCACTGGCGGCGCCAGTTTCACATATCTGGTATTTCAAGGGAATCCCTAGCAGAATGGGTCTGATCCTTGACTTATCACCAAGAACACTGGAAAAAGTATTGTATTTTGCTTCTTACATTGTGTTGGATAAAGGTGAGACAGATTTACAGTACAAGCAGGTGCTTTCAGAGACAGAATATCAGGAAGCAAGAGAGACTTGGGGAGATCATGCATTCCGTGTAGGTATGGGTGCTGAATCTATCAAGGAACTTTTGGAAGCAATCGACCTGGATAAGGAATATGAAGAATTGCAGAGCGGACTTGTTGGCGCAACAGGACAGAAACGTGCGAGAATCGTAAAACGTCTGGAAGTTGTGGAAGCATTCCGTGAATCTGGAAATAAGCCAGAATGGATGATCCTGACTGCTGTTCCGGTAATTCCACCAGATCTTCGTCCAATGGTACAGCTTGACGGTGGACGTTTTGCTACATCAGATTTGAATGATTTATATCGCAGAATTATCAACAGAAATAATCGTCTGAGAAGACTTCTTGAACTTGGAGCTCCAGACATTATCGTTCGAAATGAAAAGAGAATGCTGCAGGAAGCAGTAGATGCTCTTATCGATAATGGACGTCGTGGACGTCCAGTAACTGGACCTGGTAACAGAGCCCTTAAGTCACTTTCTGATATGCTGAAAGGTAAATCAGGACGTTTCCGTCAGAACCTTCTTGGAAAACGTGTTGACTACTCAGGACGTTCCGTTATCGTAGTAGGACCGGAACTTAAGATTTATCAGTGTGGTCTTCCGAAAGAAATGGCAATCGAGCTTTTTAAACCATTCGTTATGAAAGAACTTGTTGCCAACGGAACGGCACACAACATAAAGAATGCGAAGAAGATGGTAGAACGTCTTCAGCCAGAGGTTTGGGATGTACTTGAAGAGGTAATCAAAGAACATCCAGTTATGCTGAACCGTGCCCCTACACTTCACAGACTTGGTATTCAGGCATTTGAACCAATTCTTGTAGAAGGTAAGGCAATCAAGCTTCATCCATTGGTATGTACAGCGTTCAACGCCGATTTCGACGGTGACCAGATGGCCGTGCATCTTCCACTTTCAGTAGAAGCACAGGCAGAATGTCGATTCCTTCTGCTCTCACCAAACAACCTTTTGAAACCTTCTGACGGTGGTCCGGTTGCTGTTCCATCACAGGATATGGTCCTTGGTATTTACTATTTAACACAGGAAAGACCAGGAGCAACAGGTGAAGGTAAGGTATTCAAGAGCATTAACGAAGCAATCCTCGCCTATGAAAATGGAGTTGTCACACTGCACTCAAGAATCAAGGTTCGTGTAGAAAAGAAGATGCCAGATGGAACAATCAAGACAGGAACTGTAGAATCTACATTGGGACGTTTCATCTTCAATGAGATTATTCCTCAGGATCTTGGCTTTGTGGATCGAGAAAAAGAAGAAAACGCATTACTTCTTGAAATTGATTTCCATGTAGGAAAGAAACAGTTGAAGAAGATTCTTGAAAAAGTTATCAACACACATGGAGCATCTGCTACAGCAGAAGTTCTCGATGATGTAAAATCAATTGGTTATAAATATTCAACAAGAGCAGCTATGACCGTATCTATTTCAGATATGACTGTGCCACCTCAGAAACCAGAGATGATTGCAGCAGCTCAGGATACTGTTGATAAGATTACAAAGAACTTTAAGCGTGGTCTTATTACAGAAGAAGAACGTTACAAAGAAGTTGTAGAGACATGGAAGAATACTGACGATGCCTTGACAAAAGCACTGTTAGATGGACTCGATAAGTACAATAACATTTACATGATGGCTGACTCAGGTGCCCGTGGTTCTGATAAACAGATCAAACAGCTTGCAGGTATGCGTGGACTTATGGCGGATACAACAGGTCGTACAATCGAGCTCCCAATTAAGTCAAACTTCCGTGAAGGACTTGACGTATTGGAATACTTCATGTCTGCCCATGGTGCGCGTAAAGGACTTTCAGATACAGCTCTTCGTACAGCGGACTCTGGATACCTTACAAGACGTCTGGTAGATGTTTCGCAGGATTTGATCATCCGAGAAGTTGACTGTGTTCCAGAAGGTGCAGAGATTCCTGGTATGTATGTCAGCGCATTTACAGATGGAAATGAAGAAATTGAAAGTCTTCAGGATCGTATCACAGGTCGTTACTCATGCTATACAATCTGTGACAGTGAAGGAAATGTACTTGTAAAAGCGAACCATATGATTACACCAAAACGTGCTGAGAAGATTGTGAACAGTGGCGTTGGCGATGACGGAAGCTTCCCAATCAAGAAAGTGAAGATTCGTACAATCCTTACTTGTAAATCACACGTGGGAATTTGTGCAAAATGTTATGGAGCTAACATGGCAACTGGTGAGCCAGTTCAAGTTGGTGAAGCAGTTGGTATTATCGCTGCTCAGTCAATCGGTGAACCTGGTACACAGCTTACAATGA
>CAZYCT010000114.1:0-5473 GCA_964646135.1 uncultured Coprococcus sp. | reverse complement strand
ATTCTTCTTTTTAACAATTATGTATTCTTGCTTTTGTATCTTTTCTCGTAAAAAAAAGGTAGAAACCTTCAAAAATATATATTTTTGAACATTTCTACCTATTGTTCTCTTCGGTTTTCCTATTTTGCGTAGTCCGTAACACGCGATTCGCGGATTACATTAACCTTTATCTGTCCTGGATATTCCAACTCAAATTCAATCTGTTTTGAAATATCTCTCGCTAGTAATACCATATCATCATCAGATACTTGTTCAGGAACTACCATTACGCGAATCTCTCTACCTGCTTGAATTGCAAAAGACTTCTCAACGCCCTTAAACTGGTTCGTGATATCTTCTAACTGTTTTAATCTGTTTGTGTATGTTTCTAATGTCTCTCTTCTTGCACCTGGGCGTGCAGCTGAGATAGTATCTGCTGCCTGCACAACACATGCAATCAAGGATTCTGGTTCTACATCACCATGATGCGCTTCAACTGCATTGATGATGATTGGCGATTCTTTGTACTTTCTACAAAGATCCACACCAATCTGAATATGTGAGCCTTCCACATCATGATCGATAGATTTACCAATGTCATGTAAAAGTCCAGCACGTTTTGCTGTACGAACATCTAATCCGATTTCTCCAGCTAAAAGCCCTGAAAGCTGAGCAACTTCAATCGAATGTTTCAATGCATTCTGTCCATAACTTGTTCGGAACTTCATACGTCCCAAAAGACGAATGAGCTCTGGATGAATAGCATGAACACCAACTTCTAACGCTGCTGCTTCCCCTTCTTCACGAATCATTGTGTCTACTTCTTTCTGTGCTTTTTCCACCATCTCTTCGATTCTTGCTGGGTGAATACGTCCATCAACTATCAGACGTTCCAACGCAATTCTCGCAACTTCTCGGCGAATAGGGTCAAATCCTGACAATACAACCGCTTCTGGTGTATCATCTATTATCAGTTCCACTCCTGTAAGAGTTTCCAACGTACGAATGTTACGTCCTTCTCTACCAATAATTCGTCCCTTCATCTCATCACTTGGAAGCTGTACAACTGAAATAGTAGTTTCAGCCACATGATCTGCTGCACATCTCTGAATCGCTGTGACAACACACTCGCGTGCCTTCTTCTCAGCTTCTTCTTTTGCTTGATTCTCAAGCTCTTTGATCATTTTAGCAGTATCATGTTTTACATCTTCTTCAACAGTCTTTAACAGATAATCCTTTGCTTGTTCGGAGGTAAGTCCTGAGATTCTTTCGAGTTCCTGCACTCTTTGCTTGCCAAGTTCTTCAACTTGAACTTCTCGCTGCTTCATTGCTTCTTCTCTAGCTGTAAACGATGCTTCGCGACGTTCCATTGCTTCTGAACGCTTCTCGATGGCTTCCTCTTTGGAAAGGACACGCTTCTCATAACGCTGTAATTCTGCTCTACGTTCTTTTGTTTCCTTTTCGAGCTCATTCTTTGTTCTGATAGATTCTTCCTTAATTTCCAAAAGGGACTCCTTCTTCTTAGCTTCAGCTGTCTTCAATGCGTCATCAATAATTTCCCTTGCCTTAACATCAGCATTACCAATCTTAGAATTCGCATCATTCTTCAATTTGTTCACTGTGATAAGATAAGTAATCGGAACCGCAACAACTATTGAAACAAGGATTGCAACAATAATTATTCCTACTGTCGGCACAGGAGCACCTCCTTATTTAGTTTTCGTTATATCTAGTACAACATACCAATTTTATACTTTTTTTCTACATATGTCAAGGCAATCACTTTAAAAAGCCTTGCGAATCTCCTCGTATGAAAAACCTTTTCTCATAAAATAAGCAAACGCCTTCTGTCTTTCTTGCATCTCCATTTCAGAAGGATCCCATCTTTTCTTCCGCATCAACTCGCGTATTGTTGAAACCTCAGAATCTTCTTCATACATCTCTTCTACAATCGTATCTACCAATTCACCCTTTAATCCCTTTTGTTCAAGCAGCATAATAATTTCTCTTTTACTTTTATTCTGCTTTTTTCCAAGAATAAAATTACGAATATACGACTCATCATTAATATAACCAAAAGATTTCACATACTGAACTGCACCGTCAATCACATCTCCTGGATATCCATTCTGTGTAAGTTTCTCTCGTAATTGCTGCTCTGTCCTTGGCATTGCATTCAACAAATACATTGCTCGCATCTTCGCTCGCTTAAGTAATACCTCATTCTTAACCAGGGCAATTGTCTCTTCTGTAATTACTACATCCTTAGCTATGTGGTATTTAGACAATTCGCCTTTGTAAAGTACAAAGGCGAATTCATCATTGATATAAATCTTATATTTACTTCTATTGATCGGTTCAATATTTGTTATCGTCATAATCTAACATCCCTCTGTGAAATTATCCTTCCACATCTTCCGATGCCTCATCACCAATTCCATAATGAACTCGCACCTTCTGCTCTATCTCATCAAGCATCTCTGGATGTTCTGCCAGATATGTCTTGGCATTCTCTCTACCTTGACCTATCTTCTCTCCGTTATATGCATACCATGCCCCACTTTTATTTACCACGTTGACATTCGCAGCAAGATCAAGGATATCTCCCACCTTCGAAATACCTTTTCCAAACATGATATCAAACTCAGCTTCCTTAAATGGTGGCGCGATCTTATTCTTTACAATCTTAACGCGTACACGGTTTCCAACCATCTCTCCGCCTTGTTTTAATGTTTCTACTCTTCTTACATCCATACGGATTGATGCATAAAACTTCAATGCTCGTCCACCAGTAGTTGTCTCTGGATTACCAAACATTACACCAACTTTCTCTCGAAGCTGGTTAATGAAAATAACTACACAGTTCGATTTACTGATAACAGGAGTCAGTTTTCTCAAAGCCTGTGACATCAGTCTTGCCTGAAGTCCCACATGAGAATCTCCCATATCGCCTTCTATCTCTTGACGTGGAACTAATGCTGCAACTGAGTCCACAACAATAATGTCAATGGCACCTGAACGAACCATTGTCTCCGTAATCTCCAAGGCCTGATCTCCACTGTCTGGCTGTGAAATATACAGTTCATCAATATCTACTCCAATATTCTTTGCATACACTGGATCCAATGCATGTTCAGCATCGATAAACCCTGCAATTCCGCCACGCTTCTGTACTTCCGCAATCATATGTAACGCTACAGTCGTCTTACCACTGGATTCTGGTCCATAAATTTCGATTACTCGCCCCTTCGGAACACCGCCCATTCCAAGAGCTAGATCCAGACTTAACGAACCTGTCGGTACAGTTTCAACTTGTACCTGTGCAGCTGGATCTCCAAGCTTCATAACCGCACCTTTTCCATAATCTTTCTCTAACTTTGCAATCGCTGCCTCCAGCGCCTTTTTCTTATTTTCATCAGTCATATTAGCCATGTAATTCTCCTTTATTCCGAACAAATGTTTGTTATGTTTATATATTAGTACGTATGTTCTGTTTTGTCAACCTATCTTTGATTATATTTTTGACCATATGAAATTTATTGTTTTTCAACCACTTCGCCTTGCTTTTTGTAAATACTGCCCGCTGGAACATATCCACGAACCATGGAAAGAGGATAAATATTTGTGTGGCTTCCCACAACACTTCCAGGATTCAAAACCGTTCCACATCCTACTTCTACAAAATCCCCAAGCATTGCCCCAAACTTTTTCATCCCAGTTTCGATGATTCCTTCTGGTGTTTTAATTGTAACAAGCTTTTTATCTGATTTTACGTTGGAAGTAATAGAGCCAGCTCCCATATGTGACTTATATCCCAAAATAGAATCTCCGACATAATTATAGTGTGGAACTTGCACTTTATTGAACAAAATAACATTCTTAAGTTCTGTTGAATTTCCAACGACTGCCCCTTCACCAACAATTGCATTTCCTCTAATAAATGCACAATGTCTAATCTCAGCGTCTTTACCAATAATTGCTGGTCCGCCAATAAAAGCTGTCGGTGCTACTTTCGCTGTTTTTGCCACCCAAACGTTCTCCTCGCGCTTTTCATACTCTTCTTCTGGAAGTGTTGCGCCAAGCTCCAAGATGAAATTACTGATTTTAGGGAGCACTTCCCAAGGGTAAGTCACATCTGCAAAAATATCTTTTGCAATCGTCTCTTCCAATGTGTACAACTCTTTTACTGTCATTTCTTTCATGTCTAGTCCTTCTTTCCTTTTTTTGTCGTTCTTTTTTTATAAAATCCAGCAGCACGATCATAACATGCTTTCAGTTGACATTGATTATTTAATCCTAATACACCGTTCGTTCTACTGACTATAAATTGATTCAATTTCGCCATGTATTCATCCGATGTAATCTGACCTTCCGCTACATAAGTGAGTCCTTTTTCCCAGCTGGCAGTCAATTCCGGATTAAGCAGCGATCTTATCGAGTGTTCAACCACATCGAATATCATCTCTCCCATAAGTGTCGGTGTAATAATCTGTGTTTTCTTATTCAAATCCAGATACTTTATGTTCAATAATTTCTTTAAGATTTCCGCTCGAGTCGCACTGGTCCCAATGCCGCTTCCCTTAATCTGCGCACGCAGCTCTTCATCTTCGATCAACTGTCCTGCATTTTCCATAGCCAGAATCATAGAACCCGAATTGTACCTTTTCGGTGGTGAAGTCTCACCCTCTTTAATCTCCAATCCTGTCACTTCCAGTAGGTCTCCTTTTTTCAACTTCTGAATATGTTCAAACATTCCTGCATCTAATTCTTTTTCACTATCTGTTTCTTCGGAAGGATTCTCTGTTTTTTTCATTTTCGCACTTCCTGCCACTTTCAAATATCCAAGTTCTGTAAGTACTTTAAAATTCGAAAAGAACTGTTCTTCTTTTATCTGTGTTGTAAGCGAGATTTTCTGATACTCCGCCGGCGGATAGAAAATGCTCAAGAATCTTCGTACAATGAGATCATACACACTTTTCGACGTTGGCGACACCGACGCTAAAGCAGGAAGACCCTGTCCAGTTGGAATAATCGCATAGTGGTCTGTAATCTGCTTGTCATTAACATACCTGGTCTTTGCCAGATTCTTATAACTTTCAAATTTCAAGATATCCTGTAAAAATGGAGCTGCCATCTCGTATTTGCACAGCCCATTTAGATTCTTGGTAATCTCTTTTGCAACGGCTGTTGAAAGCACCCTTGCATCAGTTCTCGGATAGGTCACTAATTTCTTTTCGTACAATTCCTGCACAATGCGAAGCGTCTCATCCGGACTAATTTTAAAACGCTTAGAACATTCATTTTGAAGCTCCGCTAAGTTAAAAAGCAATGGTGGATTTTTTTTCTCTTTTTTCTTTTCCACAGATAAAATCTTACATTTCAGTGGCTCATTCTCCATTTTTAAATGGAGAATCAGTTCTTCTGCATCCTTGCGTTCTTTAAAGCCATTTTCTTTATAAAGCTTCACTGACTCAAAATAGCGACTTCCTTTAAC